>DATKKX010000296.1:0-12983 GCA_035542775.1 Phycisphaerae bacterium | reverse complement strand
AGCCACTAACATAGGGGCTGTCAAGGAAAAGTTGGTGCCACGCGAGACTCTGGATGTCCCGTCTCCGGGCCATTGAAAATCGGTCGCGGGGCCGGACCAGCCTTCGATGAACAGAGTATGAAATCGCATGATGCCGCGATTGGAAAGCTAGGCAGGCGCATAAAGAGGCCGCACTCTCCCCCTCAGAGGCGAGTGCGGCCTCCAGTATAGGCGCTCACGGCAATCGGAAATGCTTACTTCACCGATTGCGCGAAAGCTTTGTCGCTACTCCAAGCGTCCTATCGCCGTCGAATCAGACCCAGGATGCCCAGGCCCAACAGCGCCAGCGTGGCGGGCTCGGGAATGTACCAGTCAACGAACACACACGTCGGCGGCGGATTCTTCGCAAAGCCTTCGTTCAGATCCACCGTCTGAGATCCCGTGATGTGGAACTGGTCATGAGCCCACAAGGTCACCTGAGTGAGCGGATTCGTCACATTGGTGAAAGTCATCGCTGCCAGCAGCACATGCGGGCCGAAAACGCCGTTCGGCGGCGGATACGACGTAATATCCGCGAAGTTGAACGCCACCAGCGGATCCGTCGGATCCGGCGGAGCGTACGTCCCGCTCACATCCCAGGCCGGGCCATAGGCGTGAACAGCCGCAGTAATGGGGCTGCTGTAATACAGATCCAGTCCCCATCCCACGATGGCGTCCGAAGCATTAATGTTGGCCCAAAGCAGGAAATCGCCGGCTCCACCGGGATCACCGGCCTGCCAAGGCGCCCAACTGAGCTGAATAATACCCGCCGACGCCGTGCTGGTCAGCACCAGTCCGGCGAGCAGCGCGACACACAAACCTCTCATCATCTTCATGCCTCATCCTCCTCGCATCAACCCTGATGCGACATTGTTCCCTCGTTTCGTAGCCTAGTCTACCCCGATTTTCACTTGTTATCAGCAGGATCACCGGGCCGGCGCCCCCTTGGGGCGCCGGCTGATGATCGGACCTCACGTCAATGGACCAAACCGCTACCCGCGGGGGCCGTATGCAGCGGCGTGCCGCTGGCAGGCAGTGTGGGCGTCGGAGCCGGCAGTCCCGGAGTCGGGAGCGGCTTCGGCTGCTTCGGCGGTGCCGGCCGCTTGGTCGGCGGCACAAACACCTTGCCGTTGGCCATGTGGTAGCACATCACCCAGCTCTGATAATCCTGCAGGGTGATGGCCCCATCGCCGTCCATATCTGCCAACTCGTGCTCGACATACTTCGGATGCGGCGCACTGAAGCCGATACCGTCGTGGATGTACCAGTAGTCGTTCTCGTTGACCAGACCATCTGGTGCACCGTACGGCGGATAGGCAGTGCTGCAGAAATCACCGCAAGTCTGGCAGTGATCCGGTATGCCGTCTCCGTTGTAGTCGGTATCGCACGGAGGATACACATCCCCCTGGCAGAAGTAGATGGGTTGCGCGGGCGGCGGCGGATTGAACGCAACGCTGATATCGCATTCGTCAGGAATGCTGTTCTGGTTGCAGTCATTCGCCGGCGGCCCGAACGTTGCGATCGCTCGCAGCATCCAGTCGCCCGCCACTACCGTATCCATGTTCAACAGCGTCGAGCCGAAGTTGTTCGGATCGACCGGCGGAGAGATCGTGTACGCAGCCCACGACTCGTGAGCCAGCGGCGCGGTCTCATCCAGCGGCGCTGCGAAGCCCGTGCCGCCGTTGTAGCCCGCTCCGATGAAGAAGCTCAGGCCCACGGTGGTCGGCGGAATCGCAACGGTCTGGAACACATCGCTGTCGATGCTGCCGCCGTCAACGGCCGCAGCAACCGCCACCAGGCAGACGCCGTCCGCCGGGCTGCCGTCGCCGTTCGGGTCGCTCCACACGTAGACGTGGAACGTATCGCCCGCCGTCACGCCGGAGCTGCCCGGATAGGCCGGCGTACCGAACGTGGTCTTGATCGCCGTGACCGTTCCAGGAGTGGCTACCGTGAAGTGATGGATCCAGATGACCTCATGGGCATAGTAGCCGTTGCCCAGGCCGTCTTCGCTGGAACCGTCGTCGTACAACAACTCATCCCGGCCGATGCCCAACTGGCAGCCATCCGGGATGCCGTCACCCTGGCAGTCTGCACAGCTCAGGTCGCCCGGCGGGCAGGTGGCAATGTCGCACTCGTCAGGAATGCCGTTGCCGTTGCAGTCCGCGCTGGCGCCGGAAGCAATGTCGCACTCATCCGGAACGCCGTTGGCGTTGCAGTCCGAACTGGCGCCGCCGCTGGCCACATCGCACTCATCCGGAATGCCGTTGCCATTGCAGTCCACGCTGTAGCCGCTCAGGATGTCGCACGCGTCAAGCACGCCGTTGTTGTTGCAGTCGGCCCACTCGCACGTGTCGATGACCAGGTTGCCGTTGCAGTCTGCACCAATCGGGTCAGTTGGGTGATCGCGCCTGTCGCAATCATCCGGAATCCCGTTGTTGTTGCAGTCTCCGCCGCCGCCGCCGCCGGCCGTGACCGAAACGTCATCAACGTTCATGTTGGTGGCGCCGGCGCCGTAAACGGTCTGCTGACCTTCGATCTTCAGCACATGAGTACCGCCCGCGAAAGCGGAGATGTCCACGGTCACGAGGGCGTAACCACCCGCATAGAGCGGATCGTTGGCCCAGATCTTGACCACTTCAGTAGTATCAACCAAGGCTCTCACGAACGACGTCGGGTCATTCGCGAGACCCATCCACAGATAGAACTCGAGCGTAGCGCCGCCCGGCGGGATGGTGAGCGTTTGCGTCACAGACCCGACCTCCGGGAAGACGCCGGTGCTGCCCGCACCGCCGAACCAGCACCACCATGAGCCGGTGTGCGGCAAGGCGCTGCCGGCACCCGAGCCGCACGACGTGGCGTCGCACAGCGGTGTGCCGAAGTTGGTGGAGAACTCGCCCCAGGCCGTGCTGGGCGTACCGCCCTCGAAGCTCGGATCCTGGACCAGGTTCGCGCCACCGCCGCCGCCACCGCCGCCGCCGAGCTGGCATTCGTCAGGAATACCATCCGGCTGGCAGTCCAGACTCAGACCGCAGTCCGGGTCATTTGCGCAACCCGGCACGCTGCGACTGCCGATGGCGCACCCGCCGGGCAAATCGCAGAAGTCTGGCCAACCGTTGCCGTTGCAATCGGGCTGGCACTCGTCGGGCACCATGTTGCCGTCCCAGTCATGGCTGGTGCCGCTGTTGATGTCGCAGATATCCGGTATGCCGTTAGGCTGGCAATCCGGAGCACCGCCCAAAATCATACAGAAGTTGTCGATGCCGAAGCCGATGCAGTCCTGACCCGAGCACACGCTGCCATTGCCGCCGTAGGCCCCGCCCAGGGCAACGCAGTCGTCCTGGAACATGACCTCGCAGCCCAGCGTCCCGATGCCGTACAGGCAGCAGGCGCCCACCGGACAGCCGGTGCCGACCGTGATGCTCAACGTGAAGTTGGTCAGGCAGTTCGGTGACGGCCAGGTATCGACCATCACGTAGTAAACGCCGATCGGCAGAGAAACATTGGCCAGCGTGGCCGTCGTGCCCGAACTGCTGTTGGCAACCTTCATGCAGGTGGCGCCCAGCGGGCAGGCCGTGTCAATGCCCACGCCGATCCAGTTCTGAGTCGAATCAGCGCCGGTGGCGGTGATATTCACGCAGGTGGGGGCCGTAACCACCAACTGGTAAATGATGTCCTCGCCGCCGTCGTAGTAGCCCAGACAGGTGTCGCTGTAGTCATTCCCGCGGCCGCACGTGTGCTGGCCGGCATCCGTGAACGGAACCTGAGCGGGGATATTGACCACGAACGGAGCCGCGCAGTTGTCACCCGGCGTCGGGCAGACGAAGGTGGCGCAGTGGGCGCCGCCATGCCACGTTCCGCCTTGAGCCACACAGGTCGGCTCATCCGTATCCGCGCACGGTGCCGGGAAGTTGCAGCATGCACCGATCAGGCAGGGGTTCGGATCGCAGGTCGTGTTGTCGCCCTGATAGACCCCGCCCAGAGCGGCGCACGCCGTCGAGTACTCGATCGTGCAGGTTGTACCGACGCAGCACGCACCCTGCGGGCAGAGGTACAACGCGAAGTTCGTCACACCGCCGCCCTCGGTCGAGCCGTAGTCACCGATCTGGAACCAGTAGGTGGTCCCGGCGTTGAGGGCCAGCTGGATGTGATAACCATCCGGATCGTCCACACACACGATGTTGGTCAGCGTGTTGCAGTCCGGACCCGTGTAGATACCCATGACCGTGTCGTACGACGTGACTTCATACACGTCCACAAACGCGCACTGGTTCGCCGACGGAGTGTACTGGAACCACCAGTCGTTCTGCGTCACCGTGTAGTACGTGTTGCAGCTCGGCGGACCCGCCGTGGCGGTGTCGTTGTTGAACTGGTTCGCGTACGGCAGCGCCGTGATCACGACTGGATCAGTGCACAGATCGCCCGGCGTCGGGCAGGTGATGGTCGCGCAGGTGGCGTCACTGTGGAACGTGCCGCCCGCGGTGGCGCAATCACCCTCGGACAGGTTCTGGCAGGTTCCCGCCGGCCAGAAGCAGCATGCCCGCAGAGCACACGGATTCGGATCGCACGGGACGCCGTTGCCGATGAACTTGCCGCCCGCGGCAGCGCAGGCCGCCTGATACATGATCGAGCAGCTCTCGCCGACGCAGCACGCACCCTTCGGGCACTCCGTGATGTTCAGAGTGAACGTCGGGATGCAGGCCGGTGCCGGCCACGTGTCGATCATCACCCAGTAGGTGCCGGCAACCAGGTTCACGTTGCTCAGCGAAACGCCGCCGGCCCCGGAGTTCGCGACGTTATAGAGGCAGGTCGTGGCATCGAACGGACAACTGTCGTCGATGGCCATGCCGGTATAAGTCGTGGTGGTGCTCATCACCAGGCTGAGGCAGACATCCTGCGTCACAACGAGCTTGTAGATGATGTCCTCGCCGCCGTCATATAAACCCATGCAGGTCGCGTTGTAGTCATCTACGCGGCCGCACGTGTAGTTCGTGTTGGTGTACGGCAGCGCGCCCGGCAGAGTGATGACGATCGGATTCGTGCAGTCGTTGCCCGGTGTCGGGCAAACCGTCGTCGCACAAGCCGTGCCGGTGCCATGGAACACGCCCGACGCCGCAGCGCAATCCGTCGCGGTCATCGTCTCGATGCACGAGCCGTCGATCAGGCAGCAGGCGCCGAAGCACGGGTTCGGAGTGCAAGTCGAGCCATTGCCCGCATAGCGGCCGCCAGCGGCAACGCACGCCGCCTCGGTCCAAGTGCCCGTGTCCTCGCAGGTCACGCCGAAGCAGCAGGCGCCGGTCGGCGGGGCCGGGTTAATGACGAGAGTGTAATCCTCGGTCGCACCCCATGTGTAAGTTCCACATGCAGGCGGCAGCGCCGAGCCTTCTATGACCACAACTCGGATGCGGGTGGCGCCCAAGGGCGTGCCGACCGGCACGGCAATGTTGCCGGTGACCGTCATGTCGGGACACGGCGTATTGCCCAACTGGCCGGACGACCACACCAGCTCACCGATGTCGGCGAAGTCGTAGTCCTGGTTCCAGTCAACGTAGATCGCGGCCTGCTTGCTGTAGCAGCTTGATCCTTCGCAGTCGCCGATTGTGAGACTGAACGGATAGGTGGTGCCTATCTGGACGTTCGTCGAGATAGCCGTGAAGTTGTCATAGGTGTCACAGTTGGTCGTCGTGTTGTTGATCGTTCCCAACGTGAAATTCTTGATGGTCTCGTCGGCCGTGCTCGTCGCGTAGGACGCGCAGTAGCCCGGATTGGCCACGACGTGGATCGTGTACGGGCCGGCAGCGCTGTGCGCCGGATCCAGCAGCACCGGATACCAGTAGTTGCCAGGAGCCAGGCCCCCCCACCGGATGGTGAGATTGCCGTCGCCGCATTCGGTGCTATTGTAAGCCCCGGCCGCGGTGATGGTGCCGCACGGGCAACTCGTGGTCATGTTCAGCCACCCATTACCGAAGGCCGGAGAGGTCGTGCAATAATCCAACTTGACATCCCACAACGGGAAGGTCCCCGGCAGCGTGAAGGCATGCCAGACTTGACCGCCGGCGAAGGCGGCGCAGTCGTTGGTCGCCCCGAGCGTTGTGCCGTTGAAGGTAACCGGCACGCCCGGAGTCAGAGCCACCGGCGTGACCGCCGAGCAGTTGTCATTCCACGGCGGGCAATAGAACGTAGCGCAGTCCTGAGACTGATACCATGAGCCGCTCTGTGCCGAGCAGTCCGCCTGGGTCATGGTGCCGATGCAGACGTAGTTCACGCAGCAAGCGCCGCTGCATGGGTTGGGCGTACACGTGGTCCCGTCGCCGACATACACACCGCCGGCCGCTGCGCAGGCAGTCGCCGTCATATCCGGCGTGCAGGACATGCCGCTGCAGCAGGCACCCACCGTCGGCGGCGGGAACATGAACTGGCAACGCGGCGTGACCGTGCTACTGTAAATATACAGACCGCTGACGGCGCAAGTCCATGTGGGCGGAAGAGCCGTCACGCTGTCGGTGTAGGCGTAGATCGTGCGCGGTGTGGGGCTCGCCGTATAGCCCCATATCGACCCGCTGTTGCCGCTGTCCGAGGGGATCTTGCCCCAACTGACATCCACCTCGACGTTGTCAGTGCCATTGTAGACAAACGGCGTGGTGAACGTGAAAGTGTTCCAGCCGAGTGTGGTAATGGTCTGTGACGCGGACGTGTACACCACGGTCCAGCCGTCGGGAAATGCCGTGAAGCAGTACGGGCTAGTGTATGTCGATGCCGTCGTGTGCCGCATGGCAATCTGGAAGTTCACGAACGGGTACCCAGCGGTGGGGAGCGTGGACACGTAGAACCGAATCCCACTGATGGGCCCGCCGGTGCAGTTGAACTCCGACGCGGTGTAGATGCTCGTAACGCGTCGGGACGCCCAATAGGCGTTGAACATGTAGTTGAAAGCGGTCGTCCCGGCGCCGTCGATGTCCTTGTTGCCGACGCACGCGGAACGCGGTTCGCCGTCGCGCGGCCCGGTGCTCAGGTCGACCGGCACGACGCTGGTCACATTCAGCGACTCATCCGGAGGAATCACCTTTCCGCCGGTTTCCTCCAGCCGCTTCTGCTCCTCAGCCGCGGCCTGAAGTTGCTCCGGCGTCGGCTCTTCCGCCTTCACCGGAAACTCCCTCTTCTCCGGCGGCATGACCGCCGTTCTCGAAACCGGAGGAGTCACAACGCCCGGAACCTTCACTTTGGCGCCGGCGTCGTTGGACATCGCCTGACTCTTGGTCATGGGCTGTTGACTGGGATTGTCCGCGCTGGCGAACGACGCCAGCACGCCCGTACACAGAAGTACGACTCCCAACAAATACAACTTCTTCTTCCAATCCATAATTCTGCCTCCTGTTACACGACTCCGTAACACGTCCCCAAACAATTCGGGCTTACCCCGAGGCCATGCGGTCGCACCCATCGCCCCGGCGCAGTTGCATTGAACACCCCCAGAAGCACAAAGAACGACGAAGAAACAAATCAAAACAACAGCCTGTCCGCCACGCGACATGAGTGGTCAGCGTCACCCACATCTGCGGGTTCCTCTCGCGCAGACTGTCGATTGTGAACGTTACCTTAGGCACACCGAAACCGTTCCCCTCAGTCTCCTGTTAACGTGAAGTGTTCTTATCCTCGCTGACCGGATTTGGTCAGCGACGCTTCGACTTCCCGATCTCCTCCGACAGTAGCTCCAGCCTACCAGAACCTCTTGACCAATGCAAGCTTGCAGCTCTCGGAATGGGTCTTTTTTCGCGTTGCCGGACCACCGTTCAAGGCCCAAGAACGGCTCGCCTGAAACGCCCCCCACTGGTGGTGCCAGACATGCCCGCATGGCGCTGCGGCAGCGGGACGATCCAGCCTCTTGATACCACTAATATTCCCATTTTCCCCATTTTTCTCGTTTTAACACACCCCGCGTTGGGAAAGCACTACAACTCAGGCCAGCAACACACCTCGGGATGCCCGAGCCACAGCCCGGCACCTCGCAGCCAATCGTCTCCCATCCCCTTGCCGTCCCCTCCACAAACCCGGAATGATCAGCAACCCCTCGAACGTCTCCCCGTGCCGGCGGGCCAGAAACCAAACCAGAGGCGTGCACGCTCGATCGAGCTTGTGCGGGCTGCCTGACTCCGACGACGCCGGCGATGGAGCGACCGCTGCCTTGGCGAAAGGCCATTCCTCGTTGGTCGCCTTCGGCCTTTGACTTTGCAACCTCGGTGGGACGCGTCAGACTGGAGGTCGCACATTGTATCGCCCCAGGGCGTCCACCGTTAGAATCAAAACGCGGCCCTGCCGACCTGTAACTCACGGTCGAAGCGATATGCCTTATTCCAGGTTTCTCACGATTTTGGCCCTCTCGACGCTGATCGACGCGACCACCTTCGCGATCGTCTTCTTCTCCCCCCGCAAGCCGCGCCCCGGCACGCCGCCGCAGAGTCCTCTAGATCTTCGCCGTTTCCTGCAAGCCCTCGTCGCCGCGGCGGCAGTGTTCACACTGCAACTGCCGCTCTGCTGGTCGCTGGGCTTCAACTTCTTCGGTCTCGTTTACCTGGCATACCTGGTCGCGTTCGTGCTGATCCCGCTCGGCGGGTTGGTCATCCTTGCTGTGGCGATGCTCGACCGCCGGGCCAACCCCCGGCCGCGAGTCGCCACGTCCGTGTGCTATGCGGCGGCGATCGCCCTGCTCATGGCGCCCTTGGGTGCATATGCCACCTACGTTGAGCCCCATCGCCTGAAGCTGGAAACCCCGGTGATGCCCCTCCCCCCGCAACGATCCGGGACTTCGCCGATCCGAATCGGTATTTTGGCCGACATACAAACCGATCACGTCACCGAATACGAAGTGTCAGCCGTCAAGAGGCTCATGGCCGAACGGCCCGACATCATCCTCCTGCCAGGCGACCTCTTCCAAAACCCCTGGACCGGAGCTTCCGGAGAGACGGCCGCGATGCACGATCTGCTCTGCCGCCTCAACGCCCCCGCCGGCGCGTACATAGTCCCCGGCGACGTCGATCACAGTCCCCAGTTTGATGCCATGCTCGCCGGCACGCCGGTCAAGGTCCTCCGCAATACCATCGTGCGTTTCACCGCCAACGACCGCCGCATCACCCTGGGAGGCGTCGAGTTGGACTGCTTCTCCCCGGCCGCGTTGGACACGATGCGCCAACTTGAGACCGCCCCGGGCGACGAGGACATTCGCATCCTGCTCTCACACCGCCCCGACGCCGTGCTCGAGCTTGCCAGACACTCCCGCATCGACCTGGTGGTCTCAGGTCACACCCATGGCGGCCAGGTCGTGATTCCCTGGTTCGGCCCCCCCATCACGTTGAGCAGAGTTCCTCGCGACATCGCCAGAGGCGGCCTGCACGACTTCAACGGTGACAACATCTACATCAGCCGCGGCGTCGGATCCGAGCGCGGCCAGTCCCCCATGCTGCGATTGAACTGCCCGCCGGAGATTACGCTGCTCACCCTGGACAGGCTTCCCTAGTCAGTCCCGCGCCCGCCCTTCCCAACTCGCCCGCCTGCCGGAATCCTCCCCGCCGCCTGCCGCACCGTCGGCAACTCCTCATCAGGCAGGCTGATCCTGGCCCGACGAACCAGCTTTCGCGCTTCGTCATACGCCCCCGCCCGAACGGCATGCTCGATCAGCGTGGCATAGGTCCGGCCGCGCTCGTCGAAAGCGATGAGCTTGTTGGCCAATCGGCGGGCCTTGTCGGCCAGCCCGACGCCCAACAGCGCTTCGTAGAACTTACCGCCCTCAATCGCAACCTGGACCTTCATAAAGTCGCCAGTATCATGCTTCCTGCCGCTGCTCAGCGCTGCGCTGACCTTGTACGCCTCAATGCGCGAGTTCATTTCCCTGGAAACGTCCGCCCCGGCAAGCACATCATCGTATCGCCTGGCCTGCAGAAGCTGGTCCAGCACGGTTCGGAACATCGCCCTTCGAGCAGCCTCTGTCGCTTTGCCTTCTGCGGCCAACTTGTCATACACGACCAGCGTGTTTTCATCCTCGCCCAACTCGCGATTGATCGCCGCAAGGACCATCGCATTCTCGAAGACAGGATCCAGCGCCGGCTTCCGCAGGAATCCAAGCAAGCCCGACGCTTCCCGTTTCCCTTTTTTCCCGGCGCCGGCCAGCAGCGCCTTCTCCGCCGCATCCCGGCGCTCCCTTAGCGCCTCCAACGCCGGCGGATACTTGCCGCCGAGCCGCACGATGTCGCCCAATAAGAACGACAGACGCACGCCGTAGAATCCGACGTTGTTCTCATTCCCGTGATCGAAGCACCACAGGTACTCCTTCAACCCCTCCTCATACTTGCCTTTCTGCGCCAGGACAGCCGCGTATTTCATCCGCTCCATCGGATCATTTTTCTTCTCCCCCTCGATCTTCTCCTTCGCCCTCGCCAGGCTGTCCTTGCCCGCCAGCGCATCCTCGGTCTCCGAAAGAAAGACCTCCGCCTCACGGGATCCAACCAACCGATCGATTTCGGTTCCATCCGGCTTGAGCAACAAGACCGTGGGATAAGCCTCAACGCTGTACTTCTTTGCCAACCCGCGCTCTGCTTCAGCATCGATCTTCAGCGCCACCGTCTTCTTCTTCAGCCACCTGCGGACTCTCCTGTTCCGCCACGTGGTCTTGTCCATCATCTTGCATGGCCCGCACCACGTCGTGTAGAAGTCGATCAGAACGACCTTGTCCTCCTCCTTTGCCGCGGCGCACGCCTCGGCGAAGCTCAAGTCGCGGAACGGCTCCTCGCCCACGGCGACCGAGACGCACGACACCAAACCGATCAGCAACGCCAGGCCCCTGTATCCGAGCATCGTGATTCCCTCCCTCACAAAGATCTGTCTGTCCTCGCCGCCGAACCGAGAAAACCGAGAACCTGCGGCACTCAAACACCACAGAGTGTAGCCCGCCGGGCACCGGTTCGCGTGGGCGCCGCCTGCCTCTCTCTTGTGCACATGCACCTGCCTTGCGCGCCCCATCGCACTTCGCGCTCCTTCATCAAAGAAACCGCCCGGGCTGAAGGTCTGCCGCCCTGTCATGCCACCCCGGCATGCCAGTCTGGCAGTCGGCGAGTCCCGGCGCGTGCACCACCCAAAAGCGTGTAGCCGTAACCTTCTCCATAGCAATACGTTGTGTGTTATCCCCAAAGCCGCTGCCCCTGGCACCATCGTTGCTAATTGCCCAATCGGGCGCAGTGCGCCGCCATAGCAGGCACCGCTCGCCGCCCTTGGATTACGCAAGCAAAGGAGCTGCACCAATGTCAAAAATCATCGGAATCGACCTGGGCACCACCAACTCTGTCGTCGCTGTCATGGAAGGCGGGCAGCCCAAGGTTCTCACCAACGCGATGGGCTCAAGGACCACGCCCTCCGTCGTTGGCTTTACCGACAAGGGCGAGCGTCTCGTCGGCCAGATTGCCAAGCATCAGCAGGTCACCAACCCCAAGAACACCGTCTTCAGCATCAAGCGGTTCATGGGGCGTCGGCACAGCGAAGTCGGCACCGAAGAGAAACTCGTCCCCTACGAGATCGTGGGCGGCCCCGAGGAACTGGTGAAGGTCCGCGTCCGCGGCAAGGACTACACGCCGCCCGAGATCTCCGCCATGATCCTCCAGGATCTGAAGAAGACCGCGGAAGATTACCTCGGCGAGAAGGTCACCGCCGCCGTCATCACCGTCCCGGCCTACTTCAACGACTCCCAGCGCAAGGCGACCAAGGAAGCAGGCGAGATCGCCGGCTTCGACGTCAAGCGCGTCCTGCCCGAGCCGACTGCCGCGGCCCTGGCTTATGGCATGGACAAGAAGAAGGGCGGCAAGATCGCCGTCTTCGACCTGGGCGGCGGCACGTTCGATATCTCCATCCTCGACGTTGGCGAAGGCGTCTTCGAAACGCTGTCCATCAACGGCGACACCCACCTGGGCGGCGACGACTATGACCAGGTCCTCATCGACTACGTCGCCGAGGAGTTCCGCAAGCAGTACGGCATCGACCTCCGCAAGGACGCCATGGCCCACCAGCGGCTCAAGGAGGCCTGCGAAAAGGCCAAGTGCGAGCTGAGCAGCAGCATGGAGGCCAACATCAACCTGCCGTTCATCACCGCCGACGCCTCCGGACCCAAGCACTTGAACCAGACCCTGACCCGCAGCAAGTTCGAGCAGCTCACCGCCCACTTGACCGAGCGCTGCCGCGGCCCCGTTCTCAAGGCCTTGCAGGACGCCAAATGCACCCCGGCGGACATCGCCGAGTGCATCCTCGTCGGCGGCTCCACCCGCACGCCCGCCGTGCAGCAGCTCTGCCGCGAGATCTTCGGCAAGGAGCCCAACAAGAGCGTCAACCCTGATGAAGCCGTTGGCATCGGCGCCGCCATCCAGGCCGGTATTATCGGCGGCGAGGTCAAGGACATCCTCGTCCTCGATGTCACCCCGCTGTCACTCGGCGTCGAGACTCTCGGCTCGGTCATGACGGTCATGATCCCGCGCAACACGACCATCCCCACCAGCAAAAAGGAGGTCTACTCCACCGCCGCTGACAGCCAGCCGGAGGTCACCATCCACGTGCTCCAGGGTGAGCGTCAGATGGCCGGCGACAACCGCACGCTGGGCCGGTTCAACCTGACCGGCATCCCGCCCGCCCCCCGCGGCATCCCTCAGATCGAGGTCACTTTCGACATCGACGCCAACGGCATCCTCAACGTCTCCGCCAAGGACCTCGGCACCGGCAAGGAGCAGAAGATCCGCATCGAGGGTTCGTCCGGCCTGAACAAGGATGAGGTCGAGCGGATGCGCCGCGAGGCCGAGGCCAACGCCGAGGCCGACAAGAAGCGCCGCGAGCTGATCGACACCAAGAACCAGGCCGACAGCGTGGCCTACCAGACCGAGCACACGCTCAAGGAGCACGGTGACAAGGTGCCCGCCGAGGAGCGATCCAAGGTCGAGTCC
>DATKKX010000295.1:0-17896 GCA_035542775.1 Phycisphaerae bacterium | reverse complement strand
CAAGGTAGTAGGCTCCCGTGCCCATGAAGAACACGGCCTTGATCTTGTTGGTCATGGTGGTGAAGAATTCAGACTGGAAGGCCAGTGTGCTGACGCTCTTGGCGGCCGATTCCAGGGTGGCTTTGCCGGTGGTGAAGGTCTCCGTGAAGACCTTGAGGGCTCCGGAGACAAAGTTGTAGGCCATCGCGAGCACGAAGGAGTAAATCAGCACCCAGGCCTGATTCCCACCGCCGGCCGCTCCCGTGGCGAGGATCTCGTTGGTGGCCGTGCCCTCCGGGAACGGAAACTTGCCGTGCATCTCCTTGACAAAATAGCGGCGGAAGGGGATGAGCATCAGAACGCCCAGAACGGCGCCCAGCAGCGGCACGAAGAAGATCTGCAGGAACAAAGACCAGTTCGGGATGCCAAGCTTGGTGTTCAATTCCAGAACGTAAATCGCCGGCATGGTAAAACACGTTCCGCCGGCGACGATGCCGGAGGTGGTGCTGATCGCCAGGATGTTGATGTTCTCGAGCAGTGAGCTGCGCCGGTAGCCGATGCGGAGGAGCAACCCGGAGAGCCCGATCGACAGAATCGAAATCGGGATGGCCGTCTCGATGCCCTGCCCGGCTTTCAGGGCCAGGTAGGTCGCGACCACCGAAAAGATGATGTTCATGATGATGCCGAAGATGATCGACCGGGCGGTGATCTCCGGCGCCGGCACGTTTGGCGGCACCATCGGGATGTATTTCTCGCCCGGCTTCAGTTCACGATAGGCATTTTCCGGCAGTTTGGTCTGGATCTGCGGCTGGCTGGCCATGCGGCTGTCCTTTCTCCTGATACAGAGATCGCCGGAGGCCCGTTTCCGCGCCATAGTCGAGCCGCCGGGCAGTGAGCCGGTAGGTTACCATTTGGGTCCATGCGGGGGAAGACCGTCGAGGGTGCAGCAAAACACATATTTTAGACTTGCGATTTGAGACTGCTGGTCTACGCGGGTTGCGCCTATCCGCCCACACCAGGGAAGACTTCCAGCGGCACGTTCACTGACGCCCCGATGATCGCGGCGACGCCGTCAAGCTGCTCGCGTGACAGAGCCTCGGTGAATGCTTCGGCCGGCTGTCGGGCGATGGTATAAACCTGTACAAGCTTGATCTTTCCCCCGCCGGCGATGATCTCCTTGAGCCTGTCGGCGAAGGCCCGAAGCTCCTCGGCCGGCGGCGGCTCGCCGTGAATCCGCATCCACAGCGATTGAATCACGATCGGCCGGACGATGGCGGCGTCGAGGATGTTCGCCAGGACGTGCGAAAGCGGCAAAGCCGACCGGCTGACCTTCTCGTAGTACGCCTGCGTGCCGGCGTCGAGCTTGGCCCAGATCTCGCCGTTGTTTTCGTCGAGAACACGAAGGGCGGCTCGCACTTTCGGCTTGGCCAGGTAGCAGGCGTTGGTAATCACCACGATTCTGGTGTCGCGAAGATCGTGGGCTCGCCTGGCGTCGGCGGCGATCTGCACGGCCTCATTGAATCGTGGATAGGCGGTCGGCTCTCCGTCGCCGCTGAAAGCAATATCGCGAATGGCCCGTTGGTCGGCAGCGAGGCAGTCCAGCGGCGGATCGGCGAACAGAGTCTGATCGATGGCGACGTTCAGGAGATGGTCGAGTTCGGCCTTGAGCACGGCAAGGTCTACCTTGCGGACCGGCGGCGGCACGGCACGATCCACCTGGCAGTAGATGCAGTCGAAGTTACACGCTTTGCTGGGGTTCAGGTTGATGCCGATGGAAAGCCCGCCGCTGCGCCTCGAGACGACGGGATAGCAGTACGCATTTTCTCGCCAGTGGCGGCCGTGCTGCCGAAAAGCCAAAGACAACTCCGTGCTCGGCGAGTCACCAGGTAAGGCCCCCCCGCCCGCGCGGGATATGGAGGAATCGTGGCGTTTGTTGACCATTATGAACTCAACATGAACTCAGCATGAAATCGGCACCTGACTCTCGCGTGATCTTTCCACGCCATCGAACAGGATGATATTCATACGCTCGTCGGGGGAGCCGGACGCACACCCTGGCGGTTGACAGCGCCAGACTCTCAAGATCATAGGGGATCCTAACAGCCTGTGGAAACGGCGCCGTCCGCAAGAGGTCGCGCCTGTAACTGCTTGTCGCGGTGGGTCTTAGCGCCGCCGTTGATTCTCGGACGGATGGCCGGGCAACCCTCATGTTTCTACCTCCATCGAGCATGCCGTTTGACCGGAGGAGCGCTATGATTGTGGCAGGGAATCTGCGGAGGGGCAACGGTGCGGCCGACGGAAAAGCAGCGGGAATAATGGAGGCGCGATCGGCGTTGTAAATGATGAAGCTCGTTGACGCCGCCGCAAAATTATGACGCGTGCGTGACACAGAGCTTTCCGCTATGATAGTTGTGGCCAGCGAGTGTTAGTCGGCTCGCCCACTCGTTGGTCAACAGCCCACCCGGTGGTCGGATCGGGTGGGCATTTTTTTGCGCTCATCGCAGGCCCTGGTCACTGCCGCCGAACGTCACGTTCATTCACGATGCAGTGACATGATGATGTCACCGATGATCGCGCCCAGGCCGTCCGACATGTCATACACGCGTGCGGTCTGTCGCCGGCCGGCCGAATCCTGAGCACTGCCCCAGCGAGCTCGAACCTCCGCAAGCAGGCTCCGGCGGACGCTGCAGAGCATGAGCTGACTCGCCAAGCGTCCCGGCTGTCTCCCGGATTCCGCCGCGCCAACATCCTTCCGCGGTGGAACGGCCGGCCGATCCGCGTGCCTTTGGACAAGCTCATCCAACTGTTCACTCCATCCGCCCCCGGCCAGCTCCAACGGTCCGACCTCGTCGATGATCAGTAATCGCGGATGCTCCTGCGCGGCCTGCCGGATCGCCGCCTTTCCGAGAGCCAATCCATCGGCGAGGAATTCAAAACGCCCGACCCGCTCCACGCCCCCGCCTCCGATCACGGCCAGGTGGACTCGGTGGCCGACAGCCAGGTCCACTATGTCGTAGCCGATGCAGACGTCGGCCTCATAGACCGCCGGCTGGATGATGCCGCCGATCGAGAAGCCGGCCGCGCGGGCCTGCTCGGCGAGAAGCCGACAGGCGAGGGTCTTACCCTGACGTTGATCGCCGATGAGCATCGCCAGCATCGAAGGCCCGTGGGTATCAGCCATCACTCCCCATTCCTCCGACGCTCGGCGTCAAGTGTTCCGTCTTGTGCATCGGGCGGTCCTCCGCGCGCATCGTTCTCGCGACATCGAGCCGCTTGAGCAAGCAACAAAGCCTCCGCCACGTCTTCGGTCAATCGCACGGTTTGCACGCCGATCGTTGCAGCCAAGCGTCTCAGGTTGGCGAGCCGATGCCGCTTGAATCCGCCGCGAAGCCGCAGGGCCAGAGTTGTACGACGGAGTATCTCCAGGATCGAGGGGAGGAGATTGACTCCTATCGCGCAGGCCAGGGCCAAGTCCTTGCCGAGGAGGCGCCCCATAGCCCTGTTCATCGCGAGCGGCGAGATGCAGCCCCCGACGAGAAGCAGTGCAGCCAGCGTCGTCAGGATCCTCAGGGCCATCGTCACGCCGACAGCCAGCCGCTCACCGCCGGGATGCCGCGCGGGGGCATCGACGGTCGTCCCCAGCAACCAGACCGGCACGATCACCGCGACGGCTAGCCCCAACCAGAGCCACTTATTGAACAGGGCCCGGACCTGGCGTCTGTCAAGCAATGCCAAGACTGCGGCGGCACTGGCGGCAGGTAGGAGGACCAGGGGCCAGCTCAGAACGAGAGAGGCGGCCAGCGCACCGCACCCGACAGCCAGGGCGGCGATCACTCGGCCGCGCGACCGAGCCTCCTCAGTATCTGTCCCGAAATGGACCATGCCAGGATCCCACAAACCAGGCCGTACATGGCCGCGATGGCAAGGGCGATCAACAATAATACTCCCGCCGTCTGGCCGGCGAGACCAAGTCTGGCAACTCCCTGGTCGCGCAACAGCGTCTCACGGAACGTGCTCAGCGCGGCGGGGCCGTACAGCACGACCATTCGGCTCAGCATCTGGAGCGGCGGCACCAGACCGACGATCCCCCCAGCAAGAGCGAACCGCCACCGCCGCGGACGGCCGAACCAAAGCACGGCCTCAAGGCAGGCCGCTTCCGCGAGGATTCCCATCATCGCCATAGCGAAACCTCGGGATACTGAAAGCGGCAAGAGGGCGGCGGCAACAACCGCGATCGCCAGGCTGGAACCGCGACCAGCCGCCAGCGCCCGGCGGGCGACCAGCATGATGATGACACCAATCCCCGCCATGACCGCGCCGTGAATCGGAATGGCGGCGAGGCGGAGCAATGCGCCCAGCGAGCATTCCGCGGCGCCCCAGACTGCGCCGAACACCGCGACGATTGCGACCCAATGCGCGTATGCGGGGGAAGTGCGTGATGAGTTCATACCTGCCGCATTGTACCCGATCTGCGAACCGTTGAGGCCGAGCCCGAGGGCAAGTTAAAGCATGGGGTACGGCCCGGCGAAAAGCGTCGATCGAGGCGAAGCATTCCGCCTTTCAATCCTCCATCGAATTCTGCCGGTTTGTCCCTCAGTTTCCTGGTGCTGGCAGGAGCCGGCCGTCTTGCAGGAACAGCACGCGGTCGCAAAACGCCGCCAGCAGATCGCGGTCGTGCGATGCCACGACAAAGGCTGTCCCGCCTCGCCGGGCATCAATTAGGAACCGGATCATCTTCTCAAGGCGAGCCGCGTCCATGCCGTGAGTGGGCTCGTCCAGCAAGATAATGGGCGGCCGCGCGGACACCGCTGCCGCCAGAGCGGTGCGCTGCTGCTCGCCATAGGACAGAGTCAGGGTCGGTCGCTCAGCCAGATCAGCCAGGTCGGCGGCCGTGAGGAGGCGGTCCAGGTCTCCGTCATCCGCCGGCAGACCCGCGTTGCCGGCCGCCAAAGCTACTTCCTCGCGGACCGTTTCGCAGAACAACTGGTGCAGGGGGTTTTGCAGCAGAAGACCGACTTGAGCCGCGGCTGATTTGCCTGGCGGGCGGCAAGGCCACCGGATTTCACTTCCGGATGCGGCTTTCAATCCGCCGGCCAGGAGCAAGAGCAGCGAACTCTTGCCGGCGCCGTTGGGACCGGTCAGGCCGATGATCTCCCCAGCTCGGAGCTCGAGATCGATGCCATCCAGCACCAGCTGGCCGGCCCTGCGACAGGATACATTCCGGCATGTCAGCACCACCTGATCCTGTGGGCTCTGGCGGCCATCGTCGGCCAGCGAGCGGAGCAGGGGCAAGTCAAGCCAACCTGGCAGAACCTCGGAAGGAGCACTCCCGGCAGGACCGCTCCAGCACACGCAGCCTTCGCTCTCGGTTGCCGGCAACCTCGTCGACCTTGGAATGCCGCCGTCTTTCGAACCCCGCGAATCCTCACGTCCATGAGCCCTTGCATCCGTCGCTGTCAAACGGATCGCTCCGTCGATCAGAGCAAGCACGTGGTCGGCGCGGTGCTCAGCAGCCACGAAACGCGCTGCAAATCGCTCGCCGCACAGGGCAATCAGCTTGACCAGTGCCGCCGCGGCTCCCGAATCGAGGTTGCTGGTCGGTTCGTCCAGCAACACAACATCAGGCCGTGTGGCGAGGACCGCGGCCAGGGCGACACGTTGCTGCTCACCGCCGGAAAGGCCGACGATCCGCCGGTCGAGCAACGCTCCCAGCTCGAACGTTTCGACCACCTCGCCGAGCCAGCGATCGCGGAGAGCGGCGAACCGCGGACGCCGTGCGACACCCTGAGCGATCTGCGTTCTCGCCAGAAGCTCATCCGCGACCCGTGGGCTGTGCAGCATCGCGTCGGTGTTTTGAAAGAGCATGCCCATTCGCCCGTCCACCTGCCCTGAGACGGGTCTGCCGAGGACGGAAATACGGCCCGCCAGGCGCCCGCCGCGAAACCCGGGAAGCAGGCCGCACAACACCCGCAGCAACGTGCTCTTGCCGCAGCCGGAAGGCCCGGACAGAAGCACGAAGCGGGCGTCCTGCGTATCGAACCGCAACGGTGGCCAGATGGGTCGATCGCTGGCCGGGCTATAGTAGACCAGATCGTGAGCGGTGAGCACGTTACTACCGATGATCCCTTGGATCGCTTGCCGTCGTGCCCTGCATCAGGCGGCTTCTCTTATGCGGCGCGGGTCGTCATTCATGGGCGCACTGCACGGCAAGCAGCCCTTGCCTGCGCTGCCGGCTGGTTAAACTTGCGATGGGCGATTGTCAAGCGAGTGTCGTTTCACGGCTGGAAATTCGGCTGCCAAATCGTGCCTCCCAGGCCATAAACGAGGCGGGTATCGTAATACCCGTACACGGCGTGTCCGTCGGCGAAACCAACGGCCCACGAGGAAAACCTGCGATGCCAGCCGTGGTGTTGCGGCGCGGCCCCGTTGGGGAGCGTAGGAGTAGCGCGGTAGGTGGCGCTGTAAAAGCCCTGTTCAACCCATATGATGAAGCGGGCGGCCCCGTCGCCGATCAGGTGGGGGGCAAGCTTCTCCCCAAACGGGATATTGTCCGGAGGGCGGCCCGAAACGAAGTCAGGATCAACCGCGTAGTCGCCGCCGGGCTGGCTGTATCCCTGAGCCCAGCGGGCATTGAGCGTGTAGCTGCTGCCGTTCGCCTCCCATGAACTGAGCGGCTCCTCTTCCACATCAACCGGGTCATGACTGATGAGCGAGGTGGTATACGACCGGTCCGCCGGGCACTTATAGAGCTCGATGATGTCCGCGCCGCGAACATTGGGGTCAGGCGAACCTCGAATCTCGGGAGCCACGAGAGCGTTCAATGGCCGCAGTTGTGCCTGATAAAGCGAGCTGTCCACACTCAGATCGGAAGGATCCGGGTTCGGCGCCCTGAAGCCCCCGAACACCCAGGGCGTGTACTGCTTGACCTTGTCGGTAAAACCCGCGTGGGGCGGATGCTGATACCAGGGCAGGACCCGCTGTCCTTCTGTGTCCATATACATGCCCGTTGCCTGAACGATCGCCCGGAGGTTCGCCACGCATTTGGTCGTGGTCGCTTCGTTGCGGGCGCCGGCCATAGCGGGCAGCAGGATCGAGATGAGCAGCGCGATGATCGAGACAACGACCAGCAGCTCAAGCAGCGTAAAGGCCCCGCTGACGGCCGCATGCCGCCGCATATCCCGCTGCATCGATGTCGATGTCATTCCAGACTCTCCCGCGGCAGCCACGACGGATCGAAGGTCTCGCCGTGCCAGTCGGACAGATCGACTACCGATCGGGGGGAAAGTCAGGCCCGCGGCCCCCATCGGCGGTGCGCGCCTCGCCCACGCGGCTTTGCCGATATTAGCGCCCCCCAGAACAAGGGTCAATTCAGGGGGAGTCGACGGGGTTAACGCCGAGCGGACGCGGATCGTTGATCAGCGAGGCCAGGTAATAGCTGACCCATTGCCGATTCGCCCAGTCAACATGACCACCCCCATTGCCGTGCTCGCGCATCTCCGGCTGCCACGAGATGTTGTGGACCTTGCGATATAAGGCCTGATCCTGCGGCTCCTTCATGTCCCACGGCATGCGGAAGCCCATGGTTCCCGCGGCGGGACCATGGACGCGATCAATGGTGCCGAAGACGCGCGTCCCAATATCGAGGAGGAATTTGTCGTATGCAGAGTAGTAGTTGTAAATACCGTATCTCGTGCGCAAAAGGGCGGGGCGCAGGTCGTAGGTGGGGCTGACCGCCGCCGCAAGAAGAATTGCGCTGGAGACGTCGGCGTCCTGCGGGAGCGCTTCGAGCGTCAGAATCGCGACACCGGCGCCGCCGGAATGTGCCACCATGTGGACGGGCTGGTGGGGATGGTGGAAGCGATACTGCAAAATGCAGGAGCTCAGCACCTCCGCCATGCGCCGATTACGCTCGAGGTCAGTCAGATTGATCAGGGCGCCACCGGGAATCTCAGTGGTCCAATCGAAGATCTCGATGGCCATCTTGACCCCGCCTTCGTCGAGGCCGCGGGCAATATCGATGTTGTATTGGCTCTTGCCCTCGATGCCCGGCAGGACCATGACCAGACCGCGCTCCTGGCGCTGCGCCGTGTTCAGGTCAGCCACGCTGCACCCGGAGGAGGCCAGTATACCACCCAGTAGAGCCAGGCTCATTGCGACAATAGGAGAACGTCGGTTGGAAGCACGTGCGTTATTCAAGGTGTCAGGTTCCTACGCGGTCGGATCGTCCCAAGAGGCTGAGGTGCATGAGGAGCACCCAGGCCATGGAGGACTGTCCGGCCGCAATGGCGATGATCGTCCACGTAGGCAGTCTGGGGAAGCCGCCGAACCGGATCAGGATAGCCGCGCCCACCAAGGTCAGGAGGGTTCCCAGAAGTATGCCGTAGATGCTGGCATGGATCCAGAAAGCTGTTCTGGCCGAGAGCAGGAGTGCCCGAATGCTGGCGAGTGCCATGCACCCCAGAAAGACGAGCCAGATGACATAGATGTGGTACTGCGATTCGCGGAACTCCGCCACCCAGGACCAGGACAACCACGGCATGTCAGGGTGGCGGGGCCATTTCGTGCCGAGCCACGTACATCCCGCCGCAAACGCAGCGCACAGGCCGAGGCTCAGGCCGACTCTGTAGACCGTGGCGCCGGACAGCATCCGGAAGCCTGTGATCCCCACGATCCCGGCAAGAATCGCGGTGATATAAATCCAGATCAAGGGGACCACTTCGCGGACGACGACCTGGGATGCGGACTCGGCCGAGCCGTTTTGCTTCGTGCTGTTCAGCGCCTCTGTCCTGGCCTGCTCCAATTCCGCGGGAGTCGGCGGTCGCGCCGCAGGCCGTCCCGTGGAATCCTTGGCGGGTGAGGTCTGACCGGGCGTAAACGGCACTGCCCTGCCGCCCGGCGCGCCTGGCGGGCGGACCTGCGCCCGGGGATCGCCCAGCGGCAGGCCCCACGTTCCCAGCGGATTGGGCGCAGGTTTGCCGTTCGTCTCGGCAGCAATACCCTGGGAAACCGCCTGATCCAGGAGTCGCACCAGCGAAAGGCTGCCGATCTCATGGAACGTCGCCACGCCCGCCAGCATCCAAGCGAAGGCGAAGGCGACGCTCAGCGCTCCCATGCCCAGCGAAAGATGCAGCAGAATAACGCCGAGGAGCGCCAGCTCTCCCGCGGCCACCCATCGCCACATCACGACGTTGGCAAGGCTGAAGGTTTCCATGTCCGGGATGGTGATTCCATTCGCGTTGGGAAAGGTCACGACCTTCGCGCAGCCGGCACGTATGCACTGGTAAGCCAAGGCCCCCAGAAGGATTGCATTGAGGAAGTGAACCGTCTTCGTCCGCGAAGCGGCAACGCCGATCGCCGCCAGAATCAGGGCCAGGGCCCACGTGCATTCCTCGCTCCACTCGCCGACGAATTTCTCGGCTCCGGCCCCAAGCCTTGACGCGACCGCTACCAGGCTCTGGTCGTACCAGCCGCTGACCATGGCCACCCCCGCAAAGCCGACCAGGACCAGAGAAAAAACGCCGGTTGCGCTCGGGGCGCCGGCCCGAGGGGACGTGTGTATCAGATAGCCCAGCCCAAGGGCGACAACCGGGACGACACGCCAGGTGACGTCGCTGCCGGCTGTCGTGTTAATGAAACCTGATAGCCTGCCACCGACTACCACGTCGAAGCAGTAGGTGGTCAACATCACCAGGGCGGATGTGATCAGGAAGAAAAACGGCTTCGCGCTCAGGAAAGAGACGCCGGCGATGATAAGGACGCCGGAAATGATCCAGCGGCATGTCTCGGTGGTCCAAGGCTCGCCCGCTCGGGCAAGCCATTCGGCCCATCTGTCGCCGGGCAACGAAGCCGCAACAGCCCCAGCCACGACCAGGAGGAAGCCGATCGCGTCTCCCCACGCAGAGCGAGACGCGGCGCCTCCCCCAGCCCCTGATGTCGGCGACTGCTCGCCTGTCCTGCCAGGGCCGAACGAGATCTGGGCAGGCTGAGGAGAACGTTCCGGAGGCAGCAACTGAATGGGCGGTCCCGCTGATTGGCCCGGGGACGCCGAGGCAGGGTGCGGAGCTTGTGGGCCCTGCCGCTCGGGAAGCCCGCGGCCTGAGCCTTGGCCAGACCGGAAGGCCGGTCCGGACTGCCGGGTCGAGCCGACTCGAGGATCAGGTTTGCGGGGCGGAACCTCAGACATTATGGGCCTCAGCCAACGCCTTCTCTAATCAAGGTGGTATACACCCCAATCGGCAAACAATTTCGGTAAGGATAGCCCTTTTCGCTCAGTGAAGAAAGGGCATTACACGCATTACACCCTACAGGATGCGAATGATGCGCCGGCCGGCATAGCTCTGGCCGAACATGTCGGTGGTGCGAATATGGATTACGTGGGTTCCCTCGGGCGGTTTGGCCGGCAGCGCGGCTCGCCACATGTGCGGCGAGTCGATCGCCTTGGGCAGGGCGTGGGTCCGCGAAGGGCCCGAGGTCGGTTGCTGTTTCTCAAGGGACTTGGCATCGATTTCCTGTGACGCTTTATAAAAGGGGTCCGCTGTCGCCGTTTTCTCCATGGAGATCCACGAGCCATCCTTGCCGAAGCGCATCTCGACCTTTGATTTCTCGGAACCGGCGAAGACGTTCACCAGGATGTACGTCTTGTCGGCCTGGTCCCGGGCAACTTCCTCCGGAGCCCAGATATTTATCTGGTAATCCGCGGACCGCCGGGCGGCGCGGAATTCAACCGAATAGCGATTACCGTCGAAGGTGACGATCGAGTACCCGTTGGGGGCGCCGTCCCGCATGGTGGCATGGGGCAGGCCGACCTCATCGAGAGCACCGAGCCACCAACTGCCGCAGGCGGTGGCATTAACCAGATGATGATGGGGCTCCGGGCCATCCCAGCCTTCCTTCTTGCCGAAGAACTTGTGCTCCTGATAGTGATAGTGCGCCGAGGCGGAGAACGTGTGCGGGTGCGCCGCAAGAAGTTTGAACAGCTCGGGCAGTTCCTCCACTTCCATCAAAGGAATGTGCATCACCAGCACGACGAGCTGATCCTTGGGCAGCAGGGCCAGGTCGTTGCGCACAAACTCCATCTGGTCCTTCCCCAGGCCTCCCTTGTAGTCGTGCCGGGAACCTTCGGCCCACCCGGTGAACATCACGTCATCCAGGCCGATGAAATGCACTCCGCCGTAATCGAACGAGAAATATGTGGGACCGAAGACTCGCTGGAACGTCTCCAGGGAATGGGCATCATCGGCGGCATCGAAATTCAGGTCGTGGTTGCCTGGCACGCTATACCAGGGAACGCCGATCCGGCCAACCGTCGCGGCAACACCTTCGAAAAGCGATGGATTATTATTGCTGACGTCGCCCAGCGTCAGCCCGAACGCCGCATCGCTGCCGACCAGCTCCTCGACGATGTCATGCGCCAGGTAGTCTGTCTCTTTCTGGTCGTTGACCTGCGTATCGCCGAAGAAAAGGGCCTTGAATCTCGTCGGCTCCTCGCTGCGATGCAGCGGAAAATCGACCGATTCCGGCAGCGGACCGGTGGGATCGACGCCGGCGTACTTCAGCTTCGGCGAACCCTGCGGCTTGTGGATGTAATAATAGCGCGGCACATTGTCATCGCTGATCGAGGTCATCCAGCCCGTCGGCTTGATGACAAAGATGATGGTGTCGTCGGTGACGGGCAGTTTGTATCGCCCCTGGGCGTCGGTCTTCACGATCTCGCGGCCATTGCACACACGTACATCCGGCAGGCCCTTTTCGTCCGGGTCGCGCCGGCCGTTGCGGTTGACGTCCTCGTAAACGATGCCGGCAACGGATCGCGGCTCAGCGACGGACGGGCGATTGGTCTGACCCGCTGCCGCGAACCAGTTCAGGGTAACCACCAGCAGGGCGATGGTGACAATCGTGGAGGGCTTTCGGTTCATTGTCGTTCCTTGTCTGTCTCGGACCGGCCGTCCTCGGCCGGCCGTCCTGTGCCGATATCTTACGCCAGACAAGGAGACGTCAACACGGCCCCGCCGGGCAGCGCCCTAGGCCACATAGTGCTTCCCTTCACCGGCGTCGACCAACACGCCGCCGGCCTGGCGCCTTTCGATGGGCAGGAGCCTACGCGGCGGAGGTCCGGTGTATTCACTGAGCGGGCGGATGATCCGGTTGTTCTCGTACTGCTCCATCAGGTGGGCGCACCAGCCCGTCACGCGGCTGCATACGAAAATCGGCGTATAGAGCTGAATGGGGATGCCGAGCTGATAATAGGTGTGCGACGCGGGATAATCGAGATTCGGGTACAGGCCTTTCTCCTCGAACATGATGGCCTGAAGCCGGTCGGCGATCTCGAGCCACTTGGTAATGCCGGTCTGCTTGGAGAGCTTGATCGACCAATCGCGGAGAATGGCGGCGCGGTGATCGCCCTTCTTATAAACGCGATGCCCGAAGCCCATGATCAGCCGCTTTTGGTCGGGATTGGCCTCGTTGTACGCCATGCATTCGCGAAACCAGCTGTCTACGTTCGCGGGCTCGCCGATTTCCAGGAATTGCTTCATCGCGGCTTCGTTTGCCCCGCCGTGCAACGGGCCTTTCAACGCCGCGATTGCGCCGGTCACGGCGGAATGCAGGTCCGCCATCGTGGAGGCGATCGTGCGGGCCGTGAAGGTGGAAGCGTTGAACTCGTGCTCGGCATAGAGGATCAGTGTCACGTCCATCACTCGGGCGGCCAATTCACTGGGGTGCCTGCCGAGCAGCATCGCCAGGAGGTTCCCGCCGTGCGAGGCCTTGGGGTCGGGGCGGACCGCCGGCACCCCCGTGGTTTTCTGCGCCCACATGCCCAGCGTCGCGGCAAGCTGGCCGAGAAGGCGTTCAGCCTTGCGCCGGTCGGCATCGCGCGAGTTGTCCAGGCAATCCGGGTCATAATGCGCCAGCAGGGAAACCGCCGACCGCAGCACGTCCATCGGCTCGGTGTCGAAGGGCATATTGGCGACTGCCAGGCCCACGGGAGTCGGCAGTGCCATCGCGCCTTGGATCCTCGCCCGGAAATCCGCCAACTGCTTGGCAGTCGGCAGCTCCTCATAAAGGAGCAAATGGGCGACCTCGTCAAAGCACGCGTTGTGGGCGAGGTCCTGGATGTCGTATCCACGATAGCGCAGACCCGTCTGAGTCACCTCGGAGACGCTGGTGGGACCGACAACGACGCCTTCCAGGCCCGCCTTGTATTTCGCTCCAGCCACGATTGCACTCCGGCCCCTTCAAAGAGCCGCCGGTTCAGACCCAGGCAACGCCGCGCAGGCCTTCACCGTGGCCCTCTCTTAAGAAGATAGGTTCGACTGGGTGATTCTAGCGCCGTCCGCGCCGCCGGCCACCACGTTGTGACGGGGAAATGCTCGACGTAGCCGCCTTGTCGATGGCCCGCAGACCATCGTAATCCAGCAGATCGTATAGCTCGGCCCGCGTCTGCATCCGCTTCAGCCAGGCCCCCTGGCTGCCCGTGGCCTTGAGGTCGGCGAGCATCCGCGTGATGGCCCCATACGCCACCCGCAAGGCGGTCTGCGGATAAATGGCCATCTTGTAGCCCAGCCGAGCGAGATCCTTCAGCGCCAGCAGCGGCGTCTTTCCGAACTCGGTCATATTGGCGACCAGCGGAGCTTTGACGCGGGCCGCAAACTCAGCCATCTCGTCGATGCTCTGCAGGGCCTCGGGAAAAATCCCATCCGCGCCGGCATCAAGGTACGACCGGGCCCGTTCCAACGCGTCAGCAAATGACGTGACGCCTCTGGCATCGGTCCTGGCGATGATCATGAAATCGGGATCGCGGCGGGCGGCACAGGCGGCACGCAGCTTCTCCATCATCGCTTCGGCCGGGATCAACGCCTTGCCCTCGAGATGACCGCATTTCTTGGGCAGAACCTGGTCTTCGAAGTGAATCGCCGAGACGCCTGCCGCCTCCATCTCCGCAACGGTACGGGCAACGTTTACGGCCTCCCCGAAGCCCGTGTCCCCATCCACCACCACGGGCACGTTCACCGCCGTGCAAATCCGGCGGGCATGCTCTACGGCCTCGGACATAGTGCTCAGGCCGACGTCCGGGAGGGCCAGGACCGCGTTGGCCAGCCCCGCGCCGGAGACATAGACCGCCTCGAAACCCGCCTTTTCGATCACTTTGGCGGTTAAGGCGTTGAACGCTCCCGGGATTTGAAGAGCCCTGTTCCGTTTGCGGATGAGGGCTCGGAGTCGGCTGCTTCGGGCATTTCGCATGGTGTTAATTGTCCATCTTGTGGTGGTTTTGTGCAACGGACGACGCTGTTTCTGGTCCGCCAGGGCCATTGGGGCCAGGCGCCAAGCCCGCAGCCGCATTTGCAGTGCTGAAAGACCCGGTCAAATGGCCGATAACAAGATTAGGCGGTATCGACCGGAGATAGGCCCGTGGCCGGACAGGCGCCGGAATTCTCCTCCCCTGGCAGTCGCCTGGAGCAATGGCTCCAGGATGCTTCCGACTTGCGAATCTCCCTCTACATGCTGGTCAGCGCCGTAGCCATCTTCACTCTTCTATACCTGCTGGATCAGCGAGTTTTCAATTGATCGTCCTTCGCCTCGTGCGATCGGTCGAGCGATGTCCGGCTGAACCGCTCAGCGACCCCGTCATAACACCGACTGCGCTGATTGGGAGAGTCCGACCAGGGCCAGTCGCCGCACGATCTGTGGAAGCACCTCAAGTACACGATCGATTTCGGCCTCGGTCGTCTCGCAGGACAGGCTGAACCGAACCGCGCCGTGAGCGATTCGCTCGTCGATGCCCATGGCCTTGAGCACATGCGACGGTTCCAATGAGCCGCTGCTGCAGGCCGAGCCGCTGGATGCACAGATTCCGCTCTCGCTGAGAGCGATGAGGATGGCCTCCGAGGAAAGTCGCTCGAAGCCGATGTTCGTCGTGTTGGGCGTTCGCGCCGAGCGGTCGCCGATGACATGGCCGAAGTCGACGCGAGCCAGGATTCCCTCTTCCAGCCGATCGCGAAGCGCCGCCACGCCGGCTATGCCGTTGTTCAGCCTGGCCTTGGCACGCTCGGCAGCCACACCGAAACCAACGATCGCCGCGACGTTTTCCGTGCCGGGCCGGATATCCCGCTCCTGGTGCCCTCCAACGAACTGGCTCCGCAGGCGCGCTCCTCGTCCCACGAATAGTGCACCGACTCCCTTGGGGCCGTGGATCTTGTGCGCCGAGATGCTGATCAGGTTCGCCCCCAACGAGGAGGCATCAATGTTGATCTTCCCGGCGGCCTGCACGGCGTCTACGTGCAGGGGAACGCCGTGCCGGGCGGTGATCTCGGCGATCCGGCTGATGGGAAAGATGACGCCCGTCTCGTTGTTGGCATACATCACCGAGGCCAGAGCCGTATCGCCATCGAGCGCCCGCGCGAATCGATTAAGGTCCAGATGCCCGCCCGAATCCACGCCGACGAAGGTGACCCGATAGCCCTCCGCTTCCAGTCGTCGGCACAGCCCGTGGACAGCAACATGCTCCACCGCCGTGGTGACAATGTGCCGCTTGTGCGGATGGGCGGCCAACGTGCCTACAATCGCCAGATTGTCCGACTCGGTGCCGCCGCTGGTGAAGACGATGTCTCGCGGACGCGTCCCGATCAGCGCCGCCACCTGCTCCCGGGCTGTCTCGACGGCGTGCTTGGCCGCCTGCCCCAGCAGGTGCAGACTGGACGCGTTGCCGTATTGCTCGGTCCAGTATGGTTGCATGGCTGCGACTACTTCGTCAGCCGTTCGCGTCGTTGAGTTGTTGTCCAGATAGATGAAGTTCATTTCCTGGATTATAGCCGGCGATGGACGGAGCCCGGCATCGGCGGCACACGAGGCCGGCATGCCCGACCAAGGGGCGCGGGCTGGATCACACGCGGGCGAAGTGCCGCGACCATCGGGACGGCAAGCATCACGCCCCGGATCTTGCTTGACACCGCTGGTTGGGAAATTGATAATCCGCTGGGAGTGACCTGTCGATGGCCAGTGAAGTTGTCACGCTCAATCCTGATGCACCGGACTGGGCCAAAATCGAGCATGCGGCCCGGGCGTTGGCGGACGGCGCACTGGTGGGTTTTCCGACGGAGACGGTGTATGGCCTGGCGGCCAATGCCGCTTGCGAGGAGGCCGTCAGGCGGCTGCAAGTCCTCAAGGGGCGGGCCGCGAGCCAGCCTTTCACCATCCACATCGGCCGACGCTCGGAATGCGACGACTTCGTCCCGGAAATGACTCCGATCGCGCGGCGACTCACGCGGAAGGCCTGGCCCGGACCGCTGACCATCGTCTTCCCGGTGGGCGATCCCACGCGGACCAAAGCCTATGGAATCCTGAGCAAATCCGGCATCGAGTCGGTCTATGCGGATAACACCGTGGGTGTGCGGTATCCGGATCACCGCGTCGCCGAGCATCTGCTGACGTCGGCCGGCGCGCCCATCGTCGCCTCCAGTGCCAACCCGGCCGGCGGGCCCCCGCCGACGGACGGTGCGGCGGTCCGCGAAGCCCTGGCCGACAAGGTGGACATCGTCCTCGACGCCGGCCCGACGCGGTATCGCAAGGCCTCCACCATCGTCGCCCTGAACGGGGACGGCTACAAAGTGCTTCGAGAGGGCGTGCTCGACGAGCGGATGATCCGCCGTTTCGCCACCGTGAATATCCTGTTCGTCTGTACCGGCAACACCTGCCGCTCGCCGATGGCCGCGGCCCTCTGCGGGCAGATGCTCGCCGAGAAGCTGGGCTGCCGCCCGGATGAGCTGGCCTCGCGGGGCATCATCATTCACTCCGCGGGCACGCTGGGGATTTGCGGAGGGAGAGCATCGCCGGAAGCGATCGAGGTTTGCCGAAAAGCAGGCCTTGATATATCCTCACATGTGCCGCGAGGCTTGGATGTGGAGTTGATCCACCCCGCGGACTACATCTTCACGATGGCCCGCCACCATCTGGATGTCATCCGGTCTCTGGCGCCGGGGGATGCCGACAAGGCGCAGCCGCTGCATCCGGATGAAGACATATCCGACCCGATGGGCGGGAGCGTCGAGGACTACCAGCGCGCGGCGGACAAGATCAAGGAAGCGTTGACGCGGCGCATGGCCGCCATCACGGTATGAGGTTTTCGCGGGAGTGATCGCCGGCTCAGCGCCGGCCTGAAGGAACCAGCGAGGTTGTCAAATGAAGGTTGCCATCGGCGCCGATCATCGCGGTTATAGAGCAAAGAGCGTCATCAAGGCCTTGCTGGCCGAGCTGGGCGCGGACGTGCTCGACTTCGGCACGGATTCGACCAAGCCCGTCGACTACCCGGACCCGGCCTTCGCCGCCGCCCAGGCGGTGCAGAACCGCCAGTGCGATATGGGTATCCTCTTCTGCGGAACCGGCATCGGCATGTCCATCACCGCCAACAAGGTCAACGGCATCCGCGCGGCAGTATGCCATGACGAGCTGACCGCCGAGATGGCCCGCCGGCACAACGACGCCAACATCCTCTGCCTGCCCGCCGACCTCGTCGGCGACGCCCTGATGCGCCGGATCGTCGAGGTGTACCTCCGCACCACCTACGAAGGCGGCCGCCACGAGGCCCGCATCCAGAAGATCGTCCGCATCGAGAAGGCCCAGCGCAACGGGCACGAACCCGAGAAGCTGCGCTAGGTCGCGTTTGGTTTGAACGCAGCGCCGCCCCCCCGTGGGCGACGCAAGACGGAGTGGGGAGCACGGACCTCTGGTCTGTGCGTGCAGGTCATAGGCCCGCGCTACCCGAAATTACGTCTGTGGCGAAGCACTCGGTCGCCTTCGGTTTGAGGTAGCGCCGCCCGCCCCCCCGTGGGCGACGCAAGACGGAGTGGGGAGCACAGGCTTCTACTCTGTGCGTGCGAGTCAGAAGCCCGCGCTACCCGCAATTACGTCTGTGACGAAGCTAGCC
>DATKKX010000294.1:0-2044 GCA_035542775.1 Phycisphaerae bacterium | reverse complement strand
CGATCTAGTGCCCCATCGTCCCAATCGCTACGAGCCCCGACGCGTCAAACGCCGCCCCAAAGAGTACAGTCGACTCAATCGTCCACGTGCTTGGTTCCGGGCGAGGTGCGATCACTCGGGGCGTTAGCTTCATGCCATTCGTGACTGTCCCTATTATCCTATTATCCTATTATCCCGCGGCCGCACCTCGCGATCCGTCTACGACTTCTGGCGGCTCGTCTCGGCCGGCGGCCGCGCGCCCACACGCTGGTCGGACGCCGCGATCTTTGCTTCCCAAAAGCCGGTCTTGGGTAGCTGTACGCCCACCCACTCACCGTCGATCATCGCCTCAAGGCCGCCATCGCTTTCTCTGGCTGGCGCCCACAGCGTCGGCGATACACGCACAAAACCGGCATACGGTAAGGCCGCACTGCTCTGCATCTTGTCCAGGAAACCGTCAAGGTTGGTATCATAGACGACCTCCGCCTTTCCGTGGCCGGGACCGCCCAGGCAGCCGGACGAGAGGCTTACCCCGCTTACTTGGTCATTGGTCGCGTTAAGTCTGATGTCAGCGACCATCGTCGCCGGCAGAGCGCTGCCGGGATAATACAATGTGCGCGACATCAGCGGGCGAGCCGCCAGAGCCTCACCAAAAGATGCCAGTGTCTCACCCGCGACGCGGTCCCAGAGCCAGTATTGCTTGTGAAGTCCGAGGCCGCCCCTTGGTTCGGCGGCGACTAGCAGGAAACGGCCTCCTGCAGCGAGAGCAACGGTCCTGTATTCATCGCCGTTGCCGAGAAGGCACGATGGAATCGTACTCTGTAGTTTCGTTCGATCGAACATCCCCACGCCCAGGATCCCGAACGTGACCGCAAGGAGGTGAGAGAGGATCAAAGTAATCTTCTTGAGCATTCGCGTACTCCAGGTTCTTTTTTCCTCATCTGCCAGTGCGCGCCGCTGTTCTCGACGAAGCCGCCGACCCGACAGCGCCACTTCGATCGGCGCAGCCCATGATTGAGCTTCAGGGACACGCATGGCTGTGTCCAGCAAAGCGGGGCGATCGGCCAATAGGCGAGGCCATGCGACTCCCTGTCTTGCCTCCAAGCCCATGTTCGGTCTTGCCCCGACGGGCTAGCTGTAATCCACATCCTCACTGCCCATCTGCCGCGTCCGGAGCAGCGCCAATTGGAGGCATCACGAGGTTGGATACTAGATACTAGAGATACTCGGGACAGTCACCTATTTATCTTCCCTTCGCCGTGATTTCCTACGTCCCGCCGCGGTCTTGATCTTGGCTTTCTTCCGCGGGCGGCCCGCCGGCAGCGGGCGAAGGCGGCGGCCCAGACGGTGCTCCAGCTTGCTCAGAAAACTGTCGCTGCCCAGCGGCCGGCCCCGGTGCGTGCTCAACCGCAGCCCGGCCAGCTCCTTCGCATCGTCGGGGCGAATGAGTTGCTCGCGCCATTTCCCGGGCGTCCACACCGCCCGCCACTCGGCCATGTCCAGCGCCGTGTGCGGCTGGCTCCGGCCGGCGTGGGCCGCGGCGCTGGACCAGGGGTAATTCCAGGCCGCCCGCACCACTCGTGCCCGGACCGGATTCCGCTCCACGTACACCAGGGCGTTCCACAGGTGGGCGTCATCCAGGGCGCAGGAGAAGAAGCGGTTCTGCCACAGGTGGCCGCTGCGGCGCTGCAGCCGGTTGACGTATTGCGTGTACAGAAAGTGCGTCCGTCCCACGGCCCTGGCCAGCGACTGCTCGCCGGCCGGCACGGCCACCAGGTGGACGTGGTTGCCCATCAGGCAGTAGCCCAGCACGGTCAAGCCGAAGCGGTCGGCCTGCTCGGCCAGCAGGTCCAGGTAGGCCCGGCGGTCATCATCGACGAAGAAGACGTCCTGGCGGTTGTTTCCGCGCTGGGTGACGTGGTGCGGCACGCCGGGAATGACGATGCGAGCGACACGAGGCATGATGGCATGCTAACCCGCCAAGGCTATTGCCGCAATAGCCGCATTAAATAGGTGACTGTCCCTATTATCCGGGCCGGCGTCCGGCACGGGCCGCATTCTGCGC
>DATKKX010000293.1:0-2658 GCA_035542775.1 Phycisphaerae bacterium | reverse complement strand
CCTGCTCTTCCCCGCCCCAGCTACGCTTACGGCTCGCCGACACGTCCGCTGTCGAGAACGCCTTGGCGGCCTGCTTCGATATTACGGCCGGGCCGCTTGAATATTTTGACCCTACGAGAACAGATCGGGCGCCACGGCCAGGTAGCCGTTGTCGCCAGCCAGCCAGCGTGGTTCTTCAGATCGCGGCTCATTCCCGCCGCGTCGTGCAACACCACGACGCCGGGCCATGGCGGAGTCGTCCGCGGATTCTCCAGCCACGCGGGCACTTCGGCCGAGGCTGTGGGGATCTTGACCTCTGGCATTGTCCTGTTGCCCTCTTCGCGACAGCGTGAATTCCTTAATTATGGATCATTCGAGACAGGCAAGGGCCCGGCTCCCACAGCCGGTGTGTTCCGTGGTCCGACAGGTTAGCAACGCGATTCCTCGCCGGCCTCTGGGCATCGCGGCTGCCCTTTCTGGCGTTACCATAGTCACGAAATGACATCGACAAGACTCCTGTTCATCGGCATCAAAGGAAGCGTCATCGCCATCGACCGTGCCAGCGGGCAGGAGGTATGGCGGTCAAAGTTAAAGGGGAGCGATTTCGTAAATGTCGTGCTTGAGGATGGCGAGCTGTTCGCGGCAGCGCACGGCGAGCTCTTTTGCCTAGATGCCGCCACAGGCAGCATTCGCTGGCACAACCCGCTCAAAGGTCTCGGGTGGGGCTTGGTCACTATAGCAGGCGATCAGCAGAATAGTGTGCTGCAAGCGAAGAAACGACAGGAAGAAGCCGCCGCAGCCGCTAGCTCGACGGCGGCTAGCACGTAGGCGGGCCGAGTGATCGTCCCGATCAGCGGTACGACGGTCGATAGGACGAAGGAGGCCAGGCGCAATGGGGAATTTGAAGGTGAACGGAATTCACTTCTTGCTCAGCTACTCTTGCACGTACAGGTGCGACCACTGCTTCCTGCATTGCTCACCAGAGGCACGCGGCACTTTCACATTCGAGCAACTCCGCCAGGTGTTCGCGCAGATCGAACTCATGGGCTCGGTCGAGACCGTGTACTTCGAGGGTGGAGAGCCATTTCTGTACTACCCGCCGTTGCTGGAGGGGCTCCGGCTGGCTGCCTCGCTGGGCTTGCGGGCCGGCATCGTGACGAACGCATACTGGGCCACGTCACTGGAAGACGCGGAAATCTGGCTCAAACCCATCAGGGCCATCGGGATAGCCGACTTCAGTGTGAGCGATGACGAATTTCATCAAGCCAGCGGGCCAAGCAGCCCTGCCAAGGCAGCCCTCGCCGCCGCGATGCAGTTAGGAATCCCTTGCGGCACGATCCGCATCGAGTCGCCAGTCCCGGTGTCTTGCCCCGGAGAATCAACGGGCAAAGGCCTGCCCGTGACGGGCGGCGGTGTTCTTTTCAGAGGACGGGCGGCAGAGAAGCTAACTGCGGGACTGCCCGGGCGGCGAAGAGGGGAACTGACCACCTGCCCGCACGAGGAATTGGAAATGCCCGCGCGCGTCCACCTCGACTGCTACGGAAATGTCCACGTTTGCCAGGGGTTGAGCATGGGCAACATGTGGGAGACGCCGCTGTCGGAGTTGGTTCGGGACTACAATCCCCATCAACATCCGATTTGCGGCCCGCTTGTAAGTGGGGGGCCAGATGCCTTGGCGAAGGAATATGGAGTCGAACTGCCGGATGAATTCGTCGACGAGTGTCATTACTGTTACATGGTGAGGAAGGCCCTCGTTCATCGATTTCCTGCGTATCTCTCTCCCCGACACGCTTATGGGCTCGGCTAGCCGGTCCTCAGGATCGCCCTGTTTGACCTGCCTTTTCCCAGTTCGAGGCATTCGCGACAGGCCGGCAGGAAGCCGTTGGGCGTGACCACCAGCGCGCCGTTTGGCCTCCTGTCGCGACCCCCTGGAACGAGGTTCCCTGGAAGAATCGCCAAAACGAGTCCGGCGGTTCGGATTTCTTGAAGCCTCTGACCAGCGGCAGCTTCAGGAGTCCCTACAAGCCGGCTTTCCCCGGCTCATCAAGTATGTTCTGAAACCGGCCACCTGATACCGCTTTCCCCTGGCAACGACAGCGTAGCCCTCCTCGGTGAGATGCCGCTTGTGCCCTTCGAGTCCCCCAGGGTATTTTTCATTCAGGAATCCATCTGCCTTCAGCGTCCGCCAGTACGGGACTCCGGCTAGGGCCGACGTGCCGCCTGATGCAATCGCATCCTCAACAGCATTGGCAATCGCCATAATGAAGATGCCAGTGGTTAAAGAGCAGCACGCGGCGACGCCATGGTTTTGAGCGATTGTCCGACATACGTCCACAATAGTGGTCAACCTGCCTTTAGGAACGCTCGCCATAACCTGCAGTACTTCCGAGGGGTTGACCAGAACAACCGGGTCGCCGGCATTCGCTCCCATCTTGTGAACCGCGTTGTAACAGGGAAACCGTTTCTCCAGTTTCAACACCTTCGGAAGCGTCGTCTTGTCTTCGATCTTCTGTGCCCATGTTTTCTTCATAAGCTCTTCTTCACATTGGCTCGGAACGCCGATACCAGGACCCCTAACATAGACGCCTGCAGAAGCGCGCCTACCGAGGTCGCCGGGCGTGCGGACAGCACGAATAAAGGCGCAAAGGAGGCCAGCAGAGTGGCCATCCAGGCGGGCCA
>DATKKX010000292.1:0-3628 GCA_035542775.1 Phycisphaerae bacterium | reverse complement strand
CGCTGACGGACATCACGGAACGCAGGCGGATAGAGGAGGAGATTCGCCAGAATCGGGAGCGGCTGCGGGTGACGCTGAGCAGCATCGGGGATGCGGTGCTGGCCTGCGATGTTGAAGGCCGGGTGACGTTCCTGAATGCCGTGGCCGCATCGCTCACGGGTTGGCCCGCCGACGAGGCCATTGGTCAGCCCGTCACCAGGCTGTTCAAGATCATCAACGAGGAGACGCGCGAGCCGCTCGGGGACCTTGTGGCCCGAGTGTTCCGCGAAAAACGGGCGATCGCGGTTGCCAACAATACTGCGTTGATCGCCCGGGACGGCCGCGAAATCCCCATCGAGGACAGCGCGGCGCCGATCCTGGACGCCGCCGGCAACATAACCGGGGCGGTGCTTGTGTTCCACGACGCCAGCGCCAAGCGGCGTGCCCAGGAAGCGCTGCGGGCGAGCGAAGAGCGTTACCGCCTGGCCGTCCGGGCCACCAATGATGCCATTTGGGATTTGGACCCGGCAACCGGCATCATCTGCTGGAACGAAACGTACGCCGCCGCGTTCGGCCGGCCGCCCGAGTCGGGCCGCTCGTGGCAGTGGTGGATTGACCACATTCATCCCGAGGACCGCGAGCGGGCGGTTGCCGGACTGCGCGCGGCCATCGAGGGGCGCGAGGATTCCTGGACCTCCGAGTACCGGTTCCAGCGGGCCGACGGAGTCTGGGCCGACCTTTATGACCGGGCCTACATTGCCCGGGATGAGTCCGGGGAAGCGTTGCGGGTGGTCGGGGCGATGCAGGACCAGACCGAGCGCAAGCGGGCGGAGGTGGCGCTGCGGGCGAGTCAGGAACGAGCCCGGGATCAGGCGGCGTATTTGCAGGCGGTCCTGGATAGTGCCCCGGCATTGATTTGGATCGCCCTGGACCGCGAGTGCCGGCACGTATCGGGCAACTGGGCGGCAACCGAATTCTCGCGGGTGCCGGAAGGCACGGACATGTCGAAGACGGGGCTGTCGCCCGAGAAGCTGGCCCACTATCGGATTTTCGAGAATGGGGTGGAACTGGCAGCGGAGGAAATGCCGCTCCAGCGGGTGGCCGCCACGGGCGAGCCATTGGAGGATTGCGCGATCGAGTTTCAGTTTGCTGATGGGACGGTGCGGTCGCTGCTGGGGAACGTTGCTCCGCTGTTCGATTCGGCGGGACAGCCGAGTGGGGCCGTTGCCGCGTTTATCGACGTCACCGATCGCAAGGCGGCAGAGGAGGCGCTGCGGCAGAGAACGGAGGAGCTCAATCGCTATTTTGACATGGATGTCGACCTGATCTGCGTGATGGACGGGGGCCATTTGCTGATGGTGAATCCTGCGTGGACGACGACGCTTGGCTATGGCGTGGAGGAGCTGAAAGGCAGGCACTTCCGCGAGCTCGTGCATCCGGCCGACCTGAAGAAAAAGGAAGAGGCCCTGAGAGAGGTCGTGGACGGGCAGAAAGCGATCAATTTCGTGAACCGCAATCGCTGCAAGGACGGCAACTTTCGCTGGATCGAGTGGAGCGCGGTGCCGACCGGGGAGGGCGAACGGGTCTACGCGGTGGGCCGGGATGTCACGGAGCGCCGGCAATCAGAGGAACGATTGCGAATGGTGAACGAGGAGTTAGCGCGGAAAAGCGAGGAGATGGAGCAGATTTTGTACACCATCTCGCACGATCTGAAGTCGCCGCTCGTGACCATCCAGGGATTTCTCAGCTATCTGGCCGGCGACACGGCCGCGGGGCGTATGGATCGTGTGGCCAGTCATTGCCAGCGTATCCAGAACGCCTCCAGTCGGATGACGAGACTGATTGACCATCTGCTGGATTTCAGCCGCGTGGGGCGGATGAAGAACGAGCCGACTATAGTCAACCTGAATCACCTGGTGGACGAGGTCGTGGCGAGCCATGTGGAACAGACAGCCGAGAAAAAGATTCAGGTGACGATTCAAAGGGATATGCCGATAATCACAGCGGATCGGGATCGCATTTACCAGGTACTTGACAACCTGGTGGTGAATGCGATCAAATATGGGAGTGGCGCGGCCCAGCCGCGCATCGAGATCGGTGGCCGGATCGAAAACGACGAAATCCGAGTGTTTGTCAAGGACAACGGCGTTGGCATTGCGCCGGAGTTTCACAAGAAGGTTTTCGAGTTGTTCCACCGCCTGGATCAGGACACGGAAGGCGCCGGCGTAGGGCTTGCGATCGTGAAGAGGATTGTCGAAGGGCATGGAGGCCGTGCATGGGTTGAGTCTCGCCCAGGTGAGGGGGCGGGATTCTGGCTTGCCTTCCCTGTGGGGGGAGGGTTTCGCTCCAATGAGGCCTCGGTCGGGGAGGTCGCTTAATGGATCATAAGGCAGTTCACTTCCTGCTGGTCGAGGACGACGACGATCATGCGGAATTGGTGGAAATGGCTCTGACGGCCGAGAACGGCGCGTCGAAGTCGGTGGACCGCGTCAGTAATGGCGAGGAGGCCCTTGCCTACCTGAAGCGAGAGGGCAAGTATGCGAACCGGCCGCGTCCGAATCTCGTGCTGCTGGATCTGAAACTTCCCAGGGTTGACGGCCACGAGGTGCTGGTGACCATGAAAAGTGACCCTGAGCTGCGGAGCATCCCGGTCGTGGTGCTTACGACGTCGCAGGCGCCTGAGGATAAGGCCAAGGCCTACGCCAACTACGCGAACAGCTACCTGGCCAAGCCCATGGATTTCGGGGAATTCAGCCGCATGGTCAAGGATCTTTCCCACTATTGGACCGTTTGGAACCAGCCCCTGAGCTGAGAAATCTCCTCTTGACAGCCTTCCGGCGAATCCGCTAGCATTACCCATGCAGTCCTTCGGAGAGAGGACGATGTGCCGCCAATGAGTGGTGGCGGTACCGGGACTGTTCGCTCGTGCCCTTTTTGGGGCGTGCCGCAAGTGTGGGTGCGTCGATCTACGCGAAAAGATGCCCGATTGCGGCGAACAAATGCGAGGCGTAACGCCGGAGTTGCTCGGCGGGTCACTCCGAGGGAACGTGTGGCGGCCCGCGATTTTTTCCTATCTCTCTAGTATCCTGCGAATACTGCGGGGGCGTAAAACTGCGCCCGGCCCAGCTTGCTAGATCGCTTCACGCATGTGCTTAGGGCGATTCTTGTAGCGACCTGGCTGTTATGGCCGGCCAGAGCCGGAAACATACTATATCACCGGCGTCTGCTGACGCTGACGCCGGCGGACACCCTCCCGGCCTTGGTGTACTCATCCCCAAACCCGGGTAAATCCCCAGGTTACTTGATGTGAAATGGCGGTATATTAATAGATGTTCGGGCAGCCTCTTGCCGGCACGGAGGTGTTGCCATGCTGCTACTCGAAAGGTGCCTCGATACTGCGATCTGCATCGGACGGAACATCAAGGTAAAGGTCTTACGGACAGGCGCCCACCGGGTGCTGCTGGGGGTGGATGCGCCACGCGATATCCCGGTGTGGCGGGACGAGCTGGAGCCGCCCGCTGAAATCAAGGAGTTCCGCGCTGGCAAGGCCAAGCCGTTCCGGGTCCTGGCGGTGGAGGACAATCCCGATCACGCGGAACTGATCCGTCTGGCACTTACCGCATGTCCCACGGTCCAGGTCACCGTGGTG
>DATKKX010000291.1:0-11919 GCA_035542775.1 Phycisphaerae bacterium | reverse complement strand
CAATGTTCTCGGGCTGCGAAGATTTTACCGGGGTCCGCGTCGGCCCGGGGGAGCGGACTTTGCGGCCGGAGGCGAGCGGGAAGATGCCGACGAGGGCGTCGGCACCACTTTGGTTGCGGCTCGGCTCGCCAGGTGCTTCGTGGCGCCAGATCGCGGCTAAGGCACCAGCAGGTTTATGAACAGGGCGAGGTCGGCGGTGGTGACCGAGCAGTCGCCGTTGATGTCGGAGCAGCACAACTGCGGGTTGGTCGCCGCCGAGGGATTCAGCAGCGTGTCAACGAAGGGATCGATATCCAGGCCGTTGACCACCCCATCCTGATTGACATCGCCCGGTGCAAAGGTCACGCCCAGGCAGGGGACCGCCACGGGAGCCCAGACCTTGACGTCGTCGATGTTCCAACCGGGGTAGGTCGTATAAGAATCACTCGGACCCATGCCCCAGCGGATTCGCACGGAGGGCTTGTTGTCGGCCACCGACGAGATGTCGTAGGTGACGTGCTGCCATGAGGTATCGGCGACGGCGGCGCCGGTGTCCGCCGCCCGCCAGATGATGGTCCAGGTGGTGCCGTTGTTGGTGGCCTCGATGGTGGCTTTGTCGTAGTCGCTGTTCGACTCGACGCCCAGCCAGCGATAGAAGTCCAGCTTCACGCCGTACTTGCCGGAGCAGTTGATGGCCGGCGTCGTCAGGTAGTAGGCGGGGATGTTGTTGGCGTAATCGCCGCTGAGGTTGTAGCCGTAGACATTCGTGCCGGTGTAGGCGTTATTGGGGTCGTGGTTGTGCGTACCGCCTCCGGTGGGGTGGCCCCAGGCCCATTGTCCCGTGGTAGTCCAGCCGGGGTTGGTGCTCATATTCTGGTCCATGAGCACGACGATGGGCACGGCGGTGACGGAGTACTGGGAGTCCGGCGCGTCACCGGGGGAGTATCCCACGATGCCGGTGGTCGTCGCGGCGGAGAGGTAGTACTCCAGGGTGCGGCCGCAGGGAGTGGGCGGCAAGGTCGCGGTGTATATGTCGTTCAATCCGCCTGACAGGGTGTATTGCGTAAACGGGCCGCTGTCGCCGACGCGAGTGTACAGCCGCGGGGAGGTCGGGTTCACGACGCCGCCGACGGCGGTGATCTTGACCGTCAGGTTGGTCGAGGTATTGGGATCGAGTCGCGCGGGCTGGCCGGCGGGGAAGGAGAATTTCACGGGGTTGGCGGACCATTCGGCGAGGTACATCGCGGCGGCGAAGTTTTCCTCGCAGGTGGGGATGATCTGGTCGGGTGGGAGCTCGAAACCGTACATGCCGGTGTCGCGCAGCTCCGTGGTGAACGAGAAGATGCCCTCGTGAGCGTAATACCAGTCTACATCATTGCCGCTGGCCGGGTAGATGGTGGTGTAGATCGGGCCGGAGGCGTAGGACACGCCGTGGACCGCGAGTATTGCCTGGGCGCAGGCGGTGTCCACTTCGAGGAAGGCCGGGTTGTCTGCCGGCAGCGTACTGGTGTAGCCGTAGGGCGACATGAAGAGTTGCGCGAAGCTGTGGTAGCTCTGCGAGGCGACGATCTGCGGGTGAGCGATGGCGAAGTCGCGCATGGCCGCCGTCTCCGGTTCGGAAAACGCCGCTGGACCGTAATACTCCTCATCGCAGGGATCGCCGGAGGCCCCTTCGCCCCCCCAGCCGGTCGCGTAGTTGCGGTTATCATCCACTCCATAACAGGTACCGAAGAGCGGAGGGCGGCGATTCTTCCGCCACAGGCGGTACGTTGTCCAGGTGTAGACATAGCCGTCGAGGTTGACCACCGGGATGATGAAGAACTCGACCCGGTTGACGATGGACTGGATCGAGGGATCGGTGTCGTACTGATAGACGAGCCGGTCCGCGATCCACATCGGGACCATCACGGAGATCCACTCACGAGCATGATGGCAGCCGTTGAACAGCACCGCGGGCTTGTTGGAGCCCGGGCCGGTGATGCGGATACCGTAAATGTGGCGGCTCTGCTGCGTGACGCCGATGTCGAAGACGCTGGCCAGGTCGGGGCGGTCGGCGGCCATCGCGTTCATCTTGGCGTTGACGGCGTCGAGATTCTTGTAGTCGTCGAACCAGCCTCTTGAGCGGGGATCGACGGGGCCCTGACTGGCCAGACGCTCCCGCTCCTGGTCGATCAGTTTCTGGACGTCATCCTGCAGGACGGTGTAGCGGATGCCGAGCGCGTCCAGGGCGGGCATCGACTCGGGAGGTATGACGTAATACACCGGACCAATACCCTGGGCCTCGCTGAGGAGCAGGGCATGCAGGTCGTGGAGTTTCTGGATCTGATCAGTGGATTCCAGGTAAACCCGAACCAGCTTGTGGCCGGTGTGATCGACGCCCTCAGCCAACGAGGTTGCCGTCGGCGCCAACAGGGCGCCAATGAGAACAAGGCCACAGAGCAGGCGGGCGAACGGTCTTCGAGACATTGTGGTATTCCTTTCCCGAAGGACTCGGCGCCGAATGGCGGCGCATACGTCCTTCCTCCCCGGTCGTGGGACTCGGCTCGCGGGTGCCTTCCTCAGATGAGTCTATCGTACCAAAACGCGCTCTTTTTTCAAAGCAAACGCCGCGAAATCATGGAGAATTAGCGCAGTGCGGCGCGTGGCCTGCGCCGGATCCGGCACACTGCGGTCAATCCCTTAATCGGCGCAGGGCAACGGGCAAGGGCGGGGAAGGTTGACGGGCAGAGGTTTGGATTTTACCCTTGGCACCCTGGTCAGTTGCGACTGACGGGTCGGAGCAGGATGCGTGCAATCACCGGATGAGCGGCAGTCCGCATCGAACGAGGGTATTCCAACTGAGGGTCACGAACCTTGGCAACCACAGATTTCGAACCCCAGCGTCTGGATGAAAAGTACCATTTCCTCCTGCGAAGGCTTCATTCGCTGAGCGGGATCATCCCTATCGGGGCCTTCCTGATCGAGCACATGCTGACGAACTCGATGGCCTGGTACGGGGGCAAGGAGAAGTTCAACGAATCGGTGCACTGGCTGCACGGCCTGCCGTGGCTGCTGGGGCTGGAGATATTCGGGATCTTCCTACCGATCGCTTTCCACGCCATCTACGGGGTGGTGATCGCCCTGACCAGCCAGAGCAACGTTTCGCAATACCCCTATTTCGCTAACTGGAGGTACTTCCTCCAACGGCTGACCGGCTACATCACGGTTGTGTTCATCATCGTGCATCTGCTCAAGTTCCGGTTCGCGGACTGGGTCGGCTGGGGGCCGGTGTTCATCGGCAGCGTGGACCCGTACGAGATCACGCGGACCGGCCTGACCGCCTGGAGGCCGGGCGGCAACTTCGTGATGCCCGCGGCCATCACCTTCACGTTCTACTGGATCGGCCTTGCGTCGGCATGCTTCCATCTGGCGAACGGCATCTGGAGCTTCTGCATCGTCTGGGGGCTAGCCATCAGCAAGAAAGGGCAACAGCGGGTTGGCGTGGTCGGGGCCCTAGTCGGCCTGCTGCTGTTCGCGTGGGGAAGCTTGTCGCTGTATGCGTTTGCGGTGGCGCCGGCACCGGGCCATTCGTCGGAGATCAAAGCGATGGTGAAGAGCGAGGCACGATCAGCCGTCAGCACGGACAGGCCGATCGGTGGAACCACCCCCGACGGACAGGATTGGAGGGTCTTACCGAATGGCCACTAAACCCGAAGTGATCGTGGTAGGGGGAGGGCTGGGCGGCTTGTGGGCGACGATGCGGATCGCCGAGGCCGGGTGCCGGGTCAACCTGTTTTCGCTATTTCCGGTCAAGCGGTCGCATTCCTGTTGCGCCCAGGGCGGCATCAACGCCGTGCTGGACATCAAGGGGCAGAACGACTCGATCTGGCAGCACATCGTGGACACCATCAAGGGCGGCGACTATCTCGCCGACCAGCCGCCGATCAAGAGCATGTGTGAAGCGGCGCCGGGCATCATCCGCACGTATGACCGCATGGGGGTCACTTTCAGCCGCACGCCTGAAGGGATCATGGATCAGCGGCTGTTCGGCGGCGTGAAGCACAAGCGGACGGCCTTCGCCGGCGCGACGACCGGGCAGCAATTGCTCTACACGTCGGACGAGCAGGTTCGCCGGCACGAAATGGAGGGAAAGGTCAAGAAATACGAGGACTGGGAGTTCCTGTCGCTGGTGCTCGATGACGAGGGCATATGCCGCGGCATCGCGGCGATGAACCTGAACGACATGAAGGTTCATGCCTTCCGCGGGGACGCAGTGGTCATGGCGACCGGTGGGCTGGGGCTGATTTACGGCATGTCGACGATGTCCACCAACTCGACGGGTTCGGCGGGCTCGCGCGTGTATCAGCAGGGGGCGAAGTTCGCGAATGGCGAGTTCACCCAGTTTCACCCCACGGCGATGAAGGGGTACGACAAGAACCGGCTGATGTCCGAGGCCTGCCGCGGCGAGGGTGGCCGCATGTGGGTGCCCCGGATCGCGGGCGACAAGCGAAATCCTCGCGAAATACCGGAGAATGATCGGTTCTACTTCCTCGAGGAGTGGTACCCGACGTATGGGAACACCGTGCCGCGGGATGTGGCCTCGCGGGCCATCTGCAAGGTGACGCGGCACATGGGGCTCGGCGTGGGCGGAGAGGACGTGGTGTTCCTCGATCTGTCGCATCAGCCGAGGCAGTTTCTGGAGGACCGGCTGGGCGGCATCCTGGAGATGTACCAGACGTTTTCGGGAGAAGACCCTTACACGCAGCCGATGAAGGTGTTTCCCGCGATGCATTACTCGATGGGCGGCATCCTGGTCGGCTACGAGAAGGATGAGACGTCCGGGGGGATCAAGAAGGTCAGCCCGAAGAATCATGCCACCAACATTCCCGGGCTGTACGCGTGCGGCGAGTGCGACAACGCCTACCACGGCGCCAACCGGCTGGGAGCCAATTCGCTGCTCAGTGCGACATTCAGCGGGATCATCGCCGGTGACGCCTCGTCGGCCTACGTGAAGGGGTTGAAGAAGCGATCGGACGCCACGCCTGATGCGAAGTATGACGGGGAGAAGAAGCGCCAGGCGGCCATCAACCACAAGCTGACCTCATCCGACGGCAACGAGAACGCCTTTACGCTCCACCGCGAGCTCGGCGAGATCATGCGCGAGCACGTCTTTGTGGAGCGCGACAACAAGGGGCTGGACCAGGCCCTGGAAGGCATCCGGCGGCTGAAGGATCGCTGCCAGAAGATTCGCCTCGACGACAGCGGCTCGTGGTCCAATCAATCGCTGCCCTGGGCGCGGAAGGTCCGGGACATGGTCGTGCTGGCGGAGGTGATCACCATGGGGGCCCGACTGCGCGACGAGTGCCGCGGCTCGCACTACAAGGCCGAGTTCGAGTTGAAGGTTCCGGAGGGCAAGTTCAAGGGCGATCCGGAATTTGAAGCGTATAAGGCCAAGTGGAAGGCGAGCAACGAGAAGTGGCTGAAGACGACCGTCGCCACGTGTACGCCTGATGGGCCGAAGATTGAGTTCGAGCCGGTGGAGTTGAGTGTTCTGCCGCCGGCGGAGCCGAGGGATTACCGGTAAGCGAAGGATCACCACGGAGACACGGAGGCACTGAGAAAGAGAAGGGGAGTGTGCCTGACCGGTCTGGAGACCTGCAACGATGGAGAGACAGATCCATTTCAAGATAAAGCGGCAGAAGGGGCCGGAGTCGGCGCCGTATTGGGAAGAGTTCAGGATGCCGTGGGCGCCTTCGCACAACGTGGTTTCCGCGTTGATGTACCTGCGCGAGCACCCGGTCAACACGCGCGGCGAGAAGGTGGAGCCGGTCGTGTGGGACAGCAACTGCATGGAGGAGGTCTGCGGGGCGTGCTCGATGCTGATCAACGGCGTTCCGCGCCAGGCGTGCGCGGCGCTGGTGGACGAGCTGGAGCAGCCCATCGTTCTGGAGCCGTTCACCAAGTTCCCCCTGGTCCGCGATCTCATGGTCAACCGCCAGAAGATGTTCGACGCCCTGCGGCAGGTGAAGGCCTGGATCAACATCGACGGCAGCTACGACATCCACCGCCATGCGCCGCTGATCTCCCCCGGCGTGCAGGCGATCCGCTACATCTTCTCCCGCTGCATGACCTGCGGCTGCTGCATGGAGGCGTGCCCGCAATTCAATCCCAGCTCGGCATTCATCGGCCCCGCGCCGGTGGGCCAGGTCTGGCTGCACAACGCCCATCCCACCGGCGCGTACGACAAGCCGGAGCGGCTGCACGCCATCATGGGCAACGGCGGCATCACCGACTGCGGCAACGCCCAGAACTGCGCGAAGGTCTGCCCCAAGGATATACCGCTGACCGACGCGATCGCGGACCTGGGGCGGCAGACGACGGCGCAGTGGCTGCGGGATTTGTTCGTGAGATGAGAATTGCTGGAGGAGTCCGGTTTTGCCGCGAAGTCGGCTCACAACCGGAGCAATGAGTTGCTCCGCTCACGGGAAGCTGAGCTTCAGCACGTACTTCTCCCACTTTTCCTTGAACCCATCCATATCATCCTCGCCCAGCACTGCTCGGAGGGTCTTGTAGCCGGTCGGGTCTTTCTCGCGGTCCGCGAGAAATTTGCGGTAGAACTTCACCAGCAGGCCGCGCTCTTGGAGGTAGTAGAGCAGGTAGCGCGACTGGCTATAGTTGGCGCCACGGTCCTTTTCGTAGAAAGCCTCCGAATCCATCGACGTGAGGGCGGCGAACGACGGCACTTCGCCCTTGCGGATGATTTCCTGCAGGCCCGCCAGCCGCCAGTTAGTGAGCCCGTGCAGGTGTCCGCCGCGATCTTCGCATTGCTCGTACAGGCTGCCTAAGCCCTCGTTGAACCATGGCGGGCAGTCGGGGAAGTTGGCGGCGATGAAGGGGTGGACGATCTCGTGGACGAGCGTGCCGCCGCCGGTTTCGATGTTCATGATCAAGGCCTTGTTGGCGGATGAGAAGTAGCCGAACGGCGTGGTTGGCTTGCTGCCGAAAAGCTCCTCTACGTGCTGCTCGTAGCTGCTTTTGTCCTTGAACAGCCAGATATCGAGGATCTCGTTGGGATCCTTCGTGAAAAAATCCCGCTTGAGTCGGTCGACGGCGAATTTGACCGTGTCCGTGGCGCGTCGCCGAACCATCGCGGCGTCTTCATCGCCGATCACGACGAACGGTTCCTGCACGAGAATGGTAAAATCCCTGCGGCTTGCCAGCTTCTTCTTGACCTCCATGATGTGCTGGGCGTAATCGGCTCGGTCGAAGCCCTTTACCGCCGCCGGTTCAACGATCCTGCCCGGCTCGAGCCGCAAGCGGATCACGGCCTCGTCCTTTGTGCCCCGGTTGAGCGGCCAGAGCTTCAGGAACTGGTGGCGGGGCATCTTGCAGTAGGCCCCATGGTCCTCCGCCGGCTCGTTGAAGACAACCTCATCGCTCTTGGCACGATATCCGAGCACCAGGCGGAAGTGTTCCGTCGTATCGGGGCGGTCGCTGTAGTGCATGCACACGATCGAGGGCACGCCACGCAACAGATCGGCGTGCAATGCCCGCCACTGCTCCTCGATCTGGGCGGCGGACCGGGCGGCGTCGACGCGGTACCACACATTGCCGGTTCGGATGCCCAGGTGGCCCAGGGCTGTGTTCAGCTCGGCGGTGTAGCAGCCGCGGCCGAGCGCCGGATCAAGCCCGGAGGCGTCGAAGACCTGATCCTGCGTGATCGGGTGGCCGAGCTTGCGGAAGGCCATCTCCGCGCAAGCCTCGCCGCAGAAGTCGGGCTTCTGCCGCACATGGGGCACATTTCTGATCAGGACCTCCTGATACTTCGGCGAGGCGTACAACGTGGAAGTGACGAAACAAACGACCAGCGTGACAGAGAGGCGAGCAGCTCGCATGGTGGCTCTTCCTTGCTTCCGCCTTGTACCGGCCAGTCGGCAGTGCGCTGCAGCAATCTTCGTCCGCATACCTCCCTACGGCGGGGGATTATGGCTTGTTCGACTCTTCGTCGATTTCGTCCAATAACGCAACTGCCCGACGCAGATGGGGGATCACGATAGAGCCGCCGACGATCAGGCCGACGTTGAAGATCTCCATGAGCTGCTCGTTGGTCGCGCCGAGCTCCTTGCAGCGGATGACGTGGTAGGCGATGCAGTCATCGCAGCGGAGGACCATCGATGCCGACAGCCCGGCGAATTCCTTGGTGAGCGCTTCGAGCGCTCCGGGCTCGTAGGACTTGCCGTCCAGCGTGAAAAAGCGATTGATGTTCAGGTTCTTGGCGGCAAGAATCCGCTTGTTCATTTTCTCACGGAACTGGCGAAACTCTTTCAAGCGATTGCCCATTGTTCGCGTTCCTGATTACGGGTAAGAGGCTTCATTTTCGCAGGGCCTCATTCTCCACGTGCTTGACGGGCCGGGGGCCGGAGAAGGCGTCGGTGTCAGAACCGCCGTTCAATCCGTCGCCCGGAACCCAGTCGGTGGGGGAAGCGAAACCGCTCACATTGACTCGACGCTGGAACCAGCGGGCCAGCAGGTCGCGAAACAGCCGCCGCAGCGGCGGAACCAGCATCGCCAGGCCCAGCACGTCAGTCAGAAAACCCGGCGTGATGAGCAGAACCGCGGCCAGCAGGATCACCGCGCCGTCGGCCAAGGCCGCTGTTGGCGCTCGCCCGGCGGCCAGCTCGGTGTTGATGTGGGCAAGGGTCTGCAAGCCCTGCCGCCGGGCCAGTGCCGTGCCGAGCATGCCGGTCAACATGACCAGGGCGAGCGTGGCCCAGAGGCCCAGCACCTGCCCGATCTGGATGAGCAGCATGAGGTCAACAAAGGCGAGCAGAACGAAGATGAGCAGTAGCCGGCCAAGCATGGATTAGAGTCTCCGCAATCGTCCTCGAGTGGGCAAGAGTGGCCGTAAGCTAATGTGGCTTAGGCGATTATAGTGGCTGGCGCCGCCGTGCGTGTGACGATTCCGGCAAGCCGTCGACACGGGCGGGGGCTGTGAATTGTGCGAGACGCTGAAGCCCAGGCGTCGGGGTCGTTCGTCTTTAGCGCTCTTGCAGACGAGTGTTGGGTGGTCGGTCGGCCCGCTGGGCGGCTAAGCGACAGCACCGGAGTCGTGCTTGGGGAGTTGGGGCGTCAACCGGCTGGGCCGGCGTTCCCGACCGGATCAGGGAGTCAGCTTTGATGTTGGGGACCCGATTTCAGTATTGAAATGCAGATAAACGGACTTTTCGCTCGTGACCAGTGCGTGTATAGTCCCGCGCAAGCTGCCGTACCCGTTGCTTGCTGGCGCGGAGCAACGCGGCGGGTGGAGGGAATCCGCGCAGTCCGCCAGAAGAGCAAACGCTGACCCCGCTTGCCCGAGGGAACGGAATGGCGGAAACAGGGATGTTTCATTACCTCGCTCGCCGGCGACCGCTGCTAGTGGCAGCATGCGGTGCCTTTGCACTCGCATCCATGATGGGCCTGCGGCACCTCCAGCCCGTCCAGAGCAGCCCCATGCCGACGGGTGCTCAGGCCGCACCGTCGGCCGCCCAGCCGATCACCACGATCAAGCCCGAAGGCCGCGTCATCGACCGCGTCGTCTTCGAGGGCCTTCTCACCGTCGATCTCGCCTTCGCCCAGAGCACGGCGCGAATCACGCCCGGCTCAATCTGGGATCGCAATGAAATCGCCGCGGCTTGCGCTCGTCTGGCGGCCACCGGGAAGTTTGAGGGCAGCCCCTACGCGGAGCCGCGCGAGGAAGACGGGAAGCTGGTGCTCGTTTTCGTGGTCCACGAGCGCCCGTACGTCCAGGCCATCGACTTCGTGGGTAACGTAAAGTTCAAGACCAGCGATCTGCTCAAGGAGACCGAGCTGGCCATCGGTGCGCCGATCAGCGACTTTGTCATCAACCAGGCCAAGCAGGAGATCGAGCGGAAGTACCGCGAGGCGGGCTACTATCACGTCACGGTGGACGTCGATCAGAACGTCCTCCGTGATGAGCAGCGGGTGCTGTTCCGGATCTCCGAGGGGCCGCGGATCAAGGTCCGCCACATCAACTTCGAAGGCAACACCGCCTACAGCGCACGGCTGCTCCGCTCCAAGATTGAAACCTCCACTTACATCTGGATCTTTCGCACCGGGGCGTTCTCCGACGAAGTGGCGCAACGGGACGCGGCCGCGATCAAGAAGTGGTACTCCGACCGGGGCTACCTGAATGCCCGGGTGGGCTATCGCATCGAGTTCCCCGATCCGAAGAACGAGTCGTCGTTGACGCTGATCTTTCAGATCGAGGAGGGTCTCCAGCACATCATCAAGACGATCGAGTTCAGCGGGGACACGGTCTTTGACGCCGATCACCTCGCCTCGCTGATGAAGTCCGCGATCGGCAAGCCCATCGATGCCGACGTGCTGGAGCAGGACCGCCAGGCCATCCTCGCCGAGTACGGCACCATCGGGTACATCTACTCGGAAGTGACCATGCCCTTCACGTTCGACGTGGAGGACGGCTACGTCAACCTCAAGGTGCAGGTCAAGGAGGAGGGGCAGTACCGCATGGGGCGAATCGACATCCGCGGCAACCGGCTGACCAAGGACAAGGTCGTCCGCCGCGAGCTGCGGTTCTACCCCGAGCAGCTCTACAACAACCAGGAGACCAAGAAGGCCGAGAAGCGGCTGACCGAGACCGGGCTGTTCAGTGAGGCGACCATTACGCCGCAGGGCGAGGCGCCCGGCGTGCGTGACGCCTTGGTGGACGTGGTCGAGGCCAACACCACCAATATCCTGTTCGGCGTGGGCGTGACCAGCAATAGCGGCCTGGTCGGCTCCATCACGCTGGAGCAGAAGAACTTCGACCTCTTCGACTGGCCCCGCACCACCAAGGAATTCTTCAAGGGCCGTTCGTTCAAGGGCGCCGGGCAGACCCTGCGGCTGACCGTCGAGCCGGGCACCGAGCTGAACCGCGGGCGTATCGAGTTCCGCGAGCCGTATCTGCTCGATCAGGATGTTGGGTTCGGGGTGGGTGGCTATCTGTTCCAGCGGGATCGGCATGAATACGACGAGGAGCGGATCGGGTTTTACACGAGCTTCGACAAGCGCTTCCGCGAGGGGATCCTCAAGGACTGGTCGGCGGAGGCGGCGTTCAAGTTTGAGCATATCGACATCAGCGGCGTGGACTGGAAGGCGCCTGACGAGATCAAGGATGTGAAAGGCGGAAGCTGGCTGACCTCGGTCAAGGGCACGATCGTCCGCGACAAGACCGACAGCCGCTGGCTGCCCAGCGAGGGCAACCGTTTGCAGGTCGCGTGGGAGCAGTTCGGGGCCCTGGGCGGCGATTACACCTTCAGCAAGCTGACCGGCAACTTCGATCAGTATTGGACGGTCGCACGCGACGTCTTCGACCGCAAGCACATCATCGCGGCGGGCGGGATGATCGGGCAGATCTTCGGCGACGCCCCGGTTTTTGAGAAGTTCTATGGCGGCGGCATCGGCTCGGTCCGCGGCTTCGAGTATCGCGGGATCAGCCCGCGCGCGGGCTGGAACGACGGCTACCGCGTCGGCGGCGACTTCACGCTGTTGACCAACGTCGAGTACACCTTCCCGCTGGTGGGCCAGACGCTTCGCGGCGTCACCTTCCTGGACATGGGGACGGTGGAGGACAACTTCGGCATCCACTCCTGGCGGTCGGCGGTCGGCGTGGGCGTGCGCTTGTACATCAAGTACTTCGGCTCGATCCCGCTGTCGTTCGACCTGGCCTTCCCGACGACCAAGGACAGCGAGGATGACACGCAGATCTTCAGCTTCTCCTTCGGGACGACGTTCTAGGCGACAGCCTCACGGCCGAGGCACGGGGAATAGGGGGAGAAACTCATCCGTGGCGGGATGAGCTCTGTGTGCCTGCCGCTGCGCACGCCCTCCCGCGCTCGGGTTTTCCGCTTGCTATTTCACGTTTTGTTAGGTATAGTGTATATGGACCATTGGCAACTG
>DATKKX010000290.1:0-7543 GCA_035542775.1 Phycisphaerae bacterium | reverse complement strand
ATACCAGTTCCCGGAGAAGATGATCCCGCTGATGATCAACAATGCCCGGCACGACAAGCCGCTGCCGGTCTATGGCGACGGGCTGAACGTTCGCGACTGGCTGTACGTGGAGGACCACTGCCGGGCGTTGTGGACGGTGCTAACGCGAGGGCGGCCGGGGCGGACGTACAACATCGGCGGCAACAGCGAGAAGACGAATCTGGAGGTGGTCCGGACGATCCTGCGGCACGTCGACAAGCCGGAGAGCCTGATCACGTTCGTGAAGGATCGGCCCGGTCACGACCGACGGTACGCGATTGATGCGTCGAGGATTCGAAGCGAGCTGGGCTGGGGGCCGTCGGTGGATTTCGATGCCGGGATGAGCCGGACCATCGACTGGTATCTGGGCAACCAGCAGTGGTTGGACCGGGTCGTGTCGGGGGCGTATCAGACGTATTACGAAGAGATGTACGCGGGGCGGTGAGGGACGGCCTTTGCCGGCAGGGGGACAGACTCTCTGAACTCGGGGTAGAGGATTCCTCGCGCGCGTGAAGATCCTTCGCGCTCGCAGCTTACTTGCGCGCTCGAAATCAAGCTTGCAAGTCCGCAGGACCTGGGCCACCCACTGCGGGACTTGGGCGACCCGGCCCAAGGTGTTATACTGCACCGCCATCCGGGTCCGCACCTCGTAAGGAAAGGAAGCTCATCATGTTCTCGACACGAACACGGCTAATGATGGTCGGAGCAACTGCATGTTGCGCAATCGTCTGGGCCAGTTATGGGCGCGATGCAAGCGGTCAGGCAAAGGCGGGAGGGCAGCAGGAAGGACAGGCCGCGTCGGCGGCGAAGGCGAAGATCCTTTTCCTGCACCACAGCACCGGCGAGTGCGTGTGGAACGGCGGCGTCAAGGAGTGGTTCGCGGCCTACAACAAGGCCAACAAGACTGAGTACGAGATCATCGAACAGAACTTCCCCAAGGATGATCCGTACGGCTGGAACAACTATCCTTACGACTACTGGAACATCTGGGTGAAGCACGCGGGGAGCAAGCCCTTCAAAGGCGAACCGACGCTGGAGATGCTGACACCGAAATATGACGTGATCGTGTTCAAGCACTGCTTTCCGGTTTCGGGAGTTGAGGAGGACACCGGCAAGGGAGACGTGGCCAGCGAAGACAAGCGGATCGAGAACTACAAGCTGCAATACGAGGCGCTGAAGAAGAAGCTTCGGGAGTTTCCGAAGACCAAGTTCATCGTCTGGACCGGCGCGGCCTTGAAGAAGAGCGAGACCGATGAGGATTCCGCCAAGCGGGCGAAGGCGTTCTTCGAGTGGGTCCGCGACAGGTGGGATGAACAGGGCGACAATATCTACATTTGGGATTTCCGCGAACTGGAGACAGAGGGCGGGCTGTATCTGAAGGATGCCTACGCCCAGGGTGATTCGCATCCCAATGAGAAGTTTTCGAAAAAGGTCGCGCCGCTGTTCTGTCAACGGGTGCTCGAGGTGGTCCGTGGCTCGGCGGTGCTCGAGCTCCGCATCCTGGCTGATGCGAAGGAGATGCGGAGCGATCCGAAAAAGCTGACCCGCTATGTTGAGGCGTTGAAGAATGGCGGTACAAGGCGCTTATCAGGCGATGAAACCTACCAGTGGTTCGAGATTGCGAACCCCGTGGATTTCTTCAAGCCCCAGGGAGATCTCAGCACCCGCTTTGAGAAGGACAAGGCGAACTACGCCATGGTTGCCGAACGAGTCGCGGACAAGTATTACGTCCTGGCCCACATCGGTGACAAGTACGGGTTGACCCGCCGCTCGGGGGAGGCGGACTGGTCGCTGGAGAGCGCCCAGGTCGACCACGACACCATGGGCCGCCCCATCATCGCCTTTACGCTCGACGAGCGCGGGGGGAACAAACTCGCCCTCCTGACTCGCCAAAACCGCGAACGCCAGCTTGCGATTCTCATCGATGACCTGGTCATCTCCCAGGCTACGATCAAGGACGAGATTCATGCTCGTGGCGCCATCTACGGCTCGTTCACGCCGGAGGAGGTGAACGAGCTGGTCAGGAAGCTCAACGCCGGCGCGCAGCCGAAACCGCCAGCCGACAAGGCGCAGGCCCCCTGAACTTTCTCGCAGCGCGCGTGAAGATGGCGATAGCGGAATGTCGCCGGCCGAGCCCGGCAAGCGGCGGCGGACGCGGGCCTAATAGGATAGCAGTTGACTGCGCGAGGGGGGACTCGAACCCCCACGGGTTTCCCCACAGGAACCTAAATCCTGCGCGTCTGCCAGTTCCGCCACTCGCGCGGCGACCGGTGCATTCTCAGGGGGGGTAGCGCCAGCCGTCAACCAATTCGCGGTCAGGGCGGCGGGGCCGCATCTCGGGCACGGCTCAGCCACGCTGGGATCGGACGTTACAAGGTCGTTACGCTGCAGGCCGTCTTGAAAACCGTTTCCTCTGTTAGTCTATAAGCGTAAGGCCGGGGGGAACCGGGCCCGGCAGCGCACAGGGAGAACGGGCGCAAGTCGAATAGAGGAGAATGAAGCCGTGATTCAGACCAAGCTATTCAGATCTTCGACAATTGTCTTGACCATTGCCATAGCCGTGCTGGTGTGTGGGGGCCAGCAGAACGGCGCACTGGCCCAGGCGAAGCCGGAATCACCAGCGCAGAATCCACCCACGGCGGAGCAGCCGGCCGTTCAGCCTCCATCGACTGCTGAGCCGCCCCCGGCCAAGCCGCCAACGGAACCATCCAATCCCGCGGAGGAGGCCAAAGGCGGGGCGTCCGGGAAATTAGGGATCCCGGCCCCGACGGTGCAACTGAAGCCGGGGGAAGTACCGGGCATCAAGCTCGACGCCGCGGATTACGATTTCGGGCGGGCCACCGTAGGGCAACAGGTGAGCCATGATTTCTGGTTCACCAATACGGGGAATGGGCCGCTGGAGATACTCAGCGTCAAGCCTTCCTGCGGGTGCACGGTCACCGGTCAATATGATCGCATCGTGCAACCGAAGGAAACCGGCAAGATTCCGACCACGCTGAGCGTGGGAATGCACGGCGGTCGGATCAACAAGGCCATCACAGTGTACACAAATGCGCCGGGCGATGGAGCCACGGTCAAGTTGAGCCTGCAGGGCGAGGTCTGGAGCCCGGTGGAGGTGGAGCCGCCTAGCGCGACGTTCGGCCGGTTGACGCCGGAAGAGGCCAAGGACCCGACACGCGCGCAAAAGGTGAGTATCACGAATCAACTAGCGGAGCGGCCCCTGGAATTGAAGGACATCCACAGCAGCAGTCCCGCTTTCAAGGCGGAGCTCGCGGTGATCGAGCCCGGCCAGAAGTTCGAGCTGCGCGTTTCGGTGGCGTCAACCCTGAAGCCAGGGAGCAATTCGGGGACGATCAACCTGACGACGGGGCTCAAGGACATGCCGAGCCTGTCCATACCGGTGAACGTATTCGTGGCTCCAGACATCGAGATCACACCGACGAGCCTGGCGCTGTCGGCTGGTATCCCAACGGATGTAAAGCGGCAATTCTCCATCAAGAACAATACTGAGGGGCCCATACAGCTTTCGGGGGTGGAAGTCTCCAATCCCAGCTTGAAGACAACGCTTGATGAGATGTTGGCGGGCAGGACGTACCGCCTCTCGGTGGAGGTGCCGGCGGGATTCAAGCTTTCTCCGGGCGGAGACAAGATCACGATCAAGACGAACAGTTCCCGCGTACCGGTGCTGACCGTGCCGATCGTGCAGTTGCCAAACACACCCGCTGCCGCACCGGCGGCCGCGACAAGCCAGCGCAGCACGTCCGGACCCGCGACGGGTAAAACGCCGGCCGCGAACCCCTTGCGAGGGGCAACCCCATGAGTGCAAGTGGAGCCCTGCTGACAGATCAGGTCGCCTACGGTCATTGGTGGGGGGGCGAACTGCGGACCCCATGCTGTTGTATCGCGCACAGCATGCTCGCGATCGGGTCGTTACACAGGTGTTACATCGGCGGTCGCTACGGCCGGCCTTCTTTCGGTTACTGTATAGGTTATAAGCGACCACCCGCCGGAGCAGCGCGCTAACCGGCGGAATCGAGAGTGTGAGCAATAGAGGAGTATTGATGCCATGATTCAGACCAGGCCATTGAGGTTTCTGGTGAAGACGTTGTTCATCGCGGTGGCGATGCTTGCGTGGAGCGCCGAACGGCAAGCCGCGTTCGCCCAGCCCAAGCCCGAGGCCCCGGGGACGGCGGCGCCGAACAAGGTCTCCAACATGCAGCAACTGGCGGGGCAACCGCCGAGCGGCCAACAACCCGCGGCGCAGCAGCCGGCGGCGCCCAAGCCCGGCACGGTCCAGGCTCAACCCGCCGGTCAGCAGACGATACCCATCAAGCCAGTCCAGGCGCAACCACAGATGGGCCCGCCCAACCCCGCAGACGAGGCCAGAGGCGCGGCGGCCGGCCAACCCGCCATCCCCAGCCCCACCGTGCAGTTGAAGCCAGGCGAGGTACCGGGGATCAAGTTCGACGTAGCGGAATACGATTTTGGAAAGGTTGCCGCGGGGCAGCAAGTGCTCCATGATTTCTGGTTCACCAACACGGGAAACGGCCCGCTGGAGATTCTGTCCGTCAAGCCTTCCTGAGGCTGCACCGTGGCCGGTCAGTATGACCGGATCGTGCAGCCCGGCGAATCAGGCAAGATCCCTGTCAAGATCAACCTCGGAACGCATGGCGGCCGGCAGACCAAGATCATCACCGTTTACACGAACGCCCCTGGAGAGGGGGCCATGATCAAGCTGGGCATCGCGGGCGACGTCTGGGTGGCCCTGGAAGTTCAGCCGCCGTCAGCGTCGTTCGGGAGGATGACGTCGGACAAGGCGGAGGATGCGACACAGACTCAGAAACTCACTATCACCAATAACGTGGAGGCGAGCGCCGAGTTAACCAACGTCCGCAGCACCAACCCGGCCTTCAAGGCGGAGACGTCAGTGATCGAGCCGGGGAAGAAGTTCGAACTGCTGGTGACGATGGTACCGCCATTGAAGCCTGGCAACAACGCCGGCACGATTGAGATATCGACGGGAGTGAAGGACATGCCGACGCTGTCCGTGCCGGTGAGCGCAGTGGTGGCGCCAGAGGTAGAAGTGATGCCATCGAGCCTGTCGTTACCGGCGGACATATCGACGGCGTTGAACCGGCAACTCTTCGTGAGAAACAACAGCAAGACGCCTGTGCAGCTTTCGGGTCTGGAAGCATCGAATCCCGACTTGAAAGTGGCGCTCAATGAAACACAGCCGGGGATGACGTACCAGCTCGTGGTCGATGTGCCAGCCGGATACAAGCCTCCGCCCACGGGGGACAAGATCACCATCAAGACGAACAATCCGACTGTGCCGTTATTGACCGTGCCGGTGACGCAGTTGAAGGCACCGACCACGCCGCCGGCGGCTCAACCGGCCGCGGCCGGGGCGCCGGGACAGGGCCAGATTCGCGCCACGCTTACACCGACTGCGGGAGGATCAAAGATTCAAGGCACCCCCGTTCCCGGTGCGGCACCGGCAGGCGCGGGAACTCCAGCAGGCAGGCAACCGCCCGCGGGCGCAAAGGCGCCCGGTGGTGCTCCGGCCCCTGCCGGAACACAGCCGCCTTCAACGCCGAAGCCGCCCAACATTGCTCAGCCGCCCGCCGGTGCGCAAGCTCCCGCGGAAGCAAAACCAGCGGCTGGCGCGCAACCTGCGGCAGGCGAGAATAAGCCGAAGAGCTAGGATCGATCGACGAATAGAGCCCCGGGGAGATTCCGGGGGATCACCGTGCAGACACGGAGAAGAAGGATGAATGCTGAAGGATGAAATGGGGGGCCGCGGGACTGCCCGCGGCCAAGGCCCAGCTCTTCATCCTTCGGCATTCATGCCCCTTCTTCTCCGTGTCTTTGTATTTGCGCGGCGATGGCCGTCCCGCACTCCGAGCACAGGCCGCTGAGATTGCCGGTGAGGTCACTGCGGCAGGCGTACGGCAGAATGCGCTTGCGGTGGCGGAAAAGCAGCACGGCAGAGCGAGTAAGGAGAATCAGGAGGAGCGGCGAGAGGGACACGTCATAGTTGGCGCGCGTGCCTAGGAGCGATCTTGCGCAATGGCCACGGCTGTCAGCAGGGCGCGGGCCTTGTTCAGCGTCTCCTGATATTCCGCGGCGGGCCGGCTGTCGGCAACGATGCCGGCGCCGGCCTGGATGTCGACCAACCACTGGCCGGGCCCCTGGGCGGGCGTGATCACCATGGTCCGCAGGGCGATGCAGGTGTCCATGTTGCCGGAAAAATCAAAGTAACCCACGGCGCCCGCGTAAGGGCCACGGCGGACCGGTTCCAGCTCGTCGATGATCTGCATGGCGCGGATTTTGGGAGCCCCGCTGACTGTGCCGACAGGCAGCGAGGTGCGCAGGGCATCCATCGCGGTCCGGCCGGCGGCCAGCTTGCCCGTGACCGTGCTGCTGATGTGCATGACGTGGCTGTAGCGTTCGACGGACATGACGTTACTCAGACGGATGCTGCCGGGCTCGGCAACACGGCCGACGTCATTGCGGCCGAGATCGACCAGCATGATGTGCTCGGCGCGGTCCTTGGGGTCGGCGAGCAATTGGCGCTCGAGGTCCGCGTCCTCGCGGACGGATGAACCGCGATGCCGGGTGCCGGCCAGGGGGCGATTCGTGATCACGCCATCCTCGACACGGCAGAGGATCTCCGGGCTAGCGCCGACCAGGATGCACCGCGGGCTTTTCAGGTAGAACATGAACGGGGAAGGATTGACCACGCGGAGGGCGCGATAGATATCGAACGGCTCGGCGGCGAAGGGCACGCGGAGCCGCTGGCTAAGGACGACCTGAAAGATGTCGCCCGCGAGGATGTAGTCGATGGACTTTCGCACGGCATCCTCGTAGCGCTCGCGGGCGAAGCTGCTGTCGAAGCGAGCAACCGGGGAAGCGTCGAGGTTCAATTCGCTGCCCACACCGGCGGAGGGCTGACTCAGGCGGGCGACCAGTTCGTCGATCCGGCGGCAGGCGTCGGCGTAGGCGGCCTCGGCGCCGCCTCCGTCCAGAGAGGCTTGAGCGACGACGAGGATGGTCTTGTTGACGTGATCGAAGATGACCATGCGGTCGTAGATACCGAAATCGAGATCGTCCAGGCCGCGGTCGTCAGCCGGCGGGTTCGGCAGATTCTCGTAGTACCGGATGGTGTCGTAACCGGCGTAGCCGACGGCGCCGCCGGTGAAGCGGGGCAGCGTGACGAGGCCGTCGTAGGCGCTGCCATAGGGAGCAGCGGCTCGATCATCGAGCAGCTTTCGCAGCTCACCCAGCGGATCGGCGACAGCGTTGAGGACCTCGACGGAACCGTCGGTCCGCTCGATGGAGGCGATGTCGCCTTGTGCCCGGAAGACCGCGGAGGGGGCGGCGCCGATGAAGCTGTACCGGGCGATCTGCTCGCCGCCGACGACGCTTTCGAGGAGAAACGCGCGATCTGTGCCGCGGGCAATGCGCTGGAACGCACCGACAGGCGTGATCTGATCGGCAAGCAGCCGGCGGAACACAGGAGCCG
>DATKKX010000289.1:0-8959 GCA_035542775.1 Phycisphaerae bacterium | reverse complement strand
CTCGATGATTTCGTCGAGCTGCTTGGCGATGACCGGCCCGCGGCGCTCGGCGACCTTGGGGTTGGTGCGAGCCATCTCCGTGAGGTCCAGGCAGCCGACGGCATCCTGGATCCGCTCGGGTTTCTCCTCCGACTCGCCGACGGCCTGAAGGAACTCCTCCATCATGGTACGCGGGGTGAGGCGGGGATCCTGGGCCTCGGCCGATTCGGTGGTCGGCTGCGACGCCGGTTCGGTCGTCGCTGGGACCGCCTGCGACGTCAGCGGCGCAGGCGGAGGCTCCGGCGAGGGTGCGGACTCTCGCGGGTCGGCCGGCGGCTGCGCCCGGACCTGAGCTGGTGGCTGGCCACCGACGCTGCCGGGCCGGCCTCCGGGAGTGGCATCATGCGTCTGCCCGAAGGAGCCACCCGCCGCCGCGGCCCACACCGCTCCCGCAAAAGCTGCAACCAACCCAAACCGCCGGTTCATCCTTGATACCCTACGACTCTGAACTGACCGATACCTTACGACACTAAACAGGCCGCTTCCAGCGGCCTTTCCCGACAGGCTTCAGGCCGGCCGTTCTGCGGCTGGTTGACGCCCACCAGACTCTTCCTTCTTCTAAGATTCCCCATCAGCCTGTTTCAACAGGCTTTTCCCCCGCCTTCAGGCCTGGCCGCCTGGGCGCTCGCATGCCACCTCGCCGGCCTCCTGCCGCTGAACCCGCCTACCACCGGTTCGCCACGACGATGCGCATGGCTCACGCCCCCGGCGGCGCCTTCAGTCCCAGCTCACCCGCGATCGGCTGCAGCGCCGCGATGCAGTTGGCGATGTGCTCGTCGAGCGACAGGCCGAGCAACTCGGCGCCCTTGGTGATGTCTTCCCGCTTCACCGCTGCGGCGAAGGCCGGCGTCTTCATCTTCTTCCTGACGCTCTTGGGCTCCATGCCTTCCAGGCGCGTCGGGCGGACCAGGGCGCAAGCCACCAGGAACCCGCAAAGCTCATCCACCGCGGCAATGGCCTTGCGAATCGGCCGGTCGCGCGGAAACTCGTCCAGGTTCCAGTCGGCATGTGCGAGAACCGCGCCGACCACCTCCTCGTCGACGCCGCGCTGCCGGAGGATCTTGGCCCCTTCGCGGCTGTGCTCTGGCGGATTGGGCCAGCGCTCATAGTCGAAATCGTGCAACAGCCCGACCACGCCCCACTGCTCGACATCCCCGCCCAGCAGTTTGGCGTAGTGCCGCATGGCCGCCTCGACGGCAAGCATGTGCTTGCGAAGGCTCTCGTCCTTGACGTACTCACAGAGGAGATTCCAGGCTTCGTCGCGAGTCATTGTGATCACCTCGGTCTTGCTTCATCCACCAGGGCAACGTTCGGCAGGGCCTTTTGGATGAACTCACCAAAGGAAACATCAAACGTCCACAACCGATCCGCGCCAAGCCGACGAGCGGTCGCCGCGATCATCGCATCCGGATAGTCGATCGGCCAGTCTGAATACTGCTGCCACCATTGGTCGGCGGCGGCAAAATCTCCGTCGGTGTGCTCCACCACGGCCCACCCGAGTTCTCGTATCCTGTTCAGGCTAGCCTCGCAGAGCTGTTTTCGCCGAGACTTTTCGGCTTTTCTGATTTCTCGCGTAGCGTGAACCATGGTTTCAGTCAACGCGATGCGAGGCAACAAGAACGAAGCCTTCTCCCACAACAAAAAGGCGTATTCCAGGCTGCCCCGCGCACGCCACTTGTCGTGCTTCGACAACAAGGCCCACGACGGCCCAGTATCTACGACAACTCGCATTCTAGGTAGAACCCTTACGCGATCGGAGGAAGCCGCGCACTATCCGTAGGACCGAAGTCTATTGGCAGGATTTGGGGCCTGGGCAGCTCAGGATGCCTCCGCAAAAACTCCTCACACAATTGCTCCGACCACTGCCTGCCAGCATCCTCGGCCCATGAAAGCAGGGACTCGAGGTGCTTGAGATCCTTGAGCAAAGCCTCCGCATCGCTGCTCCACACTCCTGCGCGATCCCGTATGCCCTCAAATCGTTCAAGGTAGCGACGAACAATCTCGAGCCGTGTGAACGCCCGGTCGGAGAACGCGCGTGATCGTCGAATAGCACTGAGCATGGCGTCATCCGAGAGCAACTCATAGCCAGCAACCGTGGAATCGCTGCCATAATCGCTGGACCACGTCTCAAGCCGAGAGATCATCGCCTGCAAGGGCTGCATCCAGCCTCGAACGCGGGCAACTTCTCCACAAAGCAAAGCGTCTTTGTCGCCCATCTCAGCAGGAACGCACGCGCCTTCATCCAGCCAATTCTCAGTGGCCTGTGCGGACATGAACTCCTGGTCAGTCGTCCAGGGCATATCCTGTAGTCGTTGCGGAGCCATGACATTTGAATTCTACCGCGGACCGACGCATTCCGCAATCTGCACCGCGTTCAGCGCCGCCCCCTTGCGGAGCTGGTCCCCGCAGACGAACAGCTCGATGCCCCGCCCGTCCGGCTGGCCGATGTCGCGCCGGATGCGGCCGACGTAACACTCGTCCTTGCCCGATGCGTCGATCGGCATGGGGAAGCGGTTGCCGGCCCGGTCGTCCACGACCTTCACGCCCGGCGCACGGCACAGTATCGCCCGGACTTCATCCTCGGTAATCTGCTGCTCGAACGTCAGATTGATCGCCTCGCTGTGTGCCCGCAGCACCGGCACTCGGATGCATGTCGCGGAAATGGCCAGGTCCGGCGCGTCGAAGATCTTGCGAGTCTCCAGCACCATCTTCCGCTCTTCGACGTTGTAGCCGTCCTCGCCGATCGGGGTGTTATGGCTGAACAGATTGAACGCGACCGGATGCGGGAAGACCTTGGGTGCGGCCGGCTTCCCGGCCAGCACGTCGCGCGTCTGGTTCTCCAGCTCCAGCATGGCCCGCCGCCCCGCCCCGCTGGCGGCCTGGTAAGTGCTGACGATGATCCGCCGGACCGGATGCACGCGGTGCAGCGGCCAGACGGCCATGTTCATGATGATGGTGGAGCAGTTGGGGTTGGCGATGATAGCGGCGTCGCCGATGGCCTGCGGATTGATCTCGGGAATGACCAGCGGCACCCCGTCGTCCATGCGGAAGGCCGAGCTGTTGTCCACGACCCTCGCGCCGGCTGCAACCGCGACCGGCGCCCAGGTCCGGCTGGCGGCAGCGCCGGCGCTGAACAGGGCAACGTCGATCCCGTCAAAGCTGCGGGAGCCCACTTCGTCAACGCGAATCTCCCGCCCGCGAAAGCGGAGCTTGGTGCCGGCGGATCGGGCGGAAGCGAGCAGTCGAAGCTCGCCGACCGGCGTCTTCCGCTGTTCGAGGACGGCGATGAATTCAAGCCCGACCGCCCCCGTGGCCCCCAATATCGCGATGTTCCGTGCCATGACGCATCCTTTGCGAGCGAGGCCGCATCCTGCGGCATGCATACCCATCTGGTCCGGGAGTATACTCGGAAACTTCGCGTGGACCAAGAAGCCCTATCTACAGAGCTGGGCCGGAACGCCCCAAGACGATCTCACTTTCCAGCCTGGCGCCCGCCTGGAGGCTCTCACCAGATCCGCATCGGGGCTGCTAAGAACCCACGAGCCGTCAACCTCTGCCCCGTGAACATCGGCCTCCCCCCTTTCCGCCTCAACGCCGCCATTTCGGTCCTCTGGTTCGAGACTCCTGGGTTTTCTTGCCCATTTGACAATTCGCATTTTGTTAGGTATACTTGTAGTTCGTAGTGGATGAGCACGCGCCCACGCAGCTCGGCAAAGCGTTCGCCCTGCTGCCGCACCGGTTCTGCGCGTTTTCTCCCCGGGGTCCCAGGCTGAGGTTTCCAATGGCTTTGCTGCCGGCTGACAACCCAGATCGCTCCCCGTCGACCATCCAACTCGTCGACCATCTTGCGATGTGGTTTGGATATTCTAACAACATCCTAACATCCGGAGACCTTCAGGTAAATTCAGGAAAATTCAGGTTGCTCCGAGCCCTTCATCTCTCCAGCAGGCTCGATCCTGCGGGTCCGCACGCCCCTTTTCGACAAGAACCCGTCTCGCAGCCCGCGCTTCGCTCGGCACGCTCCCGCCGCGCTGCCGGGTCCGCCCTCCTGCTAACAGTGAACAATCAACAGTTAACAATCAACGGCCGCCCGGCGTTCTTTCAAGGGATTTCAAGAGATTTCAACTTTTGCGGAGGGTGGAACCTCCGAGCGACCCCCACCGGAGCGTCCGTTTGCAGCCGTTTGCGGTGGCTTGCACCTCCGAAGATGTGCCCGGCGGACGTGCGTTCTCTGCTCAGCCCCGCCTTCGTCAAGCAGGCCGCTTAACGCTGACTGCCCTTCCCCAGTCTGGAATTCGCAGCGCTTCGCGGCCCTTTGCAGTTCAGGCGATCCTGCCGGATCACCGGCCTGATCCCTGGAATCGCAAGCGGCGAGGCAGCATCGCCTCGCCGCTTGCGAGTGTTACACAAAAACTCTACAAGGGGTTTACCGTCGGGATGTTCCTGAGAATAACAACCTCCACTAACCACACGAGTGCCGCAAGAGGCCAGAGGAATAACCATAGCAATTCAGGCATCTTTTGTCTCCTCAAAACAGAGCCCGATGCACGGTCACCAACGCAGTAGACCGCCAACGTGCAATGCCCACGTGCAGTGGCTTAATCAGTTGACTACTGATTGTCAACTCTATTTATCGACCCGGGGTCCATCAAAACTGGAAGTAGATGAACGGGCTGGTGTTCTCCGGGCTCAGAACCACAAGAGCCAGGATCCATGCGGCGTAACCTACTCCTGCGATCGGTGCGGGCAAACGCAGCCGCGGGTGGCCTCGCAACACCCACTCGTCGTAGAGCTGCATTGCCGCCATCAGACCAAGCAAAGCCATCATGGGCACCTTGTTCATCAGCCAGATGGGGTTGCCCACCTGTGCCGGAATGAACAAGTGCGTCACAATGTAGACCGCCCGATTCAGGGCAATCGTGGCCGATTCGGGTTCAACCGAACCAGCGTGAACGATCGGCTGGCAGCGGAAAAACACCCAGGCGATGTGAACGACCAGCAGCGTGATGATCCAGCCGGCGGCTGTTCGGGCGGATCTTTCGATCCACGACATCACGCCGTCACTGCCGCGCTGGACGAGTTTCGAGACGATCAGGGCAGCGCCGTGGATGCCGCCCCAGACGACGAATGTCCAGCTTGCCCCGTGCCACAGCCCGCCGAGCAGCATGGTGATCATCAGGTTGCGGTAAGTCAGCAGGCGGCCGCCGCGCGATCCGCCCAGCGGGATATACAGATACTCCCGCAGCCAGGAGGAGAGCGAGATGTGCCAGCGGTGCCAGAAGTCGGTCAGACCGACCGCCAGATAGGGATTGGCGAAATTGCGCGGCAGGTGAAATCCGAGCACGCCTGCCACGGCGATGGCCATGTCGGTATAGCCCGAGAAGTCACAGTAGATCTGCCCGCCGTAGCAGAACATCGCCAGCCACAAGTCCCGGGTGACGTAGCGGGTGGGGTCGGCGAAGACGGGGTCGACCAGCGTGGCGAGCTGATCGGCAATCAGCAGCTTCTTGGTCAGGCCGACCAAGAACAGAACGATGCCGGCCTGCAGGCCCGGCCAGTTGAATCGCTTCTCCGTGGCAAGCTGCGGCAGAAAATCGCAAGCCTTCACGATGGGACCGGCGACAAGCTGCGGAAAGAACGCGACGAAGAGGGCGAAATCGGCCAGCGATCGCTCGGCGCGGATCTTGCCGCGGTACACGTCGATGGTGTAGCTCATTGTCTGAAACGTGTGGAAGCTGATGCCGATGGGGAGAATGATGGAGAGCGTATGCAGATTGGTGTGAATGCCCACGCCGGTCAGCAATTCTCGGAGGGACAGGATGAAGAAATCGGCGTACTTGAAAACCGCCAGGACCCCGAGATTGGCGACCAGGCTCGCGGTCAGCAGCAGCTTGCGCCGGTGATCGGTCCTGGTCCGTTCAAGCAGCAGGCCGACGGAGAAGTCGAACACCGAGAGGCTCATGATGATCGTGACCAGCCACGGGTTCCATGACATGTAGAAGATGTAGCTGGCGATCAGCAGGAACGGATGCCGCCAGCGGCGATCCGGCAGCGTCCAATACACGCCGTACACGACAATGAAGAAGACCGCGAATAGCCAGCTTGAGAAGATCATGGGACGGCCCTGTCAAGTCTGTCGGTTCCGGCGAATTGTTGGGTCCTGTCTTGCAGCAGTCCGAGAGCGAGGATGTGCCGCGCGATGCGCCCGCTGATCTGCCGGGCCAGCGGTAACCCAACATGCACTTCCTCGATGAAATCGCGATTGCTCCGTGGGACATCGGCCTGACTACACGGGAGAAAGGGAACGCCGTGGTCGCGGCAGATGCTCGCGATTATCTCGACCATGGCAGGCTCGACGTCCCGCCAGCGGTTCTCCGTGGCGGGGCTGTTGGGGATATACGCCACGATCAGCTCGATCCGCCGGGCATGCAACCAGTCGAGCAGATCGCTCAAATGTGAGAAAGCCTCGGCGCGGGGCGAGAACAGCGGCGTGCTGGCCCGGACCACCTGAGCTTCGTCGGCCACAAGCTGATCATCCAGCGTTGGCCTGTGCCGACCGCGAAGCCAGGGGTGATCGTAGCCGTCGGGCGGGCTGGGTCTGGCGACACGCTGGCGCAGCTCGCGGGCCTCCTGGGCGTGCTTGGGCAGGAAGTCCCCAAGCCCCTCCTGCAGCGACATCTTCAACTCGTACCGCCTGTCGAACGCCGCCCAGGCGGGACCGAGGCTGTGTCGAAGATAATTGCCCACCACCTCGGTGGAAGGATGGTCGCGCCTGAGGTGCTCGCATAGATCATCGAACGTAAAGAGATGGCGAGCGGCCGGCGAAGGCAGGTAATCCGCTCGCAGCTCGCTGGCGTTGATCCCAAGGACGACAAGCTTCGGGCGCCGCCCTTCAAAGAGACGCCGGGCCAGAAGCTGCCACTCGACGGTCTTGGATCCGGCGATGGCGACGTTGTACGCCGGCCTGCCGGTAACGGCCGAAAACTGTTCCGGCACCAGCGCGTACTTGGCCCTCGATGAGCCCATCAGAACGATGTCTGGAACACCGCGATGCAGCAACTCCTCAATCGTCTTCTCATAAAGAGCAACGTCGTACGTCCGCAGAACGGGCTCCGCGCGACGCACGCCGATGTCAGCGGCGACAAGACATGCCAGCGCGGTCGTCACGATGATGATGCGCCGTCGGACGGAGCTGCTGAACAAGCGTGTTGCTCCCACACGAGCTTAAAGCCGCGGCGAGGCGATCAGCCGGGATGGTCGGCGTCAGATGGTGTATCGGCAGAATTGGCGCGTGCGGCTTCCCCGGCAGGCGAACTGGCCGGCTGGCTGGTCTGGCGCCTTTCGGCCATCCACCGGCGGCATTGATCGGCAAGTTCTGCCTGTTGAACGGACGTGCGCCCCGCCCCTGCGGTGATTTCCTTGCCGGTCAACGTGGATAGCCACCGGGCCGCCACGTCGGCAACCCTTCGTTGGGCGGCATGAGCAGAAGGCGGAGCTGAATCAATGTGCAACTTGGTACTCTTGTCACTCCGGCGGACGGCCGAGGTCGAGGCGACATCGGACACCGCAGCGACTTGCCGTTCGAGCGCCAACTGGCCCGTGAAAGGCGCCAGGTCCTCCAGCGCACCGATCAGGACGAGCATCGGAGCGCACACCACCCGAGAGGACGGGCTCTCGACTTGCCCCTCCGGCGCCTCGGCCATCGTCCACGCTGCCAGCGCCTCCACGGCTTGGGCGCGCACAATCGCATCGCTGTGGGACCTCACCACGTCGCACAGCGCGGCCAATGCGTCGGTGGACGAGACTCGGGCGAGGGCCGCCACAGACGATGCTGCCTCGCCGCTGCGTCCGGACCGGGCATGCTCGATCAGGATTCGCGTCGCCCCGTCATTTGCCATGAAAGCCAACACGGTCGCCGCCGAGTCGCGAACCTCGGCGTCGCCGTCCGCCAGCAGCCCGCTCAGCTCAGGGAGCTTGTATTTCGCGGATAGGCGAACCATCGCCGGAATCGCCAGTGCCCGAACATCCGCTCGAGAATTCTGCGCCAGCCGATGGATCGCTCCGGCGGCCGAGTCGCCGACGGTGGTAAGTAGAGTCAAATAGTAGGCACGGATCTTGAAATCCTCCGCCGCCGCGAGCCGTGAAGCCCACCAATATGCCCGAATGCTGTTGCGCTGATACATCGCCGCCGCGAAAAGGCAGACCAGCACGGCGATGGCGAGGAGCGGTCGGCGCCACGTATCCCTCTGTGAGACGGGCTTGGAGATTTCGCCCATCTGTCCGGCAGAATCGACCATAGCGTGGACTCTGGCGGAGGCCGTCGGAGGCAGCCGCGCGGATTCATTCCGGTCGGGCGGTGGGCGTAATGGTGAGCTTCACTCGCTTCCCTTCCCGCTCGATGACGATATCCACCGGCTGGCCGGCCTTCACGCCAATCAAGGCGTCGGAATAGTCCTGCAGGTTTGTAACTTTCTGCCCGGCGAATTCGACGATGATGTCGCCGCCTTTCATGCCCGCTTTGTCGGCCGGACCGCCCGCGCGGACATCGGCGATGCGGGCCCCCTTCACATCCGTGCCGGCGAAGTCGGGGACCGTGCCGGTGTAAGCCCGCGCCCCGCCGCGCCCGGTGGCCGGCGCGGCCCGCTGCACACGAGCATAGGCAACCTTGCAGTCCGGATTGGTGATGTCACCGAGCAGGCCCCTGGCGAATTTGACAATTCGCTCAAGGCCTTCGTAATTCAAGGTGGCAGGAGCGTCCGTGGGCCGGTTGTAGTCCTCATGGCTGCCCGTAAAAAAGGCCAGCACCGGAACACCCTTGGTGTAAAAGGTGGTGGCGTCAGAGGGCAGGTAGGGATCCTCCTGAAGCACGAGATTGAAACCGGCGGCCGCGTTCTGCCGCTCGATCAGGTCCCGCCAAGCC
>DATKKX010000288.1:0-4292 GCA_035542775.1 Phycisphaerae bacterium | reverse complement strand
GCTCCTTGGTCGGCGGCCGCGTCAACAGCCACATCCCCTCGTCAGCCCGGGCAGCACCCGCCAGGGTGAAGAGCAACACGAAAACCAGACAACATATGCGCATCGTAGAAAGAATCATGGCACAGCGCCTCCATCATCGGTGTTTGGGCCCAGGCGATACATAGTACGTCTCCGCAGCGGGTGCGTGAAGACATGAGGACCATTTCTTCGCGCAGCAGCGGTGACGGGGCAATCCATCCCCGCATGCCCGGACGGGGGATGCTGGAGAACCATTGACGCGTGGGCCGGATGAACCATAATCAATAGACGAGGCCGTAGCGGAAGTCGCACGCGGCTGCGTTGTGAATACTGACCAGCGAGGGCCACTCACGACCCGCCCATCCACAAAACGAAGCAGGACCCCCGCGAAGAACCTCCAACGCTTCGTCCATGCCGCCCTACGTCTCGGCGCTCTCGGCGCCAAGCTTGTCCGCCCCAGGGACGTCGTCACCGGGAGCTGGGTCCGCTGGAAGTGCCAGTTCGGCTGCGACGGCTTCAACTCCAACCGGATGTGCCCCCCACACACGCCGACGCCCGACCAGACTCGCCGGATGCTGGACGAGTATGATCACGGCATCCTCTTTGAGGCACCTCCCAACAGAGCCAAGAAGATCGCGGTGAAGCTGGAGCGGGAGATTTTTCTGTCCGGCTTCCACAAAGCCCTGGGGCTGGGCGCGGGCCCATGCCAGCTTTGTGCGGAGTGCGCATTCGACCATGGTTGCCGGCACGCCGACGAGGCCCGCCCGGCCATGGAGGCCTGCGGCATAGACGTCTTCGCCACGGCCCGCAAACACGGTTTCACCATCGAAGTCGTCCGCACGCGCAGCGATCCACAGCACTATTTCGGGCTTGTTCTGATCGACTAGCACGGCAACGCCATTACCCGCCCGGATTGTCATCGAGCGCAAGAAGGAACGCGATCAGGTCCATCTGCTGCTGATAACTGAACCCGTTGGCGGGGTCGACATAGAACTCGTGGCCCACGCCCTCGACACCGTTGGTCACCAACGTCGGGTCGGAGGCATTGTTCTCCAGCAGAATCTGGCGGAGATCGTGGTCCAGCAGCAGCCGGAGCGAATTGCCCGCGTGGATCGCCTTGCCGGCCTTGCTCGTGCCAGGAATGCCGATTCCGCTGCGATCAAGCACCGCATAGCTCCCATCTGGCGAAACGCGAATCGCCTCTGCCGTCGACGCGATGCTCCCATCGTGCAGGTAGGGTGCCTTGAAATATGTGCCCAGCAGGCCTGTGACCTTGTAGCCGCCATCGGGATTGTCCAGGCCCGGCGGAAGCAACAGATTACTGGAAGTGCCGGGAGCAGGTGGAAGAGCGATCAGACTCGGATTGGGCGCGAGCGGCACGGACTGATCGAAGCTTGGAACGATGGCTTCGACCAGTCGGCCCTCATAGATCCGCCGGTTTTTCGCCCGCTTCGGGCTGGTCCTGATCTCGCTGTACGGAATGATGCTGCCGTTGGTGAAGTATGGCGGGGGGTGGCAGGAAATGCAGTTCGCCGCGCGAAAGACCTCGGCACCGCGGAGCACCGCCCCGCTGTGAAGGTTGACTTGGTTCTCAAGTGACGTGTTCGGAGGCACGGTCAGACTCTGCTGAAACGCCGACAGCGCTAACGCGGAGTACATGAAAGTCTCATTGGGCGGGCTGAAAACCAGGCCGTTAAGCGAAAAGAGGGAAGGGGCCGGGTATCCGGGCAGATCAAGCAGCACGCCGCGCTCCGCGTTCGGAAACTGCTGTTGCAGCCATTCAGAAGGCCTCACGTCATCCGGGAGCCGCAGCGCCGGATCGCCGGCGTTTTGCAGGACGAGCCCGAGATAGACTTCCGGGTCAAGATCCGCGACAAGGCGACTGACGGTTGCCGGGCTGAGAAAGTTGATTTCAAACGCATGAACGGCGCTGGTCAGCGCCGCCACTCCGCCGAACGGTCCGATCTGAAAGCCGCCATCCCAGCCCATGCCGCCTTCGCCGAAGACGAAGCAGTCGGGGATCTTGCTCACGGCGGTGGTGGCGTCGGCGGCCGCGTCGAAACCGCCCGGAGGAATGGCGAGCACTATGTCGTCGACGGCCGCCTCCAGGGCCGCCGGGTCCGGCAGTTGGACGGTATGGCCTTGGCTGTCGATGATCCGCCGCCCGGTCGGTGGGAAACGGGGGTCGAAGGGATCGATCTGGCTCTTGTTGAAGCGCAGAAAGGAAGACGTGGTGTTCGAAGAGAGCGCCAGGAACAAACCAATGTTCAAGTCGAAGTTGGCCCTCCCGATCACCGTGCGACCGGTTGCGGGGTCCACCGACGCGTGGCAGGACGCGCAGCTCACGCCACCGTTCTGCGCCCCCACTGGTATCGTTTCGCCCGCGGCGATATCCATGCCCGTGCTGACTTCCGACCCGGCTGGAAAAACCGACGAGCCCAACCGCAGGTCACGATCCGGGCGAACCTTCAGGTTGGTCTCCGCCAGGCGCGGCCGCAGCAGGATCGTGAGAAGGGCCTGCCGGCGAAACGCCAGGACGCCGCTGGGGTCGTCCGCAGGATTGACCGGCGCCAAGTTATTGGGGTTGAGCGCGAAGAACTGGTTGGTCTCCGCGAAGATCTGTCCGATCGAAGCCGGGTCTCCCAGCAGTTGATTGAAGAAACGGTCGCGCCCGTCGGAGATCAGTTGCTCCGAGATCTGGATGAGCCCGATACGGGCGAAATTGCTGGGCACAGTGGGATCGAGTCCGGCAGCGACAACGAGCGATTGAGCCTCACCCGGGCTCTTGGGTGAGCCGTAATAATCATAGAAGCCGACCGGGAGCGTCGGCGCCGGCGCCAACAACGAGCAGATCACAGGGTCGGTGCAGTTTGGGATCGGAGTCAGAGCAAGCCATAGGGTGTCGCAGCCCACGCCGGCCAGGACCAGCACCAATACGACGGCAGTGACGCTGTTAAGAGCCAGCACAAGGTCCCGGGATGGACGCCGATAATTCATGAATCTTCCTGCATGGCCTGCAACAAGGAACGCAGCGACCGAGCCGTCATGCTGGACCAACCGGCAATTCTCATTGTCAGAGCCGGCATTGTACCCAGGCGCCGCGAGGCAGCAGCTCATTAGAACAGGGCGGCTGGATCGGCCAGAGTCTGAAAGACGTAACCAATCGTTCCCGCTCCGGCTGCAGTGGGCGTGCCCGTGGTCCCGACGGCGCCACCTGATCCGCCATTGCCGCCGCCGGCGCCGCCGCCCCCACCGCTGCGGCCGCTCTAACCCAGGCTCGCGCTCAGACGGGTCCTCAGCTCCTCGTGACCCCTGCCGGTTTTCCAGTATATCTCGCGCCGAACGGCTTCTGAGCGGGTCGCCGACGCCTACTCATGATTCAGCACTCAAGGCACCCCGTGTTTTGTCGCCTTCGACTCCCCCCGGTTGTGTCGTCCCGGGCGGTCGGAGACGTCCCCAGTGGAGCCCACATACAACCGGCCTGTTGCTTCGTTCCTGAGTACATATACGCGATAGAAGCCGGCCATCAAACTCGGGGCGACAAGATTTGAACTTGCGACCTCCTGGACCCAAACCGGGCACCCCACAATTAAAACCTTAGACGGCGATAGCGCCAAGGCCGATTTCGTCGGACACGACAAGTCCCGTTGTAGTGGTGGTTGTACTGAGAATCCGAAAGCGGCCGTCAATGACCCCGATCTAGCCCTGATCCTTGCGGCGTGGCCCACGTTGCCCGAGGCGACCCGGCGGGCGGTCCTGGCGGTGGTCCGGTCGGCAGGGTGCGAGGCCGCAAAGTGAAACCTCTTTGTACACGGGTGTTGACGTTGACGCATTCTTTCCTAGGAAAAAACCTAATTGTGTCAACGCCCCCCCTGGAAATCAGGCGACGTGGCTCCCGGGAACGATTGAAACCAGCCCGTAGGCGATTCAGCCCGGTCTGGTGCGTCGGCGGTTGCATGGGGCGGGCAGGGGATCGTAGGATCTGACGGTGCGGGGATAGCGTTCGCGACGCGACAAGCGAGTTACCCGACTCGTTTCCCCAAGCCTTTTCATCGGGACCGATGCGGGTGTCGGCATGTCAACGAAGCGACCGAAGAAACCCCTACCGACGATCAAGACGACCGATCCAGAATTCCGGCTCGTCTTCGAGGCGGTGCGGGCGCAGTTACTTCGAGATCGGAAGCTCGCCAACGATTTCAAGGCCGCAACCAAACGGCCGATGCCGAGCCTGGATCACCCCTTAATGGCCGGCGAGTGGCTTCGTTTTGCTGGCG
>DATKKX010000287.1:0-2047 GCA_035542775.1 Phycisphaerae bacterium | reverse complement strand
TCTGTACCTTCCCCCACAGAGCAGGGTTGATGATCTCCCTGGCTCGACTCCCGCGGGCTTGGGGCAGGCCCCGGCGGACAGCGCGAGCGAGAGTTCGGCAAGGCGCAGGGCGGGCGAGGTCCGCCGCTTTCCGGCAGTCGTCGTCTGTCCCGGGTACTTGGCGAACCTGGGATTCATGGAGATCCCCTGGGCTGCGGACATCACGCGTCTGGGTGCTGCGGCGCTGTTTGTTGATCGTCGCGGCCAAGGTCGCAGCGGGGGAGCACTGTGGCCGCGGGAAGCGCAATCGGCCGAGCTACGCCAAATGGAACCGGACGTTGCGGCAGCAATTGCGCATCTCCGCGGGAAATCAGCGATAGATCCGACACGAATCGCGATACTTGGCCACAGCGATGGAGGGACTGCTGCAATCGCCGCCGCTGCGGCGGATTGGGATGTTCGTGCAACGGTAGCCATCAGCGCATCCGTGGCGCCGTCCGGATTCGTAAATCATGTCGCGCCACGAAACCTCCTGCTCGTGTACGGCAAGCAGGACCGCTTCGTTTTGGGCAATACCGACGCCGACCTGATCTGGCGCGCGACGCGAGGGTACCTTGCCGGGCCCGGTAGCCTTGGCGACATCCAGGAAGGAGACGGGCGAAGGCTGATCCGCGTTCCCGGCCACGGCCATGTTGACGTCTTGTACAGCGCCGCGGCCCGGCAAGCGACTCTGAAATGGATTGGTGGGTCGCTTTCACTGAGCGGCCCAGCGGCCGCATCGAGCACCCGGATGATATGGGTGTGGCTCGGTCTGCTTGGCCTGTTTGCGACGGCGGCGTCCGGGCCGTTTCTGTGGGCAGGGGCAAGGGGGCACGCCCGGCGCCACACACCGGTTGAAGGTCGGCCGACGTGGCTTATCGCTGTTCTGATGGTTGGGTGGGTTGTTGGGCTGGTACTCGCGCATCGACTCCGCGGCACGCTGGGGTTTCTGGTCCCGGCATCGGAGGGCGAGACGTTCTTCGCGGTTCTTGCCGGACCGGTACTCGTATTAACCAGCGCCCGCATCTTGTATTCATTGATATTCTCGGGCGCGCGGAGTTGGCGACCCAGGGCCGACCCCTGCACGCTTTATGTGCCAGCCATCGGCCGCGATGCTCTTCAGGGGCTGGCGGTGGCGGCAATCATCTACGGCGCGGTTTGGCTCCTACTGCTGCACCACTACGAGTTACATGTCAGTACTCGGCGCCTGCTCTTGCTTCTTGTAGTGAGCAGCGTAGGCGTTCCGGCGTTCTCGACCCTGGACGGTTGGCTTTCGCTCGCGGCAGGATCGCGGTCATACCGGGTGGCGCTGTGCCTGTGCTTGATCGCGATCGCTACCGTGGCGTGTGCGCGCCTGATGTTCGAGCGCATGTCGGTTCTGCCGGGTTACCTGCTGGCCCTGGTGTTACTCCTGTTCGGGACACTCAGGTTGTCTCTAGGGGCTCGCCATCGTGCAGTCGCGATTGGGTGCGGCGTCACCATGGGCTGGCTAGCTGCCGTGGTGTGCACCCTCTATTGATCAACCGAAGGACGATGATGAAGGCACAACACGCCCTTGGGGCGGTAATAGTGGCGACACTGCTGCCGAGCGCGATCCCTGGGTACGCGAAAGAAGCGGTCTATGTGCCAGCGGCGGCCGGCGCGGTTTCGGTGATCGATGTGGCGACCAACGCCGTCGAAGCCATTGTCCAGACCAATCGAGCCGATTTCATCGGCCTCGACGCCTTCGCAATGGCCCCGGATACAACGCATGCCTGGGTGGTCGACTGGTACGGCACGCTGGCACGGCTTGACCTTCAGACCACGGAACTGAGCAATCAGATCTCTATCGAGGCCCCTGGAACAGTGACTCAGATGGTTATCTCCCCCGATGCCACTTTCGCCTATCTCCTCACCGACGCACCGGAGGTGGTGGTCGTCGATCTAGGAGCACATCAAGTGGTTCGGACGCTCTCTTTCAACGGGGCGTCGGGGCTCGCGCTCAGCCCGGATGGAAGCCGCCTGTATGTTGCCTCTACCGACATCGCCG
>DATKKX010000286.1:0-3599 GCA_035542775.1 Phycisphaerae bacterium | reverse complement strand
GCTGTGACCGGTGTGGGATCAGACCAATGGGCTCCGCCGTCCGTCGACACGGCGACGTCCAGTCGCAGGCGGTCGCTGTCGGAGTGGTTGTAAGCGGCGAGAATCGAGCCATCAGAAAGGTTTGCGAGGTCCAGCCCGCTGTTCGGATTGGGCATGGCAAGGGTGCGGGAGGCGGTCCAGGATTTCCCGTCATCGGCCGACCACGAGGCCAGAGCGCGGCCTTTGCGCCCACGTGACAGCATCAAAATCTTCCCTTCCGGCGCGAGTGCGAGCGCCGGCTGCAAGGCCACGCCACGCGCTGTGGTATCCCCAAACAGGCGCCAATGCATCCCGCCATCCTCGCTGCGAAGGACGAGCGGTGCCCAGGTAGTCTCGTCGTAGATTGGCAGCAGGATGGCCCCACCAGGCGTGCTCAGCGGCCGGTTGCGGGTCATGAGACCCTTCCGGTTGTGGAGGAGGCGCGGGCGGCTCCACGTGCGGCCGTCGTCGGCGGAGTCGGAGGCCACGATTCGCGCACTCGTCCACTGCTCGCTAGCCAGGATCACATAGGCGAGGTGCAGCCCGAGGCGGTCTCGCCACAGGGCAGGGTTGCCGACCGGCGTGAGCGGGAGGTCGACAATAATGCGGGGCGGTGACCAGGATTCCGCGCTCGAACCTTCCGAGGCAACTATGACGGTATCCGGAGAGGTCTCGTACGAGCACGCATACCACACCGCCAAGAGGCGGCCCTCAGCCAGACCGGCCAGGGTTATGCCGTGACACGTAGGCGGGTCGAACGGGGCGCGAAGGATTGGCGTGGGTGAGGAGATCTGAAACGTCATCGAATTCTCCCGGTCATGGTTGGGAGCGACGGCAAGCCTGCCGATAATGGGGCGGCGCCTCCGCGCAGGGGCGATCGCGTTATCCCTTGATCCCGGTCGACGTGATCCCGCGGACGAACCAGCGCTGGAGGGCCAGAAAGACCACCACCGCAGGCGCGGTGGCCATAGCCGCCGCGGCGGTGGGCATCCCGTAGGTCGGTGCGGAGCCGCTGGCGCCGCTGCTGGCGCCCATGAATTGCGCGATGCCGATCGGAAGTGTGCGGGTGGCATCGTTGCTGACCGCAATCAGCGGCCAGAGAAAGTTATTCCACGAGGACATGAACGTGATGATGGCGACCGTGGCGAGCACCGGCCGGGCGAGGGGGACCATGATGAACCACCAGAGCTGAAACTGATTGGTGCCGTCGATCCGCGCGGCGTCCTCGAGTTCGACCGGGACGGACACGAAGAACTGACGCAGGAGGAACACGCCGGTGACATTCGCCACCGTGGGCAAGATCAGCGCCCAATAGCTGTTGAGCATGTCCACTCCGACGAACCCGATGAACAGCGGAATGACCGTCACCTGGAGCGGCACCATGAGCATGGAGAGGATGAGCAGGTACAGCGCATTCCGGCCCGGAAAGCGCAACCGCGCGAGCGCGTACCCGGCGGCCGCGTCGACGGGCAGGACCAGCATCGTGGCGGCGGTGGCGACCACGACACTGTTGACCGCCCACCGCCCGAACGCGAATCGGCGGAAGACGCTCGCAAAGTTTTCTCCGGTGAGATGCCGCGGGATGAATTCCGGCGGATACCGCATGATGTCGCCTTCCGGCTTCACGCTGGTGATGAGCAACCAGAAAACCGGAAGCAGGAAGACGATCCCCACGACGATCATGAAAAGGGCGGCTCCATGCTGCCAACATCGGCGGCGGAGCGACGGCTTCACGATGCCGCCTGCTGACGGACGACCCGCAGCTGGATGATGCCGAACACGGCGAGCAGCACGAACACGAAATAGGCCACGGCCGAGCCGTAGCCGAGATTGTAAGACTGGAAGGCCTGGTAATAGAGGTACTGCACGAGCGTGAGCGTCGCCGTGCCCGGTCCGCCCCCTGTCATGACGTAGATTTGGTCGAAGACCTGCACCGCGTTGATGGTGGTGAGCATCAGCACGACGAACGTGGTCGGGGTGAGGATCGGCAACGTCACGTGGCGGAGCACGGCCAAGGAGCCAGCCCCGTCGATCATCGCCGCCTCTTCCAGCTCGCGCGGGACTTCCTGCAAGCCGGCGAGGTAGATGATCATGTTGAACCCGACGGTCCACCAGATGGTAACGCCCGCCACGGCCGGCATCGCCAACGAGAAATCGGTGAGCCAGCGGTACGGCCCCAGCCCCACCAGCATCAGCCCATAATTGACGAGCCCGAAGTTGGAGTCGAGCATCCAGTTCCAGATCACCCCCACCACTGCGGCCATGACGACGTACGGAAGGAACACGGAGGTGCGCGTGAAGATCCGCGGGGCGAGCGGCACATTGACGAGCAGCGCCAATCCGAGGCTGAGCGCGACCATCGCCGGGACGGTGAGCAGCACGAAGAAGAGCGTGTTGAGGAGCGCGGTGTGAAAGAGCGGGTCGCGGAGCATCGCGCGGTAGTTCGCCAGTCCGACCCAGGTGGGCGATCCTACGATGCTCCACCGGGTCAGGCTGATGACAAATCCCGCGATCACCGGGCCGAGGCGAAACAGAATGAAGGCGGTCAGAAAGGGTGCCAGAAACACCCAGGGGGCCGCTGCGCCGTACCAGCGCGATGAACCACCACGCTGTCGGGTCCGCCGTGTCGAGGACGCCGCCGTCTCGGTCACTCGATGCCTTCTGTCAGGACCGCAGGATCGCTCGCGATCCTCAGGCTCTCTGGCGAGCTGCGCCGCTAGGGCGTCGCCAGAATCTGGTTAGCTCCATCGATCAACTGCTTCAGCGCCTGCGCGACCGGCTCACCCTTCAAGATGACGTTCTGGGCGGCGACGACGATGGGGCTCGGTCCGGCAGCGGAGAAGACCTGGTTCGTCTTCGGGATGTCGGGCAGGGCCACGACAAACGGCAGCGAGTCTATGAACGCCGTCCGGCCCGGCAGCGCCTTGAATTCCTGGGCCTGGCGTGCCGACAGCTTCGCCGGGATGTTCCCGGAGGTGCCCCAGCCGGCGGAGTTGTTGAGCAGCCAGGTGGTGAACTTGATCGCCGCTTGCCGCTTCGCCGGGTCGTTCTTGACCGGCAGGGTGAGAATATGGCCGCTCCCCCAAGCGGCGGCTTTCCCAAATACGTTCGGGAACGTGGTGGTGGACCAGGCGAACGGAGCGGACTGCACCGCCGGCAACTGCCACGGGCCGTCCACGGCCATGGCTACGCGGCCCGTCACCCAATCCTGGAAGGCGTTGGTCTGTCCGGTCGGGACCACCTTGTGTTTATAAACCAAGTCCTGGATCCATTGCCACGCGCGCTCCGCCTTCCCGGTGTCCACGGCCACCTTGGTTCCCGCCGGATCGAGGAACGAAGTGCCCTGCTGGGCCAGAAGCGCGTAAAAGTAATAGAAGGCGTGGTGATTCGAGTTGATCCCGAACCCCCACTGCTTGACCTTGGTCGCATCGAAGCCGCTGTCGCCCGGATGCTTACCGTTCTGATCGATGGTCAGCTTTGTCGCGGCGGAGACCAGCTCGGCCCCGGTCGTGGGGAGCTTGCTGGGGTCGAGGCCCGCCGCTTTGAACATGTCGAGATTGACGAAGACCCCGTGCATGGCC
>DATKKX010000285.1:0-2101 GCA_035542775.1 Phycisphaerae bacterium | reverse complement strand
GCTGGTGTCGGTCTACCCGGCTTTGTCCTGGTTGGTGCAGGGGCCGACCTTTGCCAAGATGCTGGCCGTCGAGCTGTGGCTGTCCTTCATCTACGCCGGCTACAATGGCGCCATGGTGGTGGCCCTCACCGAGCTTGTGCCAGTCGAGGTACGTACGGCAGGGTTCTCGCTGGCCTATAGCTTGGCGACAGCCATTGGCGGCTCGTCACTGGCGGCATCGACCTGGCTGATCCGCTCAACTGGCGACAACGCCTCGCCCGGCTTCTTGATGGGTTTCGCCGCCTGTAGCGGCCTGCTCGCCACACTCTACCTCTACCACCGCCGTCAGGTCTGCTTGAGACCCGCTTGAGAGAGGAAGGGGAAACATAACGCCGATTGTCCCCCGTCAGGCCCAAGTAGACAGAAGCGGCAAGCAAGTGGCCCGTTGCACGGTGGCCCGGCTGATGCGGGCGATGGGGCTGGCCGGGGTGATCCGTGGCAAAAAGCTCAAGACCACCCTGAGCAACAAGGCGGCACCTTGCCCGCTTGATCGCGTCAACCGCCAGTTCCGTGCCCCGTGCCCGAACCGGCTGTGGCTGTCCGACTTCACCTATGTCGCCACCTGGGGCGGATTTGTATATGTAGCATTTGTCATCGACGCGTTCGCCCGGCGGCTCGTCGGCTGGCGGGTCGGCCGCACTGCCCATGCGGGCTTCGTGCTCGATGCCCTGGAGCAAGCCCTGCATGAGCGCCGCCCCGTGCAGGGTGGCGGGCTCGTGCATCACTCGGACCGCGGCGTGCAGTACGTATCCATCAAATACACCGAACGCCTGGCCGAGGCCGGCATCGAGCCCTCCGTGGGCAGCGTCGGCGACAGTTACGACAACGCCCTGGCCGAGACCATCAATGGCCTCTACAAGGCGGAACTGATCCACAGACGCGGCCCCTGGCGATCCTTTGAGGCCGTCGAGTACGCCACCCTGGAATGGGTCGACTGGTTCAACCACCGCCGGCTCCTGGAGCCCATCGGCAACATGCCGCCGGCAGAAGCCGAGGAACGCTATTACGCCGCGCTAAACACGCAGCCAATGGCAGCGTGACTCAAACCAATCTGCCTCCGGGAAATCCGGGGCAGTTCACTTGCACGGCAAAGTGCCGCAACTGCCTCCGCCTCCCGCAGCGGGGCATTGGTGCGGCTCCTGGTAAGGCGATCAAACGCGGTAGCACCACTCGCCGATGGCTGCGACCCCAAGGGTCCCCTCCAACCCTGAGGCAATATCAGCCAGAACCTGTTCTAGGGCACCGGCGGTGCTTGGCCGGTCACGAAACTATCCAGAGCCAGCGGTGTCGACAGGGTCAGCACCGCCTTGAATTCGGCGCCGCTGTTCAGACAGAAGAGCGAGCCTTGCAATCTCGCGTTTACCGACTGGTTATTGGCCAGCATTGTCTCAAACGCATCTTCCTTGCTCCGACCGGCATTCCCGCCCAAGCGGTGGAAATAATTGTCCATGATATGCTGCTCGGCCAGAATATGCGGCTGGAACGCCGTCATGACGGCATCATACTGGCTCTTCTGGCCACAGGTTAACGCGCCTCCCCAAGCGTCCTCATCCCCCACTCGCCCGGAGGCGGGGGCAGGTGCGATCGAAACACGCGGCGAGCGCCGCAGGCGCGAAACGCGCGACAGGTTGCTCGATGCTGCCCTGCAACTGATGGCCGAGCGCAGTGTGGAGGGCGTCACGATCGGCGAGATTGCCGCGGCCGCTGATATCGCGGTGGGCTCCTTCTACAACCACTTCCAGTCAAAGGAGGATATTCACGCGACGCTCGTTGATGTGGTGTTCGAGACATTCGCCGACGCGCTCGACGAGCAGATCGGACAATCCACCGATCCTGCGGAGGTGATCGGGATCAGCGTCTATCTTACGTTGTCCCGGGCGAAAGCCGATCCTCTCTGGGGGCAGTTCCTGGCGCGCGAAGGTTTCTCGCCCCAGTTCATCTCCGGGCGTGGACTAGGATACAGACTGTATCGTGACCTTCAGCGCGGTATCGCCTCGGGGCGGTTCCGGCCCGCTGATCCGTTCATGAGCTTTCTAGCCGTAGGCTCGACCGTCGTCGGCAC
>DATKKX010000284.1:0-10013 GCA_035542775.1 Phycisphaerae bacterium | reverse complement strand
GCCGTCGTGTGCGTGATCATTGCGGGGCTGGTGGCCTGTGAGGACAAGACCCGCCAATTCTCACCGCCCGACTCGGCGTCACCTCCCGCTCAATCCGGGTATGTTCGCCTAACTCCGGAAGAATCGACGAGGCTGGATCTTCAACTGGCGTCGGTCACGCAAGGGCAGCTGATCGCACACCGTGAATTCCCCGCGGCCGTTCAGGCCAATGAAAACGAATTGGCCCATGTGACCACTCTAATCCGCGGCCGTGTCGTCAAAGTCTCAGTGGACGTGGGCCAGGACGTGAAGAAGGGCGCCCTGCTGGCGTTACTTCACAGCATGGATCTCGGTGTGGCGGAAGGAGATTATCTGAAGGCCGCAGCAAGGTTGAATGAGGCGGAATTGGCTTATGGGAGGGCCAAGGAACTGTATGAGGGCAACGCCGTGAGTCTTGCCGAGCTGCAGCGCCGGGAGGCCACCATGAAAACGGTGCGGGCTGAAGCACGCGAGGCGAAGAGCCGACTCGAATTGCTCGGCGTGCCGAAGGATGAACTCGAACGGCTGGATCGGGAGCATACGATCAAGGCCGATGTGCCCTTGCGTGCGCCGTTCGATGGCAGGGTCATCATGCGCAATATCACGCGGGGCGAGGTGGTCGAAACACAAGAGAAGTTCTTCATCGTCGCGAACCTGAACGACGTGTGGGTGGTCGGCAACGTGCCGGAGAAGGATGTGCAGTTCATCCGAAAGGATCGACAGGTCGATGTCCTCTTGGCGGCCTATCCGCACGCCATCTTTCAAGGAACGATCACCTATATCGGAGACGTACTCGATCCTGCGACCCGCACGATGCGTCTGCGGGTGACGGTATCGAATCCCGACCGGCTGTTGAAGCCGGAGATGTTTGCCATCATCCGCGTCTACGCGCCGTCGAATCCGGACGAACTGAGCCTGCCGCTCGAAGCCGTCCAAAGCGGGGCGGCCGGCAAGATCGTGTTCGTGCAGCGAGGAGCCGGTGAATTCGAAGCGCGGACTGTCACGCTGGGGGCTGAACAGGGAGACCTGGTCAGTGTATTGGACGGAGTGAGCGCCGGCGAGCTGGTCGTGACGAAGGGGTCCTTCGCTCTCAAGTCCGAGATGGAACGGCACAAGATCGAGCCCACGCCATGATCGCCTCTCTGCTGGAATTTTCTCTACGGCAACGGATTTTGGTCATCGGTTTGGCATGCATCGTGTCCGCCGCCGGTCTCTTCGCCTTTCAGTCCATCCCGATCGACGCATATCCCGACGTTACCAATATCCAGGTCCAGATCCTGACCGAGGCGCCGGGCCTCTCGCCGGTCGAGGTCGAGCGGTTCATCACCTATCCGCTCGAGCTGCAGATGACCGGGCTGCCGGGGTTGGCGGAAATCCGCTCCCTCTCGAAGTTCGCCTTGTCCCAGATCACGGTCGTATTTGAAGACCAGGTGGATGTGTATTTCGCGCGCCAGTTGGTGCTCGAGCGGATGATGGCGGCGAAGGAACGGCTGCCGCACGGGCTCGAGCCGACGATGGCGCCGGTGACCACCGGGTTGGGGGAGGTGTATCACTATTATCTCGAAGGGCCTCAGGCGACAGCGGCCGATCCGAGGGTGATCGAAGCGGAATTGACGGAGCAGCGCACCGTACAGGATTGGGTCCTGCGGCCACTGATCAAGCGTGTGCCGGGCGTCATCGACGTCAACGGGATGGGGGGATTCGTCAAACAGTATCAAGTCCTGGTCGATCCGGCCAAACTGCGCAAGTTCGATTTGACGCTTCATCAGATCTACGAGGCGGTGATGAAGAATAACGCCAACGTCGGCGGCAACGTGCTGGAACGCCATGCCGAGCGCTCGATCGTGCGGGGCCTCGGGCTGATCAAGACCGTGGGCGATATTGAATCCATCATCGTCAAGGAAGTCGGCGGCACCCCGGTGTTCGTGCGGGACGTCGCCGAAGTCCGGATCGGCCACGCCGTCCGCCATGGCGCGGTCGTCCTCAACGGAGAGCGCGAGGTCGTGATCGGAACGGTCCTGATGCTCCGAGGAGGCAACGCTCGACAGGTCGTTGGGGCGGTGAAAGAGCGGGTGGGGGAACTGCAACAGGGGAACATCCTCCCGGCGGGGACGAAGCTGATCCCGTTCTACGACCGCATCGAGCTGGTGAACGAGGCCATCCACACGGTGCGCGATGCATTGATCGAGGGGATCCTGCTGGTGGTCTTCGTGTTCTTTTTCTTCCTGGGCCACGTACGCAGCGCCGTGGTCGTCACGGTGACCTTGCTGGTCACGCCGCTGGTGACCTTCATCCTGATGGAACGGTTCGGACTGTCGGCGAACTTGATGACACTCGGTGGGCTGGCTATCGCTATCGGCGAGATTGCGGACGGGTCCTTGGTCGTCGTGGAAAACGTTTACCGCCACCTCGCGCACAACAACGGCGGCAATGCGGTGAGCAGGCTTGACGTGATTCTCCGCGCCACCAAGGAAGTGGGGCGTCCCATCATCTTCGGCATTCTGATCATCAGCGTCGTCTTCCTGCCGCTCATGACGCTACAGGGGATGGAAGGGAAGATGTTTGCCCCTCTCGCCTATACGCTGGTGATTGCACTCTTGGTTTCGGTCGTGGTGACGCTCACCCTGTCGCCGGTGTTGGCCTCGCTGGTTCTGCGCGGAGACCATCCACAGGAAACGCGGCTGACGTTCTGGATGAAGCAGGGCTACCTACCGGTCTTGCAATGGGCCCTCCGTCATCGGGGCCTCGTGCTGACCGGGTCGACGATCATCGTGATGTGCAGTCTGGCCCTTGTGCCGTTCGTGGGGCGGGAATTCATTCCCCTCCTCGAAGAAGGGGCCCTGACGCCCCAAGTCGTGCGATTGCCGAGCGTCTCGCTGGCCGAGTCTATTGAACTGGAGAAGCAAACTCAGCGGGTCATGATGGAATTTCCTGAAGTAAAGGCGGTCGTGAGCCGGATCGGGCGAGCCGAAATTCCCTATCATCCGGAGGATCTCTATGAAAGCGACCCGATCGTGTCGCTACGCGATCGGAGCGAGTGGAAGACGGCGACGACGCAATCGGGATTGACCGACGCGATTCGACGGAAGCTGGCGGAGATTCCCGGGATTTCCGTCCTCATGAGCCAGCCGATCCAGGAACGGGTCGATGAGCTGATTTCCGGCATCCGCACCGAATGTGCCATCAAGCTGTTCGGGGACGATCTGGACGTACTCCGTGACAAGGCGACGGAGATTGCCGACGTGATCCGGCAGATCGACGGCGTCAAAGACATCAAGGTCGAACAGGTTGCCGGCCAACCCTATCTGATCATCGACATCGACCGGCAGAAGATCGCCCGGTTCGGCATCAACGTGGCCGATGTGCAGGAGCTCATCACCACCGCGATCGGCGGACAAGCGGCGACGCAGATCTACGAAGGCGAGCGCCGGTTTCAGCTCATCTTGCGGTTTCCGGAGCCGTATCGGAACAACGTCGCCGCTATCGGTGAGATTCGCGTGAAGTCCACGTCCGGCGCGCTCATTCCCATGAGCGACCTGGCGACAATCGAGATGCGTGAGGGGCCGGCCCGGATCAGCCGCGAGCAGGTCAAGCGCCGCATCTACGTCGGCTTCAATGTCGTGGGCCGGGACATCGGCGGCGTCGTCGATGAAGGGCGGAAGAAACTGGCGAAGCAGATCCGTTTGCCGGAGGGTTACACGGTCGTCTGGGGCGGCGCCTTCGAAAACATGGAGCGGGCCAATCAGCGGCTGATGATCGTCGTGCCGGTTACGCTGGGCCTCGTCTATTTTCTTCTCTTCTGGGCGTTCCATTCCCTGCGATACGCGACGCTCATCGCACTCAATCTGCCCTTCGCGTTGGTCGGGGGCATCGTCTCGTTGTGGCTCAGCGGGCAGTATCTCAGCGTACCGGCTTCCATCGGCTTCATCGAGCTGTTCGGCCTTGCGGTCGGAAACGGGATCGTGCTCGTGTCCTATATCAATCAGCTGCGCCATGAAGGGATGGCCGCGGACGAGGCAATCGTCACGGGGTGCAGTCTGCGGCTGCGTCCGGTCGTGATGACCATGATGACCACGCTGGTCGGTCTCCTCCCGCTGGTGCTGGCGCAGGGGATCGGCGCCGAGGTTCAGCGGCCCTTGGCCACCGTCGTCATCGGCGGTCTCTTCAGTTCGACGGCGCTGACGCTGGTCGTGCTGCCGGTGCTCTATCGCTGGCTGGCCGAACGGGGAGCGGGGAAAGAGTATGCGCCGGAATGGGTGTGAAGGGGAGGTGCGGGCAGGCAGGTGATTATTTCAATGGCGCCGTGAAGCATCGAATCTTGTGGGCCCATTCGATAGCCATGTTGACACCGCGTGCTCCTGTGAGGCTTCGCCAGAATGGCGAAATGCCGTCGCACGCTGTAGGGTTGCTGTAATCGGCATTGAGATGCCACGCCGCCATTAAAATGGTCAACCTGCCCGCCTGAGGGGAGAGGATAGTGAGAGTAGGTAAAGGGTCGGAATGTGCTCCCTCAATGCGCGCGATAAGGGATCGCTCCCTGACGCCTGCCGGAGGATGGTGGAGGGGCGGTGCTCGTTCCATGCGCGCAGTCGAGGGCCAACGAACCCGCCTCGCTTGGGAATGGAGAAAAGAGGCGATTCAGTGTGAGAGGGTTTGTGTTGTGCTTAACCAAATGGAGGTGACAGGCTTATGTTGAAGGAAGTCACGGGAGATATTTTGTTGACTAAGGCCGAGGCGGTGGCGCATGGGATCGCGCCCAACGACAATTTCGCCATGGGGCTGGCGTTGTCGCTGAGAGAACAATGGCCGGCGATGTACAAAGATTTCCGGCACTATTGCCAGACGTTTACGCCGAAACCCGGTGAACTGTGGACCTGGGCCGGTGTCGGCGGGACACGCATCGTCAATCTGTTTACCCAAGAGCCGCCGCCCAGCCACGGGGCCAAACCCGGACGAGCCACTATCGAACACGTCAACCACTGCCTGAAGGCCCTGGCCAAGGTCATCGAGACGGAGAAGCTCGCCAGTGTAGCGCTGCCCCGCTTGGCCACCGGTGTGGGCGGGCTGAAGTGGGAAGACGTGAAGCCATTGGTTGAGAAGCATCTCGGCCACCTGCCCATTCCCGTCTACGTGTACACGACGTTCCGGCCCGGCGTGCAGGCGAAGGAAGAGTAGGAGATTCGCAAGGCTTCCGCGAGGTAGAAAGGGTATCCCATGGCACTAATCCGGCAGGAAGTATACGACCGAATCGTCTCGGTGCGGCGATGGCTGCATCGGTATCCGGAGCTGAGCGGCAGGGAAACCAACACGGCCGCCGTCATCGCCGACTTTCTCCAAGGTATCGGGGTGGCGTACTGCACGAACGTCGCAGGCACCGGCGTGGTGGCGGATATTCCCGGAACGGCGGGGGTGCCCTGCGTCGTGCTGCGGGCGGACACCGATGCCTTGCCCATCCACGAGGAAACCGGCCTTGAGTTTTCCTCCGTGCACGACGGCGCCATGCATGCTTGCGGTCACGACGGCCACGCCGCGATGCTGCTCGGCGCGGCGGTGCTCCTGTCGGAGGAGAAGGAGCTGCCGGCACCCGTGCGGCTCATTTTCCAGCCGGCGGAGGAAAAGGGGACGGGTGCGCAGGCAATGATCCAGGCCGGCGCGTTGGACGGCGCCGGCCTGATCTTCGGCGGCCATCTCGACCGCCACTATCAGCCGGGGACGATCGTGGTTTCGGAGGGAGCGGTCAACGCCTCGTCGGACAATTTCATCATCGAGATCATCGGGCAGGGCGCGCACGGCGCCCGTCCGCACGAAAGCATCGACGCCGTCGTGGTCGGGAGCCTCATGATTATGGCGCTGCAAACGATCGTCTCGCGCGAGATCGATCCGGCCCGGCCGTCGGTCGTCTCCGTCGGACAATTTCAGGCGGGGACTGCTCCCAATGTCATTGCCGGTCAGGCCAAACTGAGCGGTACCGTGCGGGCCCAGGACGCGTCCGTGCGTCGGCAGCTGCTGTCCTCGATCCGCCGTATCGCCGAGTCGATCGCGCAGCTGCACGGGGCAAAGATTCACGTCGCGGTGACCGAGGGCACGCCGCCGCTGGTCAATCCGCCGGACATGACCGACTTGGCTCGCCGCGCCGCGGTCGAAGCGGTGGGTGAGGCCAACGTTCTGCCGCTCAAGACGGCGAACATGGGCGCGGAGGATTTCAGCTATTACATGGAACACATTCCGGGGGCCTATGTCCGGTTCGGCGGGCAGGTGCCGGGCAAGGAGGGATTCCCCGCACACTCCAGCAAGTTCGATTTCGACGAGGAGGCGCTGGCTGTGGGCGCGGCGTACTATCAAGCCGTTGCCAAGATCGCCGGCCAACGGTTGCGCGATCGGCAGGGCCGCTTCTGACCGTACACGAGGCTCTCATGATTCGAGTCCGAGAAGCCCGCGAGGAAGACGTCGGCCAGATCCGTGAGATCTTTCTCGCCGTCTACGGCACCGACTATCCGCACCGTGAACTCTACGATGAATTGTGGCTTAAGCGGTCCGTCTTCACGGACGACGCGCTCATTCTCGTGGCCGAAGACACCGAGTCCGGGCGGGTGGTGGGCACGGCGTCCGTCCTCTTCGACTTCGGCGCCCATTCCGATCTCGTCGGCGAGTTCGGCCGGCTCGCCGTCCATCCGGACTATCGACGTTTGCAGGTCGGCAATTTGCTCATGGAGAAACGGCTCGAGGCCATTCAGAATCGGCTGCACGTCGGGCTGGTCGTGGCGCGCACAGTGCATCCCTACGCCCAACGGATCAGTTTGTCCCATGGATTCATCGCCACAGGCTTTCTGCCGTTGAAACATACGTTTCACCATCGGGAGAGTTTCGCGCTGCTCGCCCGGTATTTCGGCGATGCCCTGGCCTTGCGCCGCAACAACCCCCGGATCATTCCCGAAGCCTATTCCTTGGCCGGCTGCGTCATGAGTCAACCGCCGCTCACGCCGGATTTCATCGTCGACGAAGACTCGGCGCCATACCCCTCCGGAGGCGACTACACCATCGAGCAACTGCAGGCCGAAGGCTATCCCGCCTTGTTGCGCATCGAACGGGGGCGCGTGCGCAATCGGGAAGTCTTCGGACCCATGCGCTTGGATTACGGATTCTTCAAGCTCCAGGCGCGCCAGACCAGCTATTTTCTGGCGCGCGCGGGCGGCCAGATCGTCGGCGCTGTCGGCTACACGATGGATCAGGTCGAACGCACCGTGCGGGTGTTTGAATTGATCTCCTTGGCCGACGATGTCGTGCGGTTTCTCCTCGCTGAATTGGAACGGAAGTGCCGGGAGGAACTGGGCATCGACTATATCGAGATCGATGTCAGCGCCTATGCGCCCCGCATGCAGCGGACGCTGCTGGAATTGAATTTTCTCCCCGTTGCCTATGTGCCGGCCATGGTGTTCTACCAGGTGGAGCGGCTCGACATCGTCAAGATGGTGCGGCTGAACAAGCTGCAAGAGTTGGGCACCCTCGGTCTGACGGAGCCGGTACAAGCCGTCGCTGACATCGTCATGCGGGGCTTTTCCACCTGCGTCATCGCTCCGCGCATGGCCCAGGCGATCAAGGAGATGCCGCTGTTCCACGGCATGAACGGCGAGCAGGCGGGAAGGCTGGCCGGCGTTTGCACGGTGCGGGAGATCGGGGACAAGGAACGGCTCTTCAGTCAGCACGATCCAGCCGACCGGCTCTATTTGGTGCTCCGGGGCCGGGTCGCTATCATCGGCGGCAGCCCACCGGCGCCGATCGGGACGGTCCGTGCCGGCGAGACCTGCGGCGAGGTCTCGCTGCTCTCCGCGAGACCCCACTCCGCCACCGCCACAACCGACGGGCCGGTCGAAGCGGCTGAGCTGTTGCAGCGCGACCTGGCAGACCTTATCCGCCGCCGCCCGGACATCGGCGTCATCATCTACCGCAATCTGGCCATTGGGTTGGGAGACAAGCTTCTGCGATCCGGCCAGGCTCGGTGACACCACGGCCTGACGGTGTCGAACTGCTCAATCCTGAGTCGGCACCGCCGCCGCTGAGGACGAGACCGCCCGCACATATTCTCATGCTTGTTGCTGGTGGAGTATTTCCTGTATGGATGGGGAGCAGAGGCTGAGAGGGAGCGAGACGGAATGGACGGGACATCACGACGGTTCTTTGCCCCCTGCCCACGGGGCTTGGAGGGGATGCTCGAACAGGAGCTTCACGAGCTCGGTGTGCCGGCCACATCCAGGACCGATGGCGGCGTCGGTTTCACCGCCCCTTGGTCGACGATGTATTGGGTCAATCTCAAGAGCCACATCGCCAGCCGCGTGCTCTGGGAAGTCGGCCACAGCACCTATAAAACGGAAGACGATGTCTATCGCGCGGCCTATGGGCTTTCCTGGCCCGTTTGGTTTGCGCCCTCGCAGACGATCAAAGTCAAGGTGAGCGCGCGCCGCTGCCCGCTCCCCAGCCTGGATTTTCTCACCCTCCGGATCAAAGACGCCGTCTGTGACAAGTTCGTCGCCACGCGTCAACGGCGGCCCAGCGTCGATACGGAGCGGCCGCACATCAAGCTGGACGCCTTTCTCGATCAGAGTACCGTCACCTTCTATCTGGACACCTCCGGCGAACCGCTCTTCAAGCGGGGGTATCGAATCGCGTCCGTCAAAGCGCCGTTGCGGGAAAATCTGGCGGCAGGCATCTTGCGGCTCGCCGGCTGGACGCCGAGCGAGATCCTGCTCGATCCCATGTGCGGGGGCGGGACCATCGCCCTCGAAGCCGCGTTGATGGCCCGCCGGATCCCGCCGGGGATTGCCCGGCACTTTGCCTTTGAGCGGCTGCTGATCCACGACGCCAAACTCTGGGGCCGTCTGCGCGAAGCCGCGCTCGCCAAACGCCTGGCTGAAGTTCCCGCCGCCATTTATGCGTCGGATCATGATCCCTCCGCGGTGAAGATCGCCCTGCGGGCGTTTCAGGGGGCGGGGGTGGTGGTCGATGTTCGGTTGAAACAGAGCGACATTCTGGATCTGGAGGCTCCGGCGGAGCAGGGCATCATGGTCATCAATCCGCCCTATGGGGTTCGCTTGCATCAGCCCGACGAACTGGCTGCGTTCTACCCCAAGCTGGGGGATTGGCTGAAGCAACGCTTCGCCGGATGGCGGGTCTATGTATTGACGGGCGACGCTCGTGTGCCGAAACTCATTGGTCTTGCCCCGTCGAAACGTATTCCACTCTTCAACGGCGACCTGGAATGCCGGCTGTATGAATTCGTCATCGTCCCCGGCGGTGCACGACGACGGCTTGCACGGCAGCAGGCCTGACCTACCGGATAGAGTGTCCGCGGCTTTTCGCGGCGGGAGACGAGCTAGGGCCTTCTATCGGGCTGGGCTGTCGATGGCTGAACCGGTTCGACTACGGCTGTTGAGAGAGCTTTCGTCGTTTAGCCGCCGTCCAGATTCGGCCCGTTCGTTGAGATCAGAATCTTTGGGCTGGACGCGATGGCGCGGGAGTTGGCAGCGGGTGGCCGCCGGATTACACCGGCCGCGTCGGGTGTGCATGGGCAGTGGGTCGTCGCTCTGAATGGCTTTTCCTGTTCTGGGTGTGAGGGCAGAAGAATCGGCATGCACCGACTGGGGCGCCGTGATACAGGCCAGTACAGGAAGGAACAGGGCCGCGGCGAGGGTGAAGAAACGCTGTTGAACATACATGTCTTAATTGATAGCAGGTTTTCGGCAGGCGTCAACTTGGGAACAGGTGGGTACAGTGGGCGGATCGTGATTCACCGCGGAGAGACAAAGGGGTCGCGGACCTTTTCCAAAAGCCACAACTCGCAGCCACACCCATCACTCACCGGTGGGACACGATCCAGGGCATGGCGGCGAAGAGGAGGAGGCTTAGATAGTAGGCAGTCCCGGAAACGGGGTCTCGGTTCAGGATGACGTCCGCGGCGGTCATGCCTCGGAGTCCAATGCCGACGGCCAGCTCTCCCGCCA
>DATKKX010000283.1:0-3536 GCA_035542775.1 Phycisphaerae bacterium | reverse complement strand
GGGGCCGCCAAGGCCGATCTGATCGCGACGCAGGCCAGGCTCCAAGGCGTCGTGGCGGAAGCCGGCAGCTTGAACTTTGCCATGGAACATGCCATGGAAGATGTCCACAATCAGGTGGCGCTTATTCAGTCGAAAGTCGCCCTGCTGAAGTCGAGAAAGGCGATCCTCGACGACGCGCAATATGAATACAAGCGAGTCCTCGACCTTTTCCACAAAGAGTCCGCGCCGGAGAAGGAACTCAACGACCGAATCACAGCGCTTCAAGTCGCGCAAGCGAGCGTCGACGAGGCGCTGCATGACATCTATCAAGTCCGCGTCAACCTGGGCCTTCCAGCCCAGCCACAAGGCAGCGACGATCTGACCCAGGTTCCTGAAAACCTGGATCAGACGGCCACGACGGTTCGGCAGGCACAGGCCAGTCTGATCAACGCCGTGGCACAACTGGGCGTGACGGATACGTTAGAGAAAACCCCCAGTCAAATGCTCGCCGACTTCCGCAAACGCGATCCGCAAGGGGGGAATATCGATCGGATTTTTGCCGGACTGCTGAAGGACGCGCCGGCGATCAAACAGGCCGAGGCGAGACTGGCCCAAGCTCGGAGCAATCTCGACCAGGCCGAATTGGACCTCCGCTACTGCGACATCATCAGTGAGATCGACGGCGTGGTGACCCGCAAGAACGTCAACCCCGGCAACACTGTCCAGGCGGGGCAAAGCCTGATGGCCATCCGCTCACTCACCGAAATCTGGATCGACGCCAACTTCAAGGAGACGCAACTGGCCGACCTGCGGATCGGCCAGCGGGTCCGTTGCGAGGTGGACATGTACGGCGGCCGGCGCGAGTTCGACGGGCGCGTCACCGGTTTCACCATGGGCACCGGTCAGACCCTCGCGCTTCTGCCGCCGCAGAACGCCACGGGCAACTTCGTGAAGATCGTCCAGCGCCTACCGGTGCGCATCGATCTGACCGATTATGACCCCGACCAGGCGCCCTTGTTTGTTGGCCTTTCGGTCGAACCCTACGTGTACTTCAAGGAGCCACCCACCGGGCCGAACGCCGGGAAGTTTCTGCAACCGCTGGCCGATCTTCCGATGGGCCCCGCGGCCTCCGCAACCACGACCCAGGTTGGTTCCTCGTCCGCCGAGGCGAACGAACCATGACCAGCGTAGCACTCAGTCCGTCCATTAGACGTTCGGCGGTCAACCCCTGGTTCGTCGCCGCCGCGGTAGTCGTGCCCACATTCATGGAACTGCTGGACACCACCATCGTGAACGTCGCGCTGCGGTACATGGCCGGCGGCCTGTCGGCACCCGTCAGCGACAGCGAGTGGGTGATCACCAGCTACCTGGCCGCCAACGCCATTGTGCTGCCGATCACCGGCTGGTTGTCGGCCCACATCGGCCGCCGCAACTATTTCCTGCTGTCCATCGCCGTGTTCACGTTCGCCTCGGTGATGTGTGGCCTGGTGACCAGCCTGGGCGCGATGATCCTGTTCCGCGTGATCCAGGGACTGGCCGGGGGCGGCCTGCAGCCATGCAGCCAGGGGGTGCTGCTGGACAGCTTCCCGCCCGAGAAGCAGGGCACGGCCATGACCCTGTTCGGGATCGCGGCCATCATCGCACCCGTCGTGGGGCCTACGCTGGGCGGCTGGATCTGCGTGAATTACAACTGGCGGTGGATTTTCCTCATCAATGTCCCGATCGGCGTGTTCTCGCTCGTCGCCTGTTACGCGCTGCTCGAAGACCCGGAGTACCTCAGGCGGGAGCAGGCCGAACTGCGCCGTCAGCCGCTGAACTTCGACTACATCGGCCTGGGACTGCTGGCCCTGGCCATGTCCTGCTGGGAAATCACGCTCAGCAAGGGGCAGGAATGGGACTGGCTGGGCGACCCGTTCGGGCGGGTGCAGACGCTCGTGATCCTGTTCTTCGTGGGGTTGGGCCTGCTGATCTTCCGGGAGCTGCGGGTGGCCAGCCCGATCATCAACTTCCGAGTGCTGGGCGAGCGCAATCTCACCATGTGCTGCGTCATCCTGTTCTTTGCTTTCGCGGTGGTCTACGGCGCGAGCATCGCGCTGCCGATGATGCTGCAGGAACTGTTCGGCTACGACGCGCTCCGCGCCGGACTGGCGATGTCCCCGTCGGGCGTCTCCTCGCTGGCCGCCATGGTCGTCGCCGGCGCTCTGCTCGGTTGGCGATTGGACGCCCGCTGGCTGGTCGCGGCGGGCCTGGTGGCCATGGTCGCCGCGAGCTACTGGATGGCGCGGATGAACCTCGAGATCAGCATCGGGCAGGTGATTTGGCCGCGGATGTTGCTGACCCTGGGCATAGGGCTGGTGTTCGCCCCGGCCAGCGTGGCCGCGTACAAGTACATTCCGGTGCACTTACGCGGGGCGGCGGTCGGGCTGTGCAGCCTGCTCCGCGTGGAGGGAGGCAGCGTGGGCACGTCCATGGCCCAGACCTTCCAGGAAAGGCGCCTGCCGTTCCACACGGCGCGGGTGAACGAGTTCCTCGACCCCCTGAATCCGCACGTGAACACGTTCCTGGAACAGTCTCGTGCCTTCTTCTACCAGCAGACCGGCGATCCAGCCGGGTCGCAGTTGGGCGCGCTGCAGGTGCTGGACGACCTGCGACAGCAGCAAGCGGCGGGGATGGCCTTCCTCGACGTCTTCTGGCTGTGCGCCGTCGTGTCGGCGGCGCTGCTCGTGCTCGTCCTACTGATGAAGCGATCGGTGGCCGAGAAGGGGGAGCACATCGGAGCGGAGTAGGCCGGACCGATGGGCGAATCGCGCCGCTGCGAATAGTCAATGAGTCTCAAAGATAAGAAGTACTACCATGAAGCGAACAGGAAACTGGCGGATTCTGGAATTTGTTGTGTTGGGGACCTTCTTGCCTCTGCTGGCCCTCGGGTGCAATTCGATGAAGCAGGCCAGGTACCCATCAATCTACGAAGTGGATCGCACGGAGACGGTGCCGAGGATTTGGCCCAAGCAATCCGGTGCTTCAGAATACCGGCGCGATTCCGGATGTGATCACGATCGGCGTGTTGTGATCCACGAGGGGCGCGTGGACGAGACGAGCGGACGGTGAACGGCAGGGGAGTCCGATGATAAGATTGCGTGGCGCACCGCTTGCTGCGTGCCAGTGATCACCGCATGCTGCGTTGATGTTCGCCATACCGCGTTCGGAGAGTAAACGATGGATTCCACCATAGTCAGTGCATTGGCCGCCGTCTTGGGATCGCTCGTCGGCGGCTCCGCCACCGTCGCGACCGCCTGGATCACCCAAAGAACGCAAAGCAAGCGTGAACTGATTCGCGCTGAGATCAGCAAACGCGAAGCGCTCTACGGGGAGTTCATCGGCGAATGCTCCAGGCTCTTCATGGACTCGCTTGTACGTACATTGGACAAGCCGGAGGCAATGTTGCCTCTGTATGCGCTGCTGAATCGCGTTCGGGTGTCCGCGTCCAATGCGGTTCTTGCGGAGGCGGAACGCTTGTTGATACGGATCACGGAACAATACTTCTCGCCAAACCTATC
>DATKKX010000282.1:0-2796 GCA_035542775.1 Phycisphaerae bacterium | reverse complement strand
GGCCTACACCTACGGCTACCCCCTGGTTGAAGCCTATAAGACGCTTTATAAACAGGCGCTTGACAAGACCAGCCCGGACTACAAGGCGCCGCTGAACCAACTTGGCCACTTCCGCACTGTTGCCACGCCGGAGGATAAGTTCGTAGTCACGCTGACTTCGGACACACCTTTTGAATACTCGGTCGATGCTTATCTCTCCTGATTCGAAGAGAGGGCAGGGGGCGAGAGGGATTGGTGCGCCTGGATTTGCAGTACCTCTCCCGGTTCCAGCCCGCAACAGTCCCCCACCCACCTCGCGGTGTGCTCCCGCCTTGGATCCTGCCGTACCTCAAATCTCGTAAGCCACTACATGCTGTGGAGAAGAACCTTGACACACATGGACGCTTGATCCTATAATTCATGCTTTAATCGAAAGCGAGTTCTTATCATCTCATCTTATCATCATCATCTCATCTCATCGCCTCAAGGCGCGGCTGCTGCTCGGACTCGTCCTGCGGCACGCCAAGGGCGCCGCCAAGGTCTCCGAGGCGTTCGCGCCTTATCAATAGCGGACCGGGAAGGGGCGAACGCGGGCGGGCGATGAGCGGGCTATGGAGAAAATGGATGACGAAGCGAACTCGATGGATTGTTGCTTTCACGATTCTGTGCATCGCGGCGGCGTTTCTACTGCCCGCCGTACCCCAACCCCTCGCATACCATCGCTTCGCCGATCAGCGCGACGTGTTCGGGGTCCACAATTTTTTCGACGTCGTATCGAACCTTGCATTCCTGATTTCGGGCATTGCGGGGCTGGTCGTCGTCTTTGGGAGGCGTGCGCACTTCGAGTTCAGGAGCGAGCGGTGGCCCTACGCCGTCTTCTTTCTCGGCGTACTGCTGACCGCCTTGGGATCGGGTTATTACCACCTTGCGCCGGATAACGAGAGTCTGTTCTGGGACCGGTTGCCCATGACGATCGCGTTCATGGGGCTGGTTTCGAGCCAGATCGTTGATCGAATCAACATTCGGGCGGGGCTGGCGTTACTGATTCCGATGCTGCTGCTCGGGTCGGCGTCCGTCGTCTATTGGCGGGCGACGGAGCGGGCGGGTGTTGGCAATGTGCTGCCGTATGGGATCTTGCAAGGCTATTCAGTGGTCATCGTGCTCTTGCTGGCAATGCTGAGCCCGTCGCGCTATACGCGCGGCAACGATCTCTACTGGGTGTTCGGGTGGTATGTGCTGAGCAAGCTCTTGGAGACGTTCGATGCTCAGGTGCTGGCGCTGGGCAGTGTGGTCAGCGGTCACACGCTGAAGCACGTGGCGGCGGCCATGGCAGGCGTCACCGTTTGTTACATGTTGATGCATCGGACCCTTAAAGAACCCGCAGCCTCGCCGAAACCCTCTGGCAACGCACTCAGTGCGGCCACAGAACGGATTGCCGAGGGGGGTCCTCCCACGCGGTGAAGCTGACGCTGACCACCGAAGCGGCCAAGGGATAGCCCTGTCACGATGAAGCAAGTAATGCGTACGTCGTCTCAGCCGCAAGATTCGTGGCTGCCGATGGTCGGCATCGCCCTGGGGCAGGCGCTGCCGGCCTTTAACTTCGCCGCGTTGTCGATCTCGATGGGCGGGATGGTTGCCATTTTCTAGACCCCGCCCACGACGGTGGGGACGGCGATCATCCTGCATGCGCTCGCGGTTTCTGCGTTCATCCTGCTCGGCGCGAAACTCGATCCGCTTCTGCCCCGCCGGCACACGCTGCCGGGACGGCGGGGATAGGATGTCCACGGAGAAACCCGGCAGTTCAAGCACCAACCCATCGCCTCCTGTGACGTGCTTGCCAGGTACCATCCACTGCGTGACCGCGGCGACCGCGGTCGATTGCGGCTGGCTCAGCGGCCCGCGGGCTACGACGACGACTTGTCGCGGCTCTTCGAGATCGATCGCAGCCCGGAAGACGGCCGACGTCGCGGTGGACAGCGGAGTGTGCCGCGGCCTGGCTTCGACCATAATCCGGCGGTCGTTGCCCGAATTGCCGACGGTCTTGCCCCGTGCGAGCAACTCATTCGTTTCGGCGTCGCGGATCGTGATCTCGGCACCGGCCATGCCGGTGCCGATGAACTTAGCGCCCTTGCTCAAGACGCGAACATCGATGCGCGTATCGACGGCCAACGCCTCGACGCCAATTCCGCAGGCGAGGACTACGGCAAGCCATGTCTAACCAGATCGTCCCATTTCAATCGCTCCTTTCCGTCGCTGAATACGATTCTTCCATGCCTCTCCCGTTGCGGGCGCGATCGCCGGCCGGCCGACTTTTCGACATCCACCACTAGCGTTTGAGCATGCGCAGGCCGGCGAAGGCATACAGAATCGAGACCACCGGGATCATCAGGTTGAAGAAGGTGAACGGGGCGTAGCTGAGGGTGGCCACCCCAAGCGTCGCGGCCATGTAGGCGCCGCAGCTGTTCCAGGGAACCAGGGCCGAAGTGACCGTGCCGGAATCCCCGATGGCGCGGGAGAGAACCACCGGTGCGAGGCCGCGGCGCTCGAAGCCGCCTTTGAACATCCTCCCCGGGAGCATGATGGCGATGTACTGGTCGGCGGTTACGATGTTCGCCGCCACCGTCGCGCCGATCAGCGCCGTCACGAGGCTGCCGGTCGATCGGGCCGCGGCGAGCACCGGCGCCACCAGGCGTTCGATGACCCCGGCCTTCTCGACCACACCGCCGAAGGCGAGGGCGGCGATGATCAGCCAGATCGTGTTGAGCATGCTCTCCATGCCGCCCCGGGAGGCGAGCTGGTCGATCACCGCGTATCCGG
>DATKKX010000281.1:0-2977 GCA_035542775.1 Phycisphaerae bacterium | reverse complement strand
TGATGGAAAAATTGCTTGTAGCCGGCGCACAGGTAATTCAAGCCGGCCTCGCCATCCGGCGTCGTGATGAACCGGTTGCGCGGACATTCGCCGTGGCAAGCGAACCGTACGTCGCACTCCCGGCAATACCTGGGCAGGCTGTTCAGCTTGTCGAGCCCGCACGTTGCTTTTCCGAAGCGGCCAGTCGGGCCATGGGCGTCTCCAGAATATTTCCCAGGCGGTATTCGGGTTCGACGTAATGATCGCAGGAATACAGGTCGCCATTGTGCTCCAGCGCCATCGCGCTGCCGCAGGTGGGCGAGAAGATGCACAGACTGTGCTGCCCCAGCCAGCTCCCCAGAGCGACGTCGAACGTCTGCACGAACACGTTTCCCACGTCGCGCCGCACCCACTCGTCAAAGATGGCGATGAGAAAGCGGCCGAACTGTTCGGCCCCGACGGACCGATCGGTCACCAGGCTGCCGTTCTGGGTATACAGGGGCCGGTCCGCACCGGGCCGCTCGCCCCACCCGAGGTTGGCCACGGGGAGAAAGTCCGCCGTGGTCCGCTCCACGATGGGGATGAACTGCATGTACTTCGTCTGCAACTGGTCCCGAAAGAACCGGTAGACTTCGAGCGGGTAATCCGCATTCGCGGCGTGGATCGTGCACAGGATATTGACGTCCACTCCGTGCCGGTTTAGCATTTCCCAGCCGCGCATCACCTGATCGAAACTTCCCGCGCCGCCCTTGTTGACGCGGTACGCGTCGTGCATTGCCTTGGGGCCGTCCACGCTCAGTCCGACCAGGAATTTGTGCTCCTTAAAGAAGGCGCACCATGCATCGTCCAGGAGCGTTCCGTTGGTCTGTATCGTGTATTGGATGGGCTGGCGCGGCCTCCGGTACTTCTCCACGTATCGGATCGAACGCTTGAAAAAATCGAGTCCCATCAGAGTGGGTTCGCCGCCCTGCCAGGCGACGTCCACCTCGTGTGCCGGGTGCGCCTCCAGGAGTTGCCGGATGTACGTCTCCAGCAGCTCGTCCGACATGCGGAAACGGTCGCCCGGGTAAAGCATCTCCTTGGAGAGGAAGAAGCAGTACTTGCAGTCGAGGTTGCACGTGGCTCCGGTCGGCTTCGACAGAAGGTGAAACGCCCGGGACGGCTGCCTCGCTGGTTGTGTCGTGGGTTGCATGTTTTGAGGCGCTCCTGTTCCCTGCTCCTCGGCATCCGGTAACCGGCATGATGACGGTCGGGACGAGTGGACTCTTTATTATGGCGGCTCTGACCCATCGGACTGTTGGCAGCGGGGGGAGTGGCGGGCGGAAGATTCTTGAGTCTGCTGCAAGGATCATGCATCCGTGGGCGCCGATGGGAGGGCTCCGCGCCGGACACGGAGCACCGACCCGGCCCGTTCGGAACGGTCTGCACAGAAACTCTGGAGGATTTGTGGGAGATAACGTATTGGCTTCGTGGAATGACGGCACGGCGAAACAGTCGATCATCGAATTCGTGCGCCGCGTAACCACCGCCGGTGGTCCAGACTTTGTCCCCATGTCGGACCGGATTGCGGTCTTTGACAACGACGGCACCCTGTGGGCCGAGTCTCCGCTTCCTGTCCAGCTGATATTCGTGCTGGAGCGCGTGCGTGAGTTGGCGCCCCAACATCCCGAGTGGAAAGAGAAACAGCCCTTCAAGGCCGTTCTGGAGAACGACCTGAAAACCGCGGCGGCCTCGGGCATGGCGGGCCTCGTCGAGATGGTGATGGCCACCCATGCTGGCATGACGACGGCAGAGTTCGACGCGATCGTGAAGGATTGGATTGCGACCGCTCGGCATCCGAGGTTCAAGCGGCCTTATACCGACCTCGCCTACCAGCCGATGCTGGAACTGCTGGCCTACTTGCGCGCCCACGATTTCAAGACATTCATCGTTTCGGGCGGCGGGATCGAGTTCATTCGCTCGTTTAGCGAAACCAGGTATGGTGTTCCGCCCGAGCAGGTCGTCGGCAGCAGCATCGGGACGAAGTACGAGGTCCGCGACGGCAAACCGGTGCTGGTGCGGCAGGCTACGGTGAACTTCTACGACGACAAAGCAGACAAACCGGTCGGCATCAACACGTTCATCGGCCGTCGTCCGATTGCGGCGTTCGGCAACTCCGACGGCGATTTCGCGATGCTCGAATGGGTAGCGGGCGGCACGGGCGCGCGCTTCGCGCTGATCGTCCACCACGACGATGCGGACCGGGAGTGGGCGTACGATCGCCACGCCGGCTTGTCCACATTGGCTCGCGGTCTAGACGAAGGTCCGCGACGGGGCTGGACGATGGTGAGCATGAAGCAGGACTGGAACCGCGTCTTCGCCTTCGAAGCGAAATGACCGCGGGATACCGCGATCAGGTGCGGAACTGATCCCGGTTGTGGGATGGAGAGAGCCTCAGGTGCATTCAACGTGATGGAAAATGCTGGTCGCAGACCAAAGCGCGCGCACCCAATTCCGCCACGACTCCGAGCAGACGGCTCGCAGGATTCGGGCAGCCCGGGTAGTCGCAGATGTATTCCACGAGCGTTTCTTCACGACCGTCCGGGCCCATAATGCCCGTTTTGATGGTTACCTCAGGCATTGGCCGACAGTCCTATTCTAGGGCTGCCGGCCAGTTGACGGCAATTCGTGCCCTCTACCTGGCCGCGGGCTGACACTCCCGCGGCCACCGCTCGAAGTCGAGGTACTGCACCTTCCCGACCGTGATGCCGACAGCGAGGATCGCAGCGCGGATGAAAGCAATTGAACGTGGGACGGACGCGAGCGGGAACCGCGTCTTTCCATGGAGTGGCGCCGGACCCTAGAACTGCAGAGCCCGCTGGAGATCAAGACCGGCAGTCCGGACTCCGGGCTGCCGGTAGGTTGATCGCCGTTAGTGCCCAGCTCAGTCGCGAGCCAACGCTGCCGCCGCCATCTTCTCCAGATCGAGGTACTGCTCCTTCTCGACCGTCACGCCGAC
>DATKKX010000280.1:0-3447 GCA_035542775.1 Phycisphaerae bacterium | reverse complement strand
GCGGCGGGCAAGTGAATACCCCAATCCAACGATCTGTCATCCTGAGCGGAGCCGGTCGCGCTTCCGGGGTCCCCAGCGACAGGTCTTTGTCGCTGGGGTGGGCCTGGCGCGACCGGCGCAGTCGAAGAACCTGCTGTTCGGGGAACTTCGCGAGCAAGACTCGCCTCCGTACTGCCTTTCGAACGGTAAATCGAATCTGGTCGGTCGCTCTCCTCGTCGCCTCCCTTCCTTATTTGCTCCTCGCCCAAACGTCTCAGCCAACCAAATCTGCGCAATCCACGGAACGCCCCAAACCGCAGGAACAGGGCGGAATGGGCGGAATCTCCTCGGCCGGCACATTTGCACCCGTCTATGACGCGCAGAAGCGCCCCATCACCGCGGGCGGATTCGTGGACCACGGCACGGTCGTGTTCGAGGACGTGACGAAGGCCGCCGGTCTCTCCTCGTGGCAACACGTCATGGGCACGCGCCAGAAGAAATACATTCTGGAGACCGACGGCTCGGGTATTGGCCTGATCGATTACGACAACGACGGCTGGCTCGATATCTACCTGGTCAACGGCTCGACGTACGACGCGCTCACGGGAAATACCAGGCCCCCGCACGCGGCCCTCTTCCACAACAACCACGACGGCACATTTACCGACGTGGCCGCGAAGGCCGGCGTAACCAACGATCGCTGGGGATTCGGGGTGGCCATCGGCGACTACGACAACGACGGCTGGCCCGACATCTTCGTCTGCAACTTCGGCAAGAACCGGCTGTATCACAATAACCACGACGGCACATTTACCGATATCGCCGAGCAGGCCGGCGTCACCTTGGGCAACTGGTCTGATGGCGCCACCTGGGGCGACTACGACGGCGACGGGAGGCTGGATCTCTTCGTCTCAGGCTACGTGCACTACGACCTTTCCCACCAGCCCAGCGGCGACGACGGCAGCGTGGCGTTTGCCTTCTGCCAGTTGCACGGCGTTCCGGTGATGTGCGGCCCGCGTGGGCTTAAGGGCGAACCGGATCACCTGTTCCATAACAACGGCGACGGGACATTCACCGACGTAAGCGTCAAGGCCGGCGTGGCTGACGAGAGCGCCTACTACGGCTTCACCGCCATCTTCGCGGACGTCAACAACGACGGCAAGGTCGACCTGCTGGTGGCCAACGACTCCAATCCCAACTACCTCTATATCAACAAGGGCGACGGCACCTTCGAGGACCAGAGCTACGTCTCAGGCTTTGCCTTGAACAAGGACGGGCGAGAGATCGCCTCCATGGGGCTGGCGGTGGGCGACTACGACAACGACGGCCTCACGGACCTGCTGGTGACGGATTTCTCCGACGATTTCAAGGCTCTCTACCACGCCGATGGGCCCGCGGATTTCAACGACGTTGCCGACCAGGCTGGCATAACCCAGGTGGCCATTCCCTTCGTGGGCTGGGGCGACGGCTTCCTCGACTTCGACAACGACGGCTGGAAAGACATCATGATGATCAACGGCCACGTGTACCCGCAGGTGGATGAACACGACTGGGGGACAACGTTCGCCGAGCGGCCGCTGCTGTTTCGCAACCTGGACAATGGCAAATTCGAATACGTGCCGCCGGTGAAAGGCTCGGGGCTGGCCGTCTTGACGTCCGGGCGGGGCGCGGCGTTCGGCGACTTGTTCAACAACGGGAAGATCGACGTGGTGATCAACTCGATCGACGGGCCGCCGGTGCTGCTGAAGAACGTGAACCCCGATAAGCACCACTGGGTGGAGTTGAAGCTCGTCGGCGGGGCCACAATCGAAAGCAGCCGCGGAAGTCCGCGGGATGCGGTGGGCGCGACCGTCTATCTGACGGCCAACGGCATGCGCCAGCGGGAAGACGTGATGAGCGGCGGAAGTTACATTTCTTCGAACGACCAGCGGCCCCACTTCGGGCTGGGGGATGCAACCGATGCGGGCACGGCGGAGATTCACTGGCCGTCGGGGGCGAAGGAGACCGTGAAGCTGCCCGGAGTGGACCGGATCTATACCATCACCGAGGGCAATGGGATCACGGGAGAGCTCTGCAAAGGAAAGGCGTGCCGGCTCTCGGCTCCAGGCAGGGCGTCCGCGTCAGACCTGAAGGCAAAACATTGAATTTCGGACAGAATATCTCCACTTTCGTTTGGTAAACTCAGAATCCAAACATGGACCTCTTCCGCACCAAGCCTCTTTCCACCCTGCTCGCCCAGTGCGAAGAAACAACCGTAGGCCTAAAGCGGACACTCGGCTGGCCCGGGCTAATCGCGCTCGGCATCGGAGCGATCATCGGCGCCGGGCTGTTTGCCCGGACACCGGCGGCCGCTGCCCAGAACGCCGGTCCCGCCGTCACCCTCTCCTTCGTCATCGCGGCCATGGGCTGCGCCTTCGCAGGCCTGTGCTACGCCGAATTCGCCGCGATGATCCCCATTGCCGGCAGCGCTTACACCTACGCCTACGTGACCATGGGTGAACTGGTGGCGTGGGTGATCGGGTGGGCGCTGATCCTGGAATACGGGCTGGGGGCGGCGACACTCTCCATTTACTGGACCGAGTACTTCAACAACCTCTTTCCGGATCTCATTCCCTGGGTATGGCGGCACTCGCCTTTGCAGACCGGCCCGGGCGGCATGCACGGCATCCTCAATGCGCCCGCTCTTGGCATCCTCCTCATCATGACGCTGCTGCTCATCAAGGGCATTTCGGAATCGGCCACCATCAACGCGGTCATCGTCGGCGTCAAGGTGACGATCGTTCTGATGATCATCGCCATCGGCTGGCACTTCATCAATCCGGCCAACCACACGCCCTTTGTGCTGGCCCAGGACGCGGCCCACATGGGCATGTTCAAGCACGGATGGGGCGGCATCCTGGGCGGCGCCGGCGTAGTTTTCTTTGCCTTCATCGGCTTCGATGCCGTGTCCACCGCTGCCCAGGAGACCGTCAACCCCGGCAAAAACATGCCCATCGGGATCCTGGGGTCGCTCGCCGTCTGCACCGTGCTTTACATCCTGTTCAGCTGGGTGCTCACCGGCATCGCCCCGGCCCTCGATTTCATCGATCCCAACAAGGGCGCGGAAGCTTCGGTTTCCTATGCCATCCACGCCTACATGCCCGGATTCGGGTGGTTGTCGACCCTGGTCACGATCGCGATCCTGGCTGGCTTTTCATCGGTGATGCTGGTCATGCTGCTCGGCCAGAGCCGGGTCTTTTACTCCATGGCCAAAGACGGCCTGCTGCCGAGACTATTCGCTGAGATCCACCCGAAGTTCCGCACGCCGTGGAAGTGCAACCTGGTCCTGTATGTGTTCGTGGGGCTCCTGGGCGGCTTTCTTCCCGGAGACATTACCGGCAACATGACCAATCTCGGGACGCTTTTCGCGTTCGTGCTGGTTTGTATCGGAGTCTGGGTGATGCGCAGCTCGAATCCAGACCAACCGCG
>DATKKX010000279.1:0-17709 GCA_035542775.1 Phycisphaerae bacterium | reverse complement strand
GGAACTGCTTGCCGCCGCCGCCGTCAGCGCCCTGGCCGCCACCGGTGGCGCCACCCTGGTGTTCGCCATTGCCAACGCGTCGCAGGAAACGCGGGACATTCGCGATACCGTGTCGGCCGGTCATTATGCGCTAAACCAGATCGGTGAGACTGTCCGGGAGTCCCGGGCCATCGGCCAGGTCCAGTCGGCGGGCGTGACGCTGTGGGTGCGGGATGCCAACGCCGACGACCATATGACGCTGAACGAAGTGGCCGTCATTCGATACGACTCGTCCGCCAAGCAGATCCTCTATCAATACACCAACGCCGCCAGCGCCGCCTCTACCGCGGTGACCTACACCAACTTCACGAGTTACACGACCCTGCAGGCGCAGATCTCGGCCTCGAGCTTGCAGTCCGTGGTGTGGGCCTCGGACGTGCAATCGGTCAGCCTCTCCGGGTATCCGAGCCTGACCAACACGCGGACGGTCGACGTGCGATTTGCCATCGGGACCGGGGCCGACCAGGTCGCTTTCCAGGTCGCCGCAAGTCCCAAAGCCCCCGGCGATTATCTGTTTCTGGCGGATACGAGGATCGCGCCCTCCGGCACCCAGAGCAGAGTGCGGCGAAAGTATTACTCCATTTGGGACGGCTTCGCCGCGTATCCCACGGTGACGATAAACCAGGTATACACGTCACCATGAAGGATAACGGCGCAAGGACGAAGGATGAACAAAGACCGATTAGAGATGGATGAGAGAGAGTGGGGGGTGAGCGAGGAACCGCCCCTGATTTGGTCTCACCGTCCATCCGGCGGCGCCGTTTCATCCTTCATCTCTCATCCTTCATCTTTCTCTTTTCCATCCCGCCCCTCGCTGAGGCGGCGGAGTTACATCCTGATCCTGGTGTTGGGGTTCACCGCGGTCGTGACGGCGCTGGGCTGGGCCTACTTGACCGAGCACAGCACGGTCATGCCGGAGGCCGTGAACCGGTACGGAGGCGTGCGGGCCCAGTACCTGGCCGAGTCCGGCGTGGGCATCGCCTCCCACTTCCTGATGTATCCTCCCACCACGGTGGGAGGCTGCGACTACTGGCACGGAGCCACGGGCATCGCCGTCGATTCCACCAACGACTACACCGACGTGACGGTCGCTCAGGATGCGACCAACTCAGACACTTTCACGATCACCGCTGTAGGCGTGGCCAAGAATCCCGACAGCAGCATCCGCGGCAAGCACACGGTGACGGCAAAGGTTATCCGGCCGGCGCAGAACAAGGTCAAGATACCGTATGCCCTGCTCGGCGATGCCTCGCTGATGAGTGGAGGGTCATTCGAGGTACCGTCTTCGGTGAACGTGTATGGCAATGTGCATGCCAATGGTGGACAACTCTGGGGATATGGGTGGTGCAACGGCGCTGTCACGGCGACCGACTGGCTCTGTTGGATGAGCTGCGGAGGATCGGGTCCGCCCACCTCGGTGACCGGCTGGGTCAGCTCTTACAGCCTCCCGTCGTTTAGCGCGGCGAATTATGCCTCCTACACCGTCAACGGCAACACTTACACGGCCTATGCCTACAGCGATAGTAACATCGATGCGACCAAATCCGCGACTCTGAATGCGGCGCTGGATGCGACGATGGCCACCAATCCCGGGCGCATCGTGACCAGGTCGGGCAATCTTTCGCTTAACAACGGCACGGTCGTGAACGCCACGCTAGTCATCACGGGCAATTGTCAACTCAACGGTGACACCGTCCAACTGACTGCCGTCCAGGATTATCCCGCCCTGGTGATCATCGGAAACCTGGTTGCTCAAAAAGACAACACCACGACGACGGTCGTTGGTTCCCTGTACGTCTCCACCGTGATCATGGACAACAACAAGAACGGCACGAGGCTAAATGTCACCGGGGCGTGCATTCTGAAAAGAGGATTCAATCTGCTGAAATCCACCGGGTCGTACAACTTCACTTGGGACTGTGCCCGCGCGACGTTTTGGGATTTCGCCAACGCTTCGACCGGGCTTGCGCCCATCACGTATCTCAGTTGGCAGGAAAACTGAGGAGGTAATGCCATGAGCAGCCAGGAAGTTCGACTGGATCGTTTCACACGGTGTCTGCTGACCGTGATCGCTGTGTTGCTGACAGTGATCGCCGTCGAGCTGTGGCAGGCGCGTCCGAGTATGCTGCCCTCTGCCATGGCCCAGATACCGGACGCAGGCGCCCAACGCTATTCGGTGATCGCGGAAGCCCAGAAGACGAACGAGCTGTTGGCCAGCATTCTTGACCACCTGCGGAACAAGCCGATCAAGGTGCAGACGCAGGCGGAGACCACCGATAAATCCTCAGCCGGGCGGAGCCGTCCGAAGTAGCACCAACCCAGTCGCGCGAACTGGAGTCGGCTCCGGGTCTGCCCGCCGCGGCGCGTGGCCCACGAGGAACGCCGGGAGATCGCTGCGTCGAGCGGTGATGTTCTCGGATTCTGAGGCCGCGCCCGCCGGATGGCCGGCCGGACTGTTGGGGGATGAGCGATGAGCGAACGAGCAGCATTCACGTATACCGAGTTGATTGTGGTGATCGCCATAGTTGCGATTCTCAGCCTGGTGGCCCTGGCGACGAGCGATGCCGCCGCCACCGAGCAGGGCCGGCTGGCGGCCGAGATGTTCGCGGCGGACGTGGAATACGCCCGAAGCCTGGCCATCGCCCGGCCGGATGACCCGATCGTCATCAAGGTCTATGCCACCGGCAATGAGTACTGGCTGGCCCGGGCGGCGACGCCGGATACGCCGATCACCCATCCGACGACGCATCAGCCCTACGTGGTCAGCTTTGGTCCGACCGGCAATGCCGGCCTCAAGAGTGTGCAGCTGATTGCTTACGATCTCGGCGGCGACAGCATTCTCGGCTTCAATTCCCTCGGCACCACTGACCAGACGACGGCGGCCGTGCTTCAGGTGAGCTCGGCCGGGCAGAAATACGAAGTGACCGTGCAGCCGGTCGGTGCGAAGACGACGGTGACCAAGGGATTGACCAAGGTGCTGGCGACTGTCGCGGAGGCTGTTCCCGTTGGTCTTGGCTCGCCTGCCGATCCGAATTCGGGTGTCGCTGCGGCGACTACTACCGCCACGACGACTGCTCTCGCTGTGGTGGCGCCTACGTCCACCAGCCACTAAGGGCAGTCAACATCACGGAATGCCAACTTGGGACAGCCGAGTTCCCACTGAAGACGGGGAATCCAAGAGTGCTGCTGGCGAGATGAAACCTGAGGAGCTGTCGAGGGGTGATCGGCAGAGGATCGAGAGTTCGGGGGGGACGACCGGCGCTATCTGGGGGATTGAGTTGTTCAGACGACGCCCAAAGCATGGCCCTATCGGTGTGGACATCGGCACGTCGAGCATCAAGCTCCTGCAGTTTTCGGACGATGCCGGCCATCCGGCGGTGGTGGCCGCGGCGCACCACCAGATTCCCTTGTCCGTGGAAGATCCCTCCGAGCGCCAGGCCGCCATTGAGCGGGCCCTGAGCGAGGCCTTGCGCCAACAGCCCTTTCAGGGCCGCGATGCGGTGAGCGCCATGGGCATCAGCTCGTTCCAGATGAAGAGCATTCGCCTGCCCAAGATGCCGCCCGAGGAGCTGGCCACCGCGGTCGAATTCGAGGCCAAGGACCGGTTTGATCTGGGTGGACAGAGCGCACAGTTTCGGTTCATCGTGGCCGGCGAGGTCCGGCACGGAAACGAGCTCAAACAGGAGATCATCGTCTTCGCGTCTCCCGACGACGAGGTACGCGCCCGCCTCGAACTGCTCGAGGCCTGCAAGCTCCGGCCCATCGCCCTTGACATCACGCCGTGCGCTGTGGCCAGGAGCTTCGTCCGTTACCTTCGCCGGGCGGAGGATGCCCAGGCCGTGAACGTGTTCATGGACGTGGGCTGGCGCGGGACCTCGATCGTGGTCACCCATGGCGCCGAGCTGACCTTCCTGAAGGTGATCGACGTCGGCGGCGAGCACTTCAGCAACGCCGTGGCCCAGACCCTGAGCATCTCCCGGGAGGAGGCCGCTGATTTACGTATTCGGATCATGCGCGGCTCCGGGGGCCGCAGGGCCGGTGACGCCAACCCCGTGCCGGATGACGTGCAGGCCGCGGTCTCCGATGCGGTCCGGCCCCTCGTCGAGAGGTTGGCCCGCGATGTGCAACTGTGCCTGCGCTACTTCGCGGTGACTTTCCGCGGGCAGCGTCCCGAGAGTCTGACTTTCGTCGGCGGCGAGGCCCATGAACCGTCGCTGGCGAAGATCGTCGGGGAGGCCGTGGATGTCCCCTGCACCATCGGACATCCGCTCCGCGGCGTGGGGCGGCTTGGTCTGCTGGGCGGGCGCGACCGTCGGAGTATCCAGCCGGCCTGGACGGTGGCCAGCGGCTTGGCACTGCGAGGCTCGCAATGGGTGAAAACGCCGGAATCGCATGCTTTGAGGAATGCCGTCCAGGTGGCCCCGATGGCCCCTTAGATCCGGCGGACCTTTTGTGGTGTGGTGCCGGGCTCTTACCGGCAACGTGAAGATACGGTGGATCGGATGTGGTCGCGGCGGCTGACGAGGGCGTCGGCCCCGCTGAGGAATTCGGAAACGTGAAGGATTGCGATTTCATTCCAGCCGATTACCACGCCGCCCGGACGGTCAGGGGGGCCATCAAGCTCCGCGCCGGCTGTGTCGGTACGCTGATCGCGATCATGGTCGTTTGGGTGGTCGCGCACCACCATCGCGTGGCAACCGCCAAGGCGATGCTGCCCGACATCACCAGGCAGCAGGAGCAGATCACCATCCACCTGGCCAAGAAGGCGGCGATGCAGGCCGAGCAGGCCGATCTGCGGGATCACCAGAGCCTTCGCGAGCTGCTTGAGGACCAGCCCAGCCTGGTGCTGGTGCTCAGCGACCTCAGCCGCCGTATGCCCGACACGGTCGTGTTGACCGAGGTGTCGGTTGATTGCCCGTCTCTGGCTCAGTTTGCCACCGAAATCGATCCCCCGAAAGCGCAGGAGCCCCAGCCGCCGGGCGACAGGCCGCCGCCCTCGCCGTCCGCGCCGAACACGCCGAAAACGAAGGAAAACCCGCCGCCGAAAGCCCGAGTCACACTCAAGGGGATCGCGGTGGACAACCCCGACGTGGTCCGCTTCGCCGCGGCCCTGGAGACTTCTCCCCTGTTCGATCGGGTCCAGATGGAAGTCAGGGGTTCGATCGTCTGGGCCGGACGTCGCGCCCAGTTGTTCGAGCTGAGCTGTGGGCTGCTAGAGCAGCAGGGAGGATCCCGGTGAACATGCTCAAGCTCAACGTCGCGGCCGTCGTCGCGGTGATCGTTTTGACCGCCGCCTTCGTGCTCGGGCTTGTCCGGCCGGGCATCAAGGACCTGAAGGCCTGCCAGGCGGAGATCGTCGCCAAGCAGGCGGCCGTTCAGGCCGAGCAACAGAAGCTCGGCAACGTCGGAGACCTCTACGCCTCCATCATGCAGCTGGATGAGGCCATGCGCGACTTCCACGTGCGGCTTCCGGTGGAACGGCGGTTTGGCGAGTTCCTGAGCGATCTCTCGGAGAGCCTCAACAAGAGCAAGATCGACGACTACGTCGTCCAGCCAAGGCAACCATTGTGCGTGGAACAGAACAAGCTGCCCGAGCCCTTGAAACTGGCTTCGGGAACAACGATTCTGCCGGTGTTCATCTCGTTCCGCAGCAGCTTCACCCAACTGTTCGAGTTCCTCAGCCGCGTGGAGTCTTTGCCGAGGCTGTCGCACATTGAGTCGATAAGAGCGGTCAACGATGACCAGCATCCCGGCACCGTGAGCGTGGAGATGACGCTGCATACTTATCAGCATCACGAAGGTTCCGTGCCAGGCAAACCCGGATAGAGGTTCGGATGTCCGATCGCATACAGGAACTGCTGAAGAAGATCTCGCAGGAGCTGGCGGCCAACAAGCAGAAGGCCGCCATCATGGGCGTATTGTCGGTGGTCCTGATTGTGGTCGTCGGCCGCCTTTTCCTGTCCGGCTCCGAGCCTGCTCCCGCGGCCGCCGTGCCGCTGCCGGCCGCCGCCGTGGCGCCGGTCGACCCGACCGCTCCGCAAGTCCGGCCGGTGCCGCAGCAAACGCCGGCTGCTCCGGATGCGGCGGCTGCAAAAATGCTTGCGGCCAGCCCCGTTGCGGCGTCCCAGGGAAAAGACGCGTCCCAGCACCTGGAGGGCGCGGCCGAGAAGAAGAAGGCCCGAAAAGTCGCGGTCCAGGATCTGCCGCGGACGCCGGCTCGTGACATTTTCAAGGCTCGATCGTGGTCGCAGTTTCCAAGAGAGGGCCCTTCCGCCGAGGATGACACCCAGGCCGGCCAGCTCAGTGCCTCCCTGTGGGAGAAGATGCGCGACGCATTCAGCGAGCGGCGGGATCGCCATGCCAAGGAGCTCAATGAGATCTCCGACGAGCTGACCGAGCTGAAGCTGCAATCCACCATGATCGGATCGGTGCCCTCCGCCTTCATTTCCGGACGCCTGGTTCACGTGGGAGATACGATCAACGGGTTCTCGGTCGTTCGCATCGAGGAGAAACGCGTGATGCTGCAAAAGAACGGCGTTACGCGTCCCGTGATCCTGCCTTGAAGCAGAACCCCCATCGTCCGACAACCGATTGATTACAGGTACAAAGCAAGTTGGAAGGCCGCCTCCTGCGAGGCGAAGGGGGGTTCCGTATGGTGCGTGGGTTGCCCTCAGATAACCCACAGACACTGGGTTCGCGTGTTCGTCGCCTGCGGCGATTCCGCAGTCTCGCGATCGGTCTGATCGCGATTGCGCTCATGGCTCTCTCCACGAAGGGCCAGGGACAAAGCGGCTCCCAGGCCCGCTTTCTCGGCGACGACGACGGGTCGACCTCGGTCTGGAATCGCGTGTTTTCCGGGGTAACCCAGAAGATCCACGCCGCCGAGGGCGAACCGAACCCGTCAAATGCCCGCACCGGATCCGACGGAGATCAGAAGGGCGAGGCCGAAAAGCGGTCCGAGCCGACGTCGGGCAAAGTCGCCCAAGCCTCGCGTAGAGCCCAATCTCCAGTTCGGCCTTTCCCGCCGGCCTCGGATGATGCTGCGAAGGCTGCTGTCGGCAAGGATGAACAGCCCGATCAGGTCATCAAGGTCGGCGTCAATGATCGTGTGACCATGCACGTCTCCGGCCTGCCTTTGGCCGACGCCTTGCGAATGCTGTCGGAACCCACGCGGCGGAACATCGTGCTTGCTGACGGAGTCACCGGCACCGTGACGGCCAGCCTGTACAACGTCACCTTCGACGAGGCCCTCCAGGCCATGCTGGCCTCTAACAAGCTGGGCTATCGCACCAAGGGGGATTTCGTGTACGTGCTGCCCCTGGAGGACATCGCCAAGCTGATGGAGGCGGAACGCAGCATTGTCACGAAGGTCATCTCCCTGACGTACGTCAACGCCGCATCAGCCAAAGCCCTGGTCGAGCCCATGGTGAGCAACGCCGGCAAGATCTCGGTGACGCCCCCTTCGGCGGCGGGGCTGGGCGGGGCCGCAGGTCCGGGCGATACCAAGGGCGACGCCTACGCGGCGGCCGACACCCTGATCGTTACCGACTATGCCGAGCGGGTTGCGGAGATCGAGAAAGTCCTGAAGCAGCTCGACACGCACCCGAGACAGGTGCTGGTCGAGGCGACGATCATGCGGGCCACGTTGAATGAAGACAATGCCCTGGGCATCGACTTCACCACAGTCGGCGGAATTGACTTCACCCAACTGTCCAGCGCCAGCCCGGCCGCGCAGAGCATCACCACCGGCGACACGCCTGCTGCCATGCTCCAGGAAACCACCTGGACCACGAGGACCGACTTCAACAGCGGCGTGCCCAACGGCGGCTTTACCTTCGGAATCATCGATGATCAGGTCGGCGTCTTCATCCGGGCGTTGGAGCAGATCACCGACACCGACGTTCTCGCCAACCCCAAGGTCCTGGCTCTCGACAAGCAGAGCGGCCAGGTGATCGTCGGTCAGCGCGACGGCTACCTGACGACGACCATCACCGAAACGACGGCCGTTCAGAAGGTCGAGTTCCTGGAAACCGGCACCCTCCTGAGCTTCCGGCCGTTCATCGGCGACGACGGCTATGTCCGCATGGAGATCCATCCCAAGGATTCCACCGGCGGTCTGACCGACGCGAACCTGCCCTTCGAGCATACCACCGAAGTCACCACCAACGTGCTGGTAAAGGACGGCCGCACGATCCTGATCGGCGGCCTCTTCCGTGAGGTGACTACCGCCAACCGCGGCCAGGTTCCCGGCCTCGGCAACATCCCCATCGCGGGGGCGCTCTTCCGCCGGACGCGGGACACCACTGTTCGCGAGGAGGTCATCATCCTGCTCACCGTTCACGTCCTCAAGGGTGAGCCCGAAGCAGCGGCCAGCGCCGAGCTGAAAGAGGATACCGAGCGTTTTCGCGTCGGCATGAGACAGGGCCTGCAGTGGTTTGGGCGAGACCGACTGGCCCAGATGCATTACCGCTGGGCGTTGGAACATCTCCAGCGCGGCAACATCAGCATGGCCCTGTGGGACGCCGATCTGGCTATCCACAACCAGCCCCGCCACATTGAGGCCGCCAAGCTCAAGGAGAAGCTGCTGGGCAAGCGGAACTGGGAGGAGGACGCCTCCGTCATCCGAACCTACGTCAGAGATCGCGTTGCCGAGGAAGAGGGCATTGAGGCTCCGCCATGGGGACGCCCCGCGCCTCCGTGCGTGATCCCCGAGGGCCTTCAGGGGCCGGCGGGCCTCGAAGAGGACCAGGAGGGCGGCGGCGCCCGCGGTGATACCGGCACGGAGGGCGATTCCGGCGGCACCGGCAAAACGGGGGGCGAGCCGGGGGACCGGACAGTCGCCCTGCCGGACCCGGATGGGAGAGTGCCATGACACTGCTGTCACAACCGCGTCACCGCCCAGCTCTTGCGGCGCTTCTTCTGTCGGCCGCGCTGATGGGCTGCGGCTGCCAGTTCGACGGCAGCAGCATCTGGGAGAAGCACTTCTCCAATTCCCGCAAGGCCGACGCCAAGCGGCACTGGAATGACGTGCGCGGCGACATCCAACTCCAGCTTGCCGAGAATCACTTTGAGGCCGGCCGCCTGGATGAGGCCGAGAAGGTGCTGGAACAGGCCCTCGCGCTGGCCCCGGACAACGCCCGGGTTTATGTCCTCGCCACAAGGCTTCACCTCGAGAAGGGCGATCTGGCCAAGGCCCGCATCGCCATCAGCCGGGCGGCGGCGCTGCCCGGCGATGGCGCCGAAGTCGAGTACCTTGCCGGCATCGTGGCCCAGCGCTACGGCGATCTGGAAATGGCCCTGGAGCACTATGCGGCCGCCGCGATACAGGAACCACAGGTTGCCGTCTATGTCCTCGCCCAGGCGGAGACGCTGGTTTCGCTGGACAAGCCGATTGAGGCGATGGAGCTGATCGAGAGCCGCCTGGAGGACTTTGACGGCAACGCCGCCATGCGCATGCTTGCCGCCCACCTGAACGAGACGTTCGGCCTGCGCGGTCCCGCCGTCGAGTATGCCCGGGAGGCCTTGCGGATCCAGAAGGGCGATGCCGGCCTGGCGGCCGAAGCAGGCCGCATCATGGTCTGGGCCGGGCAATATGAGGAAGCGATCGCGGTGCTGACGCCGCTGGTGGAGAGCGCCTCGATGGGCGGCGGCCTCACGGGCCAGACGAACGTCGGTCCGGCCAATTCGGTTTCGCCCAGCGTGATGCGGGATCTGGCCCGTGCCTGCCTTGCCGTGCGCCGCTGGCGCGAGGCCCAATGGGCCCTGAAGCCTCTCATGGCCCGGGACGAAACCGACGTGGCCGGCTGGTGCATGTACGCCCAGGCGGCGCTGATGCTGGGCGACCTGGATGCGGCCGCGGAGACCATTCGGACGCTGCACGCCGGCACTGCACCGACACCGGAGTCGCTCTTGCTGGCCGCGCATATCGCCCTCAGCCGAGGCGACCATGCCGGAGCTTATGCCAATGCCTCCCAGGCGGTTCAGATGGACGGGCAGTTCGCGACTGCCTTCTGCCTCCTGGGCCGGGCCTGCGAGGGACTGGGACGCGGCCAGGAGGCCAGACAGGCCTATGTCAAGGCCATGGCACTCGAGCCCGAATCGCCGGTAGCGGAGACTCTTTTGAACAGGCTTCAGCAGCGTGACGGCCCGAAGACCGGCCCGACCGGACACGGCAGCGCCCGGGGCCCGGCCGTCGATAAGAGGAACATGACCGCAGACTCGTTTTCCAAGGGGGAGCCATGACGCAAGGCAACATCAAGCCTTGGTCGCAGATCGACGACGAACCTGACGAGCGGGAGGCTGCGGGGCGTCCTACCGCCGCTCTGCATGATGCCGTGGCGGACGTCCGCCGGGGACGCGCCAATGCCTTCTCGCCCGGACTTGGCGGCAAGATCGCCTGGCTTCGGATTACGCCTTACTGGGCGCTCCCGCCGCTTGCGGCCGCTTTTGCGTGGATCGGCTACGGCATGCTCCGCTCGGCCGGTCAAGGCACCGGCCTGGCTGTCGGGCATGCTATCGGAGCACTGGCCTTGATTCTTGCGGGCGGCGGTGTGCTCGTCGCTGCGATGTACGCGCGAAAAGCCGCTTTGGCCGGCATCCGCGAGGCCATCGCCCGGGACACCCGGCGATTGCCCGCCGAGCTGGCGGACCTTCCGGTCGCCGCCGAGCTTCAGCCGTTCTATCAGGCGGTGGAACAGCACACCGGAAACATCGAGCGTCGCGTGGCCGAGCTGCTCGACGCCCATCAGCAGCTCAGTCTTGAGATGAGCATGTCCGAGACCAATCGGCGGCAGGCGGAGACCATCATCGATTCGATCGCCGAGCCGATCCTGGTGACGGATGCCTACGACCGGCTGGTCCTGGCCAACCCGGCGGCCGCTTCGCTCCTCCAGTTCGCCAGGGAAGAGGCCCTGCGAAAGCCGATCGCCGAGATCGTCCCGGATGAGAAGCTGGTCCGCGCCATCCGGCAGGCCCGGGAAGCCGACATCCGCGCGGCCAATCGTTCCATCGAGCATGAGGTCGGTCCGCAGACTTATGCGGTGAGATTCTCTCCGCTGCTGTCGGAGGGTTCGCAGACCGGGCATGGCGCCAGCCTGCACGGCGTCGTTGCCATGTTCCGCAACATCACCAAGGAGCGCGAAGCCTCCAAGAACAAGAGCGAGTTCGTGGCTCATGCGGCCCATGAATTGCGCACCCCGCTCTCGTCGATCCGCGCCTATGTGGAGATGCTCGTGGACGGAGAGGCCGAGGACGAGAAGACCCGCAAGGAATACTACAACATCATTCAGGTCTCGGCCGACCGCCTGGGCCGCATGATCGACAACATCCTGAACATCAGCCGCATCGAGGCCGGCACGGTCCGCATCAACAAGGAGCCCGTGGCCATCTCCATGATCGTCAAGGAGGCCATCGACGTGGCCCGGCCGCAGGCGGAGGAAAAGGGCATCGCCCTGTCCGAGGAACTGACCCCCGTGGTTTATCGCGTGATGGCGGACCGCGACATGATGTATCAGGCCGTCCTCAATCTTCTGAGCAACGCCATCAAATATACGCCGAGCGGGGGCAAGGTCCAGGTGCGGATGTCCCCGGAGGAAGAGGACAGCATCATTCGCATCGAGGTCAGCGACAACGGCGTCGGGATTCCCAAGGAGGACCTGCCGAGAATGTTTGAGAAGTTCTTCCGTGTCGAGGCCAACAAGAAAATGGCCAAAGGCACGGGATTGGGGCTCAATCTCGTCAAGCACATCGTGGAGACCATCCACGAGGGCAAGATGACGTTGACCAGCGAGGTGGGCAAGGGGAGTGCTTTTGGAATGAACCTGCCGCTGATGGCCTGACAGGCGGGTGGCGCGGGCAAGCCCGGCTTGTCCGTGCTCGGATACGGAAGGCGGGATGATGTGCCCGCTCGTCCGTGCTCCGGCGCCCTGAAGGCCGGCAGGTCGCGTGCGAGAACGGACTCTCGCGCCGTGATTCTCGTGAATGGGGGGTACTCAATATGGGTCAGCAGACGATTCTGGTTTGCGATGACGAACCGCACATTCTGCACGTCGTGTCCACCAAGCTCCGCAATGCCGGCTACGAGGTCATCACCGCCGCCGACGGCGAGGAGGGCCTCAACCTGGCGGTGCAGCATACGCCGGCCCTGATCATCACCGATTATCAGATGCCGATGCTCAGCGGTCTGGAGCTCTGCGCGAAACTCCGCGCCGAGCCCGGCACCTGCAACATCCCGGTCGTCATGTTGACGGCCCGCGGCTTCTCGATGAACGACCAGGACCTGAAGGAAACCAACGTCCGCAAGGTCCTGCCCAAGCCGTTCAGCCCGCGAGAGATCCTGCGAACGACCCAGGAGATACTCGGCGGAGCGGTCGCCGAGACCCTTGGAGGACGACATCGTGACTGAAGCACGCAACGCGATCGTGACCAGAGCCAAGGTCGGGCGACTGCCCACCCAAGAGGTGACCTGGCCCATCTCCCGTGCAGCCTTCGATCAACTGGCGCGGCGATGGCGAAAGTCCGGCGTCTGGCTGTCGTTGTGGAATCGCCGGGGCGAATGTCTGTCGGTCGATTCCGAGGCGGCGAGGCTTTGGACGCTCCTGTGGTCCCACGGGAAGCGATTCCGCGAGGAACTCACCTCGCTGGCCGTGGCGGCTTGCGCCGGGGATCCGTCCCAGCCGGAGCAGTTGCCGCCGGCTCCGGCACCGTTGAATTCCTGGGGTCCCGATCTTGGGGTGATCGTTACGCCGGTGCGCCACCGGCAACGCGTGATGGGCGTCGTCCTGGGCGTGATGATGCTGACCGATGGGAGCGGCGAGGGGTTCCTCCGGCTCTGCACCCAGTGCGAACTCGATGAGCAGACCATGAAGCGAGCCGCCGCTGACGCCGGTGCCGTCCCCGACGGTCTGACCTTGACCGCCGCCGAGCTGCTGCGCCTGAACGTCGAACAAGCCCGCGAGCTGGAGGCTACGCGCGAGGAGATCGCCGTCCTCACCCAGAACCTCGAGAATACCTACGAAGAACAGCACCTGATCTATCAGATCAGCGGCATGATGGGACTTCCACAAAAGCCCGCCGACATGATCAGACGCGTAGGCCAGGAGCTGCTGGAGGTATCGCGGGTACGAGCCATGGCCTTCGTGTTGAGCGAGCACACCGGAGTGCACGCCCCCCCGGGTGTGCCCGACACCTTTGCGGCCCAGGCCATGAGCAACCGCGTGGTCCAGATCGGCGAGGGCGCCCCCACACGATACGATCTTGACCGCCTCGCGGAGTGCCTTACTCTGACCAGCCATAACGGCGAAGGTTACCTGCTCCTCAACGACGTCTGCGAGCGCCCCGGCTTCGAGTGGACCAAGGCCTGGCTGCAGCATCTGGTGGCCCTGCCCATGTGGCATGAGAAGCGCCTCCTGGGCGTCGCCCTGGCCATCAATTGCAGCGACGAGGGCGACTTCACCTCGGTGGACGTGCAGTTGCTCCGGGCCGTGGCCGATCGCGTCGCCGCCTTCCTCGAGAACCAGCGGCTGTACGATGACCTGGCCGACCTCCTCATGGGCCTGCTGCACGCCCTGGTCAACAGCATTGACGCCAAGGACCAGTACACGTGCGGTCACTCCGAGCGGGTGGCCTTCATCAGCCGCACCCTGGCGCACGCTTCAGGGCTGTCGCCGGTCGATTGTGAGCGGGTCTATCTGGGGGGGCTGCTGCACGACGTCGGCAAGATCGGCGTCCCGGACGCCATCCTCTGCAAGCCCGGCCGGCTGACCAAGGAAGAGTTTGACGCCATGAAGAAGCACCCGGAGGTCGGGGCCCGGATTCTCTCGCATGTGCGCCAGGTCGCCGACCTGATTCCTGGCGTGCTGCATCATCATGAGCGCGTCGATGGGCGCGGCTATCCCTACGGACTGGCCAGTCACGCGGTGCCGTTGCTGGGCCGGCTCATCTGTCTGGCCGATTGCTTCGACGCCATGACCACCGACCGGACCTACCGCGCCGCCCTGCCTCTGCCGACGGTCGTCGCCGAGATCCGGCGCTGTTCCGGAACGCAGTTCGACCCCGAGCTGGCGGAGAGATTCCTCAAGCTCGATCTGCGGCGCGTCATGAAGGACGCCCGCGAATGCTCCACCGGGGGCTCCGGCATCAGTCAGTTGGGCGCCCTCAACACTGCCATGCACGGATCGCCTGATCCCATGGAGTCGGACATCCACCAGCCGCAGAGCGTGGTGCAGGCCGACCGCTTGTCATGATCGGATCGCAGCACGGCCCGGCACGGGCCGTTGGACCGCTCGACAGAGATGTGGAGACGATGACGTGAGCACAGCCTTGACGGAATACGGCAACGTGACCGTCTTGACGGTCAAAGACGAATTGTCCGGAGATGCCGTCGAGCTGTTTCGTGACGTTGTCTCCCAGTGCGTCGATCAACGGAAGTTGAACCTCGTCGTCGACTGCTCATGCGCGACCACCATGGACAGTGCGGCGCTGGAGACGCTGCTGGATTTGCAGGACAAGTGTGAGGACGACTACGGCACGGTGAAACTCTGCGGCCTCGATCAGACCTGCGCCAAGATCCTTGAGATCACGCGTCTGGCTCGCCGTTTTGAGGCCTTCGCGGACCTGGAATCCGCCGTGAAGAGCTTTACGTAAGTGGTTTGAGGTGAACCAACGGACGGAATACACGACAGTTGAGGATCGAGGGACGCGGGCAGGCAGCGCGAGCGGCGGCTCGAAAGTGATGCTGCCTCGTCCCTCCCTCTGAATGAGATCGCTATGCCGCCCGCCATCACATCCAGCACCCGCAAGCAGGTGGGTCAGATCCTTGTGGCCAAGGGTATCCTCACCCAGGAGCAGATCGAACAGGCCGTCGAGGAGCAACAAAACCGAGACCACAAGCAGTTGCTCGGCGAGATCCTCATTGAGCTGGGCATGGCCTCGGAGGACCAGGTCGTCGAGGCTCTCGCGGAGGCCTACAGCGTTCCATACGCCAAGCTGGCGCCCCGCCTGGTCGATGCCAAAGTCGTCGAGGTGGTGCCCCGCGATTATCTCGAAAAATACAGCGTCCTGCCCCTCTTCAAGGTCCGCAACGTCCTGACCCTCGCCATGGCCGAGCCCTCCAATGTGTTCCTCATCGAGGAAATCTCCCGCATGACCGGCTGCTCGGTGCAGGTGGTTGCGGCCTCCGGCGCCGACATTCAGCAGATCCTGGGGCAGTACGTCAAATCCGCCAACGTCTTCGTCATCGACGACATCATCGAGGACGTCTCCGACGACACGTTCGAGCTGATCGAGAGCAAGGTCGAGGACATCACCAATCTGGAAGGGATGGCCGGCGATTCGCCCGTCATCAAGCTGGTGAATTACCTGATTTACTCGGCGGTCCGCGAGGGCGCCAGCGACATCCACATCGAGCCCGACGAAGGCCACCTGCGAATCCGCAACCGCGTGGACGGCGTGCTCTACGAGAAGCTGAACCCGCCCTCGCAGATGATGGCCCCCATCGTCTCGCGCATCAAGATCATGGCCGGCATGGACATCGCCGAGCGGCGCCTTCCGCAGGACGGCGGCATCCACGTCATGATGGAAGGCCGGCCCATCGATTTGCGCGTGTCGAGCCTGCCGAACATGCATGGCGAGAAGGTGGTCATCCGAATCATCGACAACTCCAAGGCCCTCATCAACCTGGAGACCCTGGGATTTTCCATCGACATGCTCAAGCAGTTCCGCCAGCAGCTCAATCAGCCGCACGGACTGGTGCTGGTGACCGGCCCCACCGGTTCCGGCAAGAGCACCACGCTCTATGCCGCTCTATTGGAGATCAATTCCCCGGAGCGGAACGTCTGTACCGTCGAGGATCCCATCGAATACAACCTGCCGAAGATCAACCAGTTCCAGGTCAACGAGAAGATCGGCCTGAAGTTCGGCACCGTCCTCCGGGCGTTGCTGCGGCAGGACCCGGACGTGATCATGGTCGGCGAGATTCGCGACGACGACACCGCCAGGACCGCCGTTCAAGCGGCGCTGACCGGCCACATGGTGCTCTCCACGCTTCACACCAACGACGCCGCCTCCGCCGTGGTCCGGCTCAACAACATCGGCGTGGAAAACTTTCTAATCAGCGCCTCGCTGGTCGCCGTCCTGGCCCAGCGGCTGGTACGCAAGGTGTGCCCGCACTGCAAGAAGGAATTCGAGCCCACGCCGAACATCCGGCACGCCATGCAGAAGCTCGGCTTTACCGTGGACAAGCTGCTCCGCGGGGAGGGTTGTCCCAAGTGCCACGGCACCGGATACCTGGGCCGAATCGGCGTCTACGAGCTGTTTGTGCCCAACGACGACATCCGCCAGGCCATCTCCGACGGGGCTACGCTCCAGACCCTTCGTAAGCTCAGCCGGGATGCCGGCATGACCATGCTCTACAGCGACGGGATGGAAAAAGTGCGCTCGGGCATCACCACCGCCGAGGAGGTCTTCAGGGTCTGTGCGGTTTGAGGGCTTGACCAATGGTCGATGGCGATCTGGAGATTACGCGTGACCAGGAGCAACCCGTCCCGCGACCGGTGGCCGATCATGCCGCCGGCTTCGCCCTGATGTCGCTCCTGGCTGAGACTGTCCATCGCGGCGCCAGCGATCTCCTGCTCGTCGCGGGTGCTCCACCGACCGTGTACACCTTCGGACAATGGGTGCCGTTGGATGATCATCGCCTGGGCTCCGAGGAAATCCCGGCGATCATGGAGCCGGTCCTCACGGAAGTGCAGCGCGCCCGGCTGCGCGATCATTGCGACCTGGACTTCGGCTTGGCCCTGCCGGTGCCTGGCGCGGACGGCCGCGATTCGACCGGATCCGTGGCCCGGTACCGCGTCAACGTCCATTATCAACGAGGCACGATGGCCGCCGCCTTCCGCGCCATCCCCGCCAAAGTTCCGCCTTTCGAGCGCCTGGGCCTGCCGCCCGAGGTCCGGCGGTTCGCCGATTTTCCCAATGGCCTCGTCCTCGTCACCGGATGCACCGGTCAGGGCAAGAGCACGACCTTGGCCGCCATCGTCGATCATATGAACCGCACCCGAGCGGCTCACGTCATCACCATCGAGGATCCCATCGAGTTCGGTTTCGATCACGGCACGTGCCTCATCGAGCAGCGGCAGATCGGTGAGGATAGCCCGTCATTCGCCTCCGCCTTGAGGCACGTCCTCCGCCAGCGCCCGGATGTCATCCTGATCGGCGAAATGCGCGATCTGGAAACCGTCGCCACCGCCCTGACCGCGGCCGAGACCGGCCACCTGGTCCTCGCCAGCCTGCACACCGCCAGCGCCGCCCAGACGCTGGCCCGCATCATCGACGTTTTTCCCCCCGTGCAGCAGATGCAGGTGCGGACCCAGCTCGCCGCTTCCCTCAGGGCCATCATTTGTCAGATTTTGGTCCGGGATCAGGCCAACGAGACGCTCACGCCGGCAACCGAGATTCTGGTGGCCACTTCCGCCATCCGTCGCGCCATCCGCGACAACGAGACGCACCTGATCTATGCCATGATCGAGACCGGCAAGAGCCAGGGAATGCACACGCTGGAGCAATCGCTCGCCGAGCTGGTCAAGTCCGGCCGCGTCCCGAGCCAGGAGGCCCTCGCAGCGGCGATCGATCCGATGCGTCTGGCGAAACTGACCGGAAAGATTGAAAAAGCAG
>DATKKX010000278.1:0-5137 GCA_035542775.1 Phycisphaerae bacterium | reverse complement strand
TTCGGCCATCAGTTTCATGAGAATGGAGAGCCCGGCAAGAATGATCGCCGTGACTCCGAGCGCTCCCTGGTACGCAGCAAGCCTGACTCGCAGCTTTTCGCCCTTCTCCATTGCCTGCGCGCTCTTGCTCAGGGCGTAGCGGCTGATGAAACCATAGCCGAGAAGAAAGCCTAGTCCCAACTGTGTCGCGGTGACCACCAGCAGGAGCAGCCACCACAGCGGTGCGTAGCTTATTGCGCTGATCGTTCGAAGCAGACTGATCAGACACCACAATCCACACAGAAACATCACCACGCCGATCGCCCCCTGATAAGGTACGAGCTTGTCGATCAGTTCCTTGGCATTGGGTTTTCTCGTCACGATCAGGTTGGCCGCGCCCAGAAGGCCGCCGCACAGTAAAGCAAGCGTGGTAACAATCCACATGTGATGCCCTTTCAATGTGTGGTATGGTAAAAAGGCGTGCGGCACCCTGGAAGTATTGGCGCGGTCAAAGGGTGCCGCAGCGAGTGGAAGATCGATTACAGATCGTCGTGGCGACGATCCTCTATTTTGCCTTCAAGGCCCATCCGTGGAGGCTCGCCGGCTATCTAATTCTAGGCACCACGGTCGCCTCGCGAGTTGCCGACGCATGCAGCATCTAGGCCGCACTCCCAGCCACCGTACAGGCCGTAGCTTACAGTCCAGCTGGCATTCTCGCGCTAACATTATATAGCAATTAAGGTTATGGTTCAATACGTGACGCGGGCCCCGCTGACGGATCGATCACGCGACCGAACGCCGATGCGATGCGTGGCATCTTCTACCCATAAGGCGTTACAAGCAATCGGGTTAGCCCATGTCGTCGATTCAGGGCGCGCGGGCCAACCTCATGGCTCAAATAAAAGAAGTTGTTGTCCTGATTTTCCCGCCCCAACCGGCGATGCCCACGTCGACCGAACGGCCGCGCCAGGGGCTGCCCGTCGCGGAGCGCGGCTGCGAAGTGCCGCCGCAACGAAGCCGTTGAGGTCTTGAAAATCCCAGGTCGATCTTGCCACCGGCACGCCGCGCGAGTCTCGCACTGTCGCACCGTATTCATCCACCATCACAGCCGTCGCGAAGCGATCGCACCGCGCTTCCTTCTGCCGGACGTTCCGTCGGGCCTTCCTCACCAGCCAGTGATAGAACTCGTGCATGCAGACGAACAGGACGAGTTGATAGGCATCGACCAGCTCGACGGAGTACAGCTCGCGCCACCAATAGCGGCGGTTCGACTGCGAGCGGGCAATTGCCGCCTGCATCGGGTACGGATAACGGTTGCGACGCCCCACATTGACGCGAATCCGCCCTTCATCGTAGTAGCAGGTGCCGGAGAATTCGGCTCCGCGACTGTAGTGGATGGAAACGCTGAGCCCGTCATGCGGCCAGGCCCCGATGGCTTGCAGAATCATCTGCTCCAACCGACGCGAATCCAATTGCGTTCTATTTGTGAATTGCATCCCCTCGATCCGCCTCGATCACCTCGCCCTCATCCCAGTCCCGCGCGGACGAGATCCTGCAGGCGGACAATGCCGGCCGGCTGCCGTCCGTCTTCCGACACGACCAGCGAGGTGATTTCGCTCTCGCGCATGATCTTGAGGCATTCCACGGCGAGAATCCCGGGTGGCACGGTGGAGCACTTCACCGGCGGATCGGAGGGATCCCGCCGGCTCTGAAGCCAGGCCTCCGCCGCGCTCATTCGCGCGGGCGCGTCGCACCGGGTGAGGAGTCGCCGCAGGTCGCCATCGGTGAAGACACCGATAAGCGCCCGCCGGTCATCAACCACGCAGGCCATCCCCAGGTGCTTGCTGGTCATCTCCAACAGCAACTCATTAAACGACGCCGCCCCTGCGACGATCGGCAGCTCCTTGCCCGCATGCATAAGGTCGGAAGCCCTGGTCAGCAGACGCCGCCCAAGGCTGCCGTCGGGGTGGCACTTGGCAAACTGCTCCTCGTCGAAGCCCCGCGCGTCGAGAAGCGCCATCGCCAGCGCGTCACAAAGAGCCAGCATCATCAGCGTGCTGGTGGTGGGGGCCAATGCCAGCGGGCCCGCTTCCGGCCGAATGGGAATCGGCAGGACCACGTCGGCCAGCTCGGCCAGCGGGCAGTCCGTGGTCTCGCAAACCGCCAGTACGGCTCCCCCGACACGACGAAAGTGGTTGACGAACTTCACCACCTCGTCGGTGTGCCCGCTCTTCGACAAGGCCAGCAGAACGGTGTCGTTGCTGACCAGACCCAGGTCGCCGTGCAGGCCCTCGATCGGATGCATGAACACGGCGGGCGTGCCGGTGCTGGCGAAAGTGGCGGCCGCTTTCCTGGCGATCAGGCCGCTCTTGCCGATGCCGCACACAATGACCTGCCCGCGACTGGAAAGAATGACATCGATGGCCCGGCGAAAAGACTCCCCGATCACGCCGCTGAGGGCCGTCAGGGCCTGGGCCTGTTCGTTGATGATCCCTCTGGCAAGATGAATGGAGTCGCTCAAGGGTCGGTCCCGCCTCCGCCCGGCCAGCCGAGGATCGCGACACAATGCGTCCTACTTGGGTTTGCCGCCGCCGGGTGCAGGCTCATCAGGATCGCGGAAATCGCTTCCGAAGTCCAGGTCCTCGAGCTTGAACTCGTCGCCGGCATCCAGCTCGTGCGGCAAGGCCTGCTCGCTCTTGAGCTTTTGGATCTCTTTGTCCAGTTCCGGAAGTGCCGAATCAAGCGGCTCGCCGACCGACGGCGGCTCCTCGTCCAGGCCGATGGCGGAATCCAGCACCTGCCCGATGCCGAGATCGACGTTGTCGTCAATCCCCAGATCCTCCGCGCCGCCCTCCAGGGCGGTGCCCCCGGAAGCCGGTGGTGCCACCGGCGGTGGGCCGGGGGCTTCGGGCGGACCCGCGACGGGTCCGGGCGGAATTCCCGGAGCGGCGCCCGTTGCACCGGCCGGGCCGGTAGACGGCTGCAGGGCCGTTCCGTCCATCTGTACGTCCAGTCGGCGCCGCGGCGACAGCCCTTCTTCCTCCTCTGGCTCCTGATACTCGTAGAACTCGCGGTAGATCTTGCGGAAATAGCCGCCCGCCCGGGTCTCGACGAAGTTGAGCACCGCCCCGAAGACGCGGGCGTTGATCGCCTCCAATTGACTCAGCGTCCGTTGGAGGGCGCCGCGCGACGTGGCCCGGTACCGGCACACCACGAGGATGCCGTCCATCGCCCCGGCTAGAACCATGGCGTCACTGACCAGCAGGACAGGCGGCCCGTCAAAGAGAACCTGGTCGTATTGCGAGCGCGCGTCCACGATCACGTCACGCAGATAGCTGCCGCCCAGAAGCTCCGCGGGGTTCGGCGGTATCGGGCCCGCGCCGAGGACATCCAGCCCGGGCACCGAGGTGGGCGTGATCATGTCGGACAGTCTTCCCTGCCCGATCAAGAGGTTGCTGAGCCCGTCTTCCCGCATATTGGGGAAGATCCGCGGGAGGCTGGCCCGCCTGAAATTGGCGTCCACCAGCAAGACGCGTCGTCCGCTCAGCGCAATGGAGATCGCGAGGTTCGACGCCACGGTGGTCTTGCCGTTCCCCCCGCTGGGGCTGGTCACGAGAATTACGCCCTGCTGCTCGGCAGGGGCGCTGAAGAACAGATTGGCGCGCAGATTCCTGAACGCTTCCGCGGTAATGGAGTGCGGAGCGTCGATGCTGGCGGTCTCGACGCGGGCGATTTCGATTTCATCATCGTCGCTGGTGGGAATCAGGCCGAGAACGGAAACCGAATGAACATCCCGCGGCGTCCGGACCGAGCTGTCCGCCATCTCGATCAGGAACGCCAGACCGACGGCCAGCACCAATCCAAGCAGCCCGCCGGCGGGAAGCCATATTTCCCACCGAGGGCTGGAGCGACGCTTGGGCTCAATGGCCCGGGAGCGAACGTCAATCTTGATGGATTTCTTGGAGTTGAGCATCGCGGTCAGAAGCGTTTTCTGCTCCTGGAGACCCTCGAAGTCCTTCTTGAGCAGGTCTCGCTCCTCCAACAGGCGCAGATAGCGGGCATACTTCGCATCCTTGTCGCGCTGCTCGGCCTTGGCCTCCTCCAGGTTTTCCCTCAGCTTGAGCAACTGGTCCTGGGCCTCCAGGAAGCTGCGCTGGGCCTGTGCGATCTGCTCGTTCTGATAGCGGACCACCTTCGTCGCCCGGGCCTCCTGGATGGTGTCGGTAATCGCATCCAGGCTGACTTTGGCCTGGCGTACGATACGGTGGTTGGGCCCGTAAGTATTTGTGGCCATTACCAGGTTGTCCTGGGCCTGCTGTCTGCGTTGCTCCAACTGGTAGAGAACCGGATCCTGATCCAACAGGTTCTGCAAATCCGTGGTGATCGGCAACTGCTCGGGGGAAACGTTCTGCAACTGCTCCCATTGCGACTTACGACCGAGCATCTCCACTCCGATTTCGGTAACCAACGCCATCAACGTCCGTAGCCGCTCGGTGGGACCTTCGCCGGCCTCGGTGAGCGATTCCGTACTCCCGCGCAGCTCCTCAATCTCATGCCTCTTCTGCTCGAAGGCCAGGCTGGCGCGTTCCAGTTCCTTGCCCAATTGCTCGCTCGCTTCTCGAATCCCCTGCCTCTGCTGAGCGTCTATGACCATTGCGTACTTGTCGACAACCGTGTTGACCAGGATCATCACCTCACGGGGAACGGACCAAGTGGCTGAAACACGGAAGAGATTGGAGTCGCGAAGGGGCGACGCGTTGATGATGTCGCCCAGAAGATCCATAGGATCTTCGTTGTGTTCCCGCTCCTCCTCTTGAGCCCACGCAAACCACTCCGTGGATCGGAGGTCGGCATCCTCCAGTGCCATCATGAGCACCTGCGGGGTTTTCACATAGGCGCACTGGTTGGACACCAGTCGGGCGACTTCCTCCTGCGAGATGTTCTCCCGCTCCATGGGCTGAAGCACGTTGATCGGCGTGACGGAGTCGACCTGCACCAGCGCTTGAGCCATATAAGACGGATCGAACTTGACATAGAGGCCGGTGACGCCCGCCGTCAGCCCGAACGAAAGGACCCAGAAGATAATGATGAAGATCAGCCGATGGCGGATGATCCGCAGGAAGTCGGCGCTGGTCAGGCCCACCTGGGCTGCCGCCGT
>DATKKX010000277.1:0-4253 GCA_035542775.1 Phycisphaerae bacterium | reverse complement strand
TTCCGTCAAGATGCTGCAAAGGCTGGGGTTTAAGGTTGCTGCGGTGCTGAAGGATCTGGTCAAGGACCAAGCCGGGAAGAAGCACAACTTGGCCATCATGATGAACGACGTGGCCGATCTCGGTCGAATTCTGGAAGATTGGATCGAGGATTCTATGATATCAGGGTATCGAGTAACGGAGGACTAGAGTAGAAATCCGCAGTGTCCGCCCGGCAAGGCGGCTGATCGACGCCGCCATCACTTGGCAAGGCAGCTTTGGGTGCCTCCCTGATGGCCCGGCAATTGCTAGGCTGACCGTCTTCGGAGGCAAGTTCGCGGGAAGAAATAGATGAGCAACGAACCAGCATCATCCACGATGGAAGGCGACATGACCGGCAAGCCGCGTCCCAAGGCTCGCGGACGGGTTACAGTAATCCGCGAGCGGTGCAAGGGATGCGGTTATTGTGTGGAATTCTGCCCGACCGGAGTGTTGGCCATGTCTCCGGAGTTCAACGTCAAAGGCTACCACTTTCCTGCGTTGGCCGACGGCCGGGATTGCACAGGATGCGATCTATGCGGCATGTTTTGTCCTGATTACGCCATCCACGGGGCACGAGTTCCCGCCCAGCAGGCGGGCGAGCAGCCAGGTGAGTGACGCCACGAGGAGTCAACCGGGGTGTCTGAAAACATCAAGGGGCTTCTGACGGGAGCCCACTATTTGGACGGCGACCAGGCCTGTGCGGAGGGCGCAATCGCGGCCGGGTGCAACTTCGTCGCCGGTTATCCCATCACACCATCAACCGAGATCGTCGAGCGACTGGCCTCCAGGTTTCCCTTCACCGGCGGCACTTTCATCCAGATGGAAGACGAGATCGCTTCCTCGATCGCCATTCAGGGCGCGTTCTGGGCCGGGGCCAAGGTGATGACGGTCAGCTCCGGGCCGGGCATATCGCTGATGATGGAGCACATCGGGCTGGCCGCAATGACGGAGGTCGCCTGCGTGTTCGTCAACGTGCAGCGCGGCGGTCCGTCGACGGGCCTGCCGACACTGCCGGGTCAGGCGGACATGATGCAGGCCCGCTGGGGCTCGCATGGGGATTATGCGATCATCGCGCTGGTGCCCAACAGCCCGCAGGAGTGCTTCGACCTGGTGATTCACGCCTTCAATCTGTCGGAGCAGTATCGCGTGCCGGTGCTGTTCATGATGGATGAGGTGGTGGGGCACATGACCGAGAAGGTGGTCATTCCGACGGCCGACAGGATCAGGATCGTGCCGCGGCGTTACACGAAAAAGCGCCCGGGTGAATACGAGCCCTACAAGGTGAACGACGGCGAAATGGTGCCCGAGTTTGCCAAGGCGGGCGATGGCTATCGCTATCACATCACCGGGCTGACGCACAATGAGAAGGGCTACCCGGCGATGAGCGCGGAGGTGCAGGAGTCGCTGGTTTGCCGGCTGGTCGACAAGATCAAGAATAACGAGGACAAGATCGCCCTCTTCAAGGAAGAGGGGCTCGAAGATGCGGACGTGGTGGTGGTCACTTACGGGATCACCTCCCGCGTGGCCATGCGGGCGATTCGGGACGCGCAGAAGAAAGGCATCAAGGTCGGGCACCTGCGTCTGATCGTGGTCTGGCCGTTTCCCGAGGATCTCATCCGGCGGCTATCCGAGCGGGTCAAGGCCATTATCGTGCCGGAGATCAACCTCGGACAGATCGTGCTGGAGGTGGAGCGCTGCTCGTCGGACAAGTGTCAGGTGGTCTCGATCCAGCATCCCGGCGGGGCGGTTCACAATCCGCAGACCATGCTTGAGGCGATCATGGAGGCTGCAAAATGACAACCGCGATGCAAACAGCCAATCCGGTCGAGGGATTCCTGCGGATGGACCGCATGCCGCACATCTGGTGCCCGGGCTGCGGCATCGGCACGACGGTGAATTGTTTCGCCCGGGCGATCGAGCAGTGCGGCATCGACCTGGACAAGTTGATCATCGTTTCGGGCATAGGCTGCACGGGGCGCGTGGCGGGCTATCTCAAGCTGGATTCGTATCACACGACGCACGGGCGGGCGATTCCGTTTGCAACGGGGCTGAAGCTGGCCAATCCCGAGCTTCACGTGGTGGTGTACAGCGGGGATGGGGACTTGGCCGCCATCGGCGGGAACCATTTCATCCATGCCGCCAGGCGCAACGCGGACATCACGGTGATCTGCGTCAACAACTTCAACTACGCGATGACCGGGGGGCAGGCGGCGCCGACTACGCCGGAGAATGCAAAAGGCACGACCGCGCCGTACGGCGTGGTCGAGCATCCGTTCAACATGCCGAACCTGGCGGAGGCCTGCGGGGCGGTGTACGTGGCGCGGTGGACGGCGTATCACGTGCGGCAGCTCACCAAGTCGATGGTGGCGGCGATGAGCAAGACGGGCTTCAGCTTTGTCGAGATCATCGCTCCGTGCCCGACGCTGTATGAGCGGAGGAATCGGCTGGGGACCGCGCTGGAGCGGATGCTGTGGTACAAGGAGAACGTGAAGATCAAGAACGGCGCGGACACGCGAGAATGTGACATTGAGTTCCAGAAGCCGTTCGTTTGCGGCGAATTCGTGAACCGGGACCGCCCGTCGCTGGTGGACCTGTTGGCGGCCAAGCGGGAAGAGGTCCTGGGCAAGTCCGGTTCCAGGTAACTTGCAGAGATCAACGCACATGAGCACGACCGAGATCAAGATCGGCGGATTGGGCGGGCAAGGGGTCATTCTGGCGGGGATGATCATCGGGCGGGGCGCGGCCATTTACGACGGCAAGCACGCCACGCTCACGCAGGCCTTCGGACCGGAGGCGCGGGGCAGTGCTTGCAGCGCCCAGGTGATCGTGTCCGACAGCCCGGTCGAGTATCCGTACGTGACGCAGCCGGGCATCCTGACTGTTCTGTCGCAGGAGGCCTACAACCGCTTCTCTCCGCAGTTGGCGGCGGACGGCACGTTGATATACGAGGCGGACCTGGTGAAGCCGGATGCGAAGCTGCCGGCGACGGTGAAGAAGTACTCGATTCAGGCGACGCGGGTGGCGGAAAAGCTGAAGCGGCCGATGGTGGTCAACATCGTGATGGTCGGCTTCTTCGCGGCGGTGACCAAGGTGGTGGATACGGCGGCGATGCGGAAGTCGGTGGAGGCGTCCGTTCCGCCAGGGACCGAGGCGCTGAACCTCAAGGCCTTCGATCTGGGATACGCTTACGGGCAGGATATCCTGGCGGGCAAGACGCCGACCTTGCTGACCTCGGCGGCGTGAGTTTTTCCAGCGGAAGGGCTCTTGCGGGCTCTTGCTCCCGGCCTTGCCCTTTGCTAGACTTCCCCCTTCATCAGCACCCGAGAAAGGGACTCGCTGGTAGGAGCCAATGAATATCCGCGGCCGTGGCGGAACTGGCAGACGCGCTAGGTTCAGGTCCTAGTGAGCGCAAGCTCATGGAGGTTCGACTCCTCTCGGCCGCATTCGGTTTTCCCACGTTACATGTAGTGCCGTGCAGTCCATCCGTGCCGTGGCGTTTCGGCCTTTTGTGCGGGGCGGTTGGTCCTGTATTTGGTCCTGTCGCTAAAGAACCAAACCCGCTATACCCACGTGAAATTTGGTGCTCTCCAATCCCGTGCGTCTAGCCGTTCACGGTGAACGGAGATGCCGTTTCTTCCGGACTTCAGTTCACAAACCATGATGGTGCACATCCCTAGGTAGTCTTGGCTTGCTCAATCGCCGATTGGATCGTACGTCAATATGGGCAAGCCAGTGAAGATGCGGCTGGTTTCGTGTAAAATTGACGTCTTCATTGCGGACCTGGAGAGGCATGCCGATGCTGTCAGCCCCATTATCGCGAGCCGGCAGTCTGCTGTTATTGGCAGCAGGGTTGACCGTGGGCGCAATGGCTGGCTGCAATGGCACCGACCTGCCCTCCGTGGATCCACCACATAGCGGGGTGGTCGGAACCGCCAGCGGACCGCAGAGGGAAAGCGAAGGAGCGGGCACCAGTTTTGGCGCGGAGTACGCAGTCGGTCCGCGTACGCCGCAGTGGCCTTTGAAAGCCAGCCGCGTACTGTACAACGATGCCCAGATCGCCGCGGCCCGGCAACTCTGTGACACCGATTCCGGAGCCATGGCCATCAAGAACCGGATCGTGCAACAGGCCGCATATTGGATGGCGATCCCCGACGAGGAACTCTTCCTGCGACTGCCGGACTCAAGCGTGCCGCGGGCCTTCGACGTCAGCGAGTCCGGGTGTCCGGTCCATGGC
>DATKKX010000276.1:0-9412 GCA_035542775.1 Phycisphaerae bacterium | reverse complement strand
GGGAGACCTGGATGTCGTTGTTCGGCGAGTATCGGGCCCGGCATCCGGATCTGGCTGAACAACTCTATCGCATGCAGCATCGGCAGTTGCCGGAGGGCTGGGACCGCGGTCTGCCGTCGTTCCCGGCCGACACACACGGGCTGGCCACGCGGGACTCGTCGGGCAAGGTGCTCAATGCACTGGCGGCGAATGTGCCGTGGCTGATCGGCGGCTCGGCCGATCTGGCGCCTTCGACAAAGACACGGCTGACTTTCAAGACGGCGGGGGACTTCAACGCGGAGAATGCCGGCGGGCGTAATCTGCACTTCGGCGTGCGCGAGCATGCCATGGGGGCGGTCATCAACGGGTTGTCGTTGAGCAAGGTTCGTCCTTACGGGTCGACGTTCCTGATCTTCAGCGATTACGCGAAGCCGGCACTGCGGCTCAGCGCGCTCATGGACATACCGGTGATCTACGTCTTCACGCACGACTCCATCGGCCTGGGCGAGGACGGGCCCACGCATCAGCCGGTGGAGCAGCTTGCTTCGTTGCGGGCCATCCCGGGGCTCATCACGATTCGGCCGGCGGACGCCAACGAGGTAGTCGAAGCGTGGCGGGTGGTCATGCAGCTTCGTCACCAGCCGGCGGCCCTGATATTGACGCGGCAGGCGGTGCCGACGATCGACCGCAACAAGTATGCGCCGGCGACCGGCGTGGCACGCGGGGCCTACGTGCTGGCCGATGCGACGGACGGCAAGCCGGACGTCATCCTCATGGCCAGCGGGAGCGAGGTTCAACTGTGCGTCAGCGCGTACGAGCAGCTCGCGGGCATGGGGATCAAGGCCCGGGTGGTGAGCATGCCGTCGTGGGAGCTGTTCGAACAGCAGGACGTGGAATACCGGGAGAGCGTGCTGCCGTCCTCAGTCGCCGCGCGTGTCTCGGTGGAACAGGCGGCCACGTTCGGATGGGGTCGTTACGCCGGGGCAACCGGCCGGCAGATCGGGATGCACACGTTCGGAGCCTCCGCCCCGCTCAAAGAGCTGCAGAAGAAATTCGGCTTTACGCCCGAGCAGGTGGTGGCGGCGGCCAAGGAGCAACTGACCAGAAGGGAAAGGCGAAGATAAGTCGGCCGTGAGGCGGGCGTCTTGCATGGCCGGCGCGGCAGGGCGAGCGGACAAGAGGGGCCGGCCTGGTTCGCGGGCGGCGGTGTTCTCTTGATCAAGGGAGAGTCTCATGGAACCTCGAATTCGATATACGACGGTATCGCCCGATGCGGTGAAGGCCATGTCGGGCCTGGAGATGTACGTGCGGAAGTGCGGGCTGGAAAAGCCCTTACTCGAGCTCGTCCGGCTGAGGGCCTCGCAGATCAACGGCTGCGCCTATTGCATCGACATGCACACCAAGGACGCCCGAGCGGCCGGTGAGACGGAGCAGCGTCTGTACGGCCTGAACGCCTGGCGGGAAACGCCGTATTACAGCGACCGCGAGCGCGCGGCGCTGGAATGGACCGAGTCGGTCACGCTAGTTTCCCAGACCCATATTCCCGACTCGGCGTATGACGTGGTGCGGTCGCATTTCTCGGAAAAGGAGATCGTGGATCTGACGATGGCGATCGTGAGTATCAACGCCTGGAACCGTCTGGCCATTGCCATGCGAGCCGTGCCGGGGGGTTATAAGCCGCCGGAGAGGTAATAATCGCCGGGCCGCCTCGGGGGAGCGGCCCGCGATTGGACGAGTGGCGGCTCCGGAAGCGGCCGTTACTGCAACGGCCTGCTCTCTCTCCGCCGGAGCCGCACTGGTGTGTGGGACAACTGACAAGGAGCAAGACATGAGCGTGACCATGAAAGCAGTGCGAATTCATACTTATGGCGGCCTGGAAGTGCTGAAATACGAAGATGTCCCTGTCCCGCAGCCGGGTACGGGCGAACTGCTGGTGCGGATCCACGCGGCCGGCGTGAATCCGGTGGATTGGAAAGTTCGCGAAGGGTACATGAAGGATTACGTGACGCACACGTTGCCGCTCATTCTGGGTTGGGATTTCTCGGGCGTGGTGGAGGCCCTGGGTTCCGGCGTGACACGGACATTGAAGAACGATGACGTGTACGGCCGGCCGGATCTGAGCCGCGACGGGGCCTATGCCGAGTACATCGTGGTGCGGGAGTCGGAGGTGGCGCGCAAGCCGAAGTCCGTCGATCATCTGCAGGCGGCGGCCGTTCCTCTGGCCGGGCTGACGGCGTGGCAAGCGCTGTTTGACAAGGCGGAGTTGAAGACGGGGCAGAAGATATTGATTCACGCCGCGGCCGGCGGAGTGGGGAGCTTCGCGGTGCAGTTTGCGAAGTGGAAGGGGGCGCACGTGATCGGCACGGCATCCAGGAAGAATCAGGACCTGGTGCGCAAACTGGGAGCGGAGGAGGTCGTGGACTATCAGAAGACCCGCTTCGAGGAAGTGGTTCGCGACGTCGACGTGGTATTCGACACCATCGGGGGAGAGACGCAGAGGCGTTCCTGGAAGGTCCTGAAGAAGGGCGGGACGCTGGTTTCCATCGTTGCCGTGCCCTCGGCGCAGGAAGCTGCCGCGCACGACGTGCGGGCGGTATTTTTCGCCTGCCAGCCGAACGGGGCGCAGTTGACGGAGATCGCGAGGCTGATCGATGCCGGGAAGGTCCGGTCTGTGGTTGACACGATCATGCCGCTGGCGGAAGCACGGCGGGCGCAGGAGCTCAGCCAGGGGGGGCACACACGCGGCAAGATCGTGCTGAGAGTCATCTAGAGCGCGCGACGAACCGAAAAGGCCGCATTCGTTTCATCAGGGCAGCCCTCGTTGGCGATGAGGCTGCCCTGAATGTCGGTGGGGCGGTAATGCTGATCCGTGGGCGGCCGCACTATCATGTTACGTTCGCCGGGCGGATTCGCCCGGAGCTATGGGCCGGTTTGCAGACAAACGATCGTTGATGCTCGACCGATGGAGCCGGTCCTCGGCGGCTATACGGCTATGGCATTTCACGATTGCACATGGCAATAGCAGGCGGCCTCCTGGTCGGCCGCCCTCGCGGGCTCGGCCGAGCGGGAGCTCGGCCGCTACGCCGGACGCCGCGGCATGCAATCGTGAGGGCGTCCAAAGCAGCAGGCGTGAAGCCGTGCAGCCGGTGCGGCGGGCGTGAAGCGAGGCTTGAGATGCTGTCTCGTTTCTTCATCGAACGGCCGATCTTCGCCAACGTCATTGCCATTCTGACGATCGTCTTCGGCGGCATCGCCGTGTTCGCGCTGCCGATCGAGCTGTACCCCCAGATCACCCCGCCCACGGTGGTCGTCTCCGCCAACTATCCGGGAGCCAGCGCCAAAGTGGTGGCCGACACCGTGGCCGCGCCCATCGAGCAGCAGGTCAACGGCGTCGAGAACATGATCTACATGTCGTCGACTTCATCCAGCGACGGCTCCTACGCTTTGACGGTCACATTCGACGTTGGCACCAACGTCGATATGGCCCAGGTGCTGGTGCAGAACCGCGTGCAGATCGCCCTGCCGCAGGTCCCGCAGGAGGTGCAGCGGCAGGGGATCGTGACCAAGAAGCAGGCCACCGACATCATCATGTTCGTCACGCTGACCTCGCCGGATAAGCGGTTCGACAGCCTCTATTTGAGCAACTACGCCATCATCTACATTCGCGACGAGCTCGCCCGGCTCCACGGCGTCGGAGACATCACCGTCGTCGGCACGGCCAATTACAGCATGCGGATGTGGCTCAATCCGGACGAGCTGGCGACGCGGGGCCTCACCACGCAGGACGTGATCAACGCCGTCCAGGAGCAGAACCTGCAAGTGGCGGCCGGGCAGGTGGGCCAGCCGCCCGCGCCGCCCAACCAGCGATATCAGTACACGGTGACGACGCTGGGGCGGCTGACGGATCCGGAGGAATTCGGGAACATCGTGGTGAAATCGGGCCAGGGGCTGGCGCCGGAGATCGTTCGGGTCAAGGACGTGGCCCGGGTGGAGCTCGGGGCCCAGACTTACGATCAGTATTTCCAGGTCAACGGCGTGCCCGCCGCGGGGATGGCGGTATTTCAGCTTCCCGGGGCCAACGCCCTGGACGTGGCCACCAGGATCCGGGCCAAGATGGAGGCGCTCAAGCAACACTTCCCTCAGGGGATTGAGTACCGGGTTCCGTTCGACACCACCAAGTTCGTTACCGCATCGATCCACGAGGTGTACTGGACGCTGATCGAGGCGGGGGCGATGGTGCTGATCGTCATTCTGGTCTTTCTTCAGGACTGGCGGGCGGTGCTGGTTCCGGCGACGACGGTGCCGGTCACGATCATCGGCGCGTTCGCGGCCATGTACGCGCTGGGCTTCACCGTGAACATGCTCACGCTGTTCGGCCTGGTTCTGGCCATCGGAATCGTGGTGGATGATGCCATCGTCATCGTCGAGAACGCCTCGCGGCACATCGAAGGAGGCATGACGCCGAAGGAGGGGACCATTCAGGCGATGGGGGAGCTGCTCGGCCCGATCATCGGCATCACGCTGGTGCTGTGCTCCGTCTTTCTGCCGGCAGCGTTCTTCGGCGGCATTACCGGCCAGCTCTACCGGCAGTTTGCCCTGACCATCGCCGCCACTGCGCTGATCAGCGCGATCAACGCCCTGACGCTCAAGCCCGCTCAGTGCGCGGTGTACCTTCGCTCGCCAACGGGGAGGCGGCAGTTCATTTTCTTTCGGGCATTCAATGCTTTTTATCGCCGCTGCGAGCACTACTACAGCCGTATCGTCGCGTGGATCGTCCACCATCCGTTCAAGCTGATGGGGGTGTATGCGATCCTGGCGGGCGCGGCCGCGTGGGGATTTCTCAGGCTGCCCACCGGCTTTCTGCCGGTGGAGGACCAGGGCTATTTCATCATCAGCGTGCAGCTCCCCGACGCGGCTTCGCAGGCCCGGACCAAGGCGGTGGTCGACAAGCTGAACGACAGCCTTCGTGCAGTACCGGGCATTCAGAATGTCAACGGCATCGTCGGCCGCAACGTCTTCGAGAACACCATTTGCTCCAACACGGCCGCGTGTTACATCACTTTCAAACCGTGGGATGAACGTCGCGAGCGCGGCCAGAGCATGGGTGCCATCCTGGGGCGGCTGCGCCGCGAGTTTCGCCGCAGGTCGGATGCCATTCTGATTGCCTTTCCGCCGCCGGCCATCCGCGGACTCGGCGTTTCCGGCGGGTTTCAAATGGAAGTGCAGGACCGCGGGGGGCTGGGCCTGCACAAGCTGGACCAGATTGCCAGGGATCTGATCACCACGGGTAACAGCCGACCGGACCTCAGGTCTTTGACCACCACTTTCAGCGCCAACGTCCCCCAGATCCATCTCAATATCGATCGGACCAAGGTCAAAGCCCTGGATGTTCCGCTGGACGCGCTCTTCAACACGCTGCAGACCTTCCTGGGCTCGACCTACGTCAACGACTTCAACGCGTTCGGCCGCACGTATCAGGTGCGACTCCAGGCGGAGGCGAGGTTCCGATACGAGATCGATGATGTCCTCCACCTTTATGTGCGGAACACCGGCGGGCAGATGGTGGAGCTGGGGACGCTCATGTCCATTGAGTGGCAGCCTGGCGCTCAGACGATCACGCGTTACAACCTCTATCCGGCGGCGTCCATCACGGGTCTGGCGGCGCCGGGTTACAGCTCCGGGCAGGCCCTGACGACGATGGAGCAGATGGCTGACCAGAAACTCCCGCAGGGGATGGATTACGAATGGACGGCGATGTCGTATCAGGAGAAGCTGGTCGGCCATCAGGCGGTTTTTGTGTTCGGCCTGGCCGTGCTGCTGGTCTATCTGGTGCTGGCTGCTCAATACGAAAGCTGGAGCAGTCCGGCAGCGGTGATTCTGGTGGTGCCGACGGCACTGCTGGGCACGGTGATCGCGGTGGCTTTGCGGGGATTGGACAACAATATATACACGCAGATCGGGATCGTGCTGATCATCGCCCTGGCGAGCAAGAACGCGATCCTGATCGTGGAGTTCGCACGTCACCTGCACTCCCAGGGCATGAGCATCGCCGACGCGGCGGCGGAGGCGGCGCGAAGACGCTTCCGACCGATCGTGATGACCTCTTTCGCTTTCATTCTCGGCGTCTCTCCGCTGGTCGTGGCGGAGGGCGCCGGCGCGTCGGGCCGGCAGGCGCTCGGCACCGCTGTTTTCGGAGGCATGATCGCTTCCACGGTGCTGGCGGTCTTCTTTGTGCCGGTGTTCTTCGTGCTGTGCCAGAGGTTCAGCGAATGGAGGAGCACGCCGAGGAGGGCCGGCCAATAACTGTGTAGGGCGGCCGTCGCAGGCAAGCCCGGCTGAAGCCGGCTCTGCGGCGAGCTCCGCGCAGACGGGACATCGGTGCACGATCGATTGGGTGAAAGGCGTTTGCGGAGCGCGGCATTCCGTTCTGTCGCATCGGCGCATACAATTCGGCTACCGCCGGATCTTGGCCGTGAATCGCGGCATCGGGCAAACCTGCGGGACAAGACATCACAGGAGAGATGACACCATGCGGAGCTTTGACAGCCTTGACGAGCGTGAGATTCTCGCCTTGGCGATCGGGCTGGAGGAGGAGGATGCCCGAATCTTCGCGGACTTCGCGGACGGGTTGCGGCAGGACTACCCCGGTTCCGCCGAGGTGTTTGAGCGGATGAGGGAAGAGGAGGTGGGTCACCGGCGCCGCCTGGTCGACCTCTACCGACAACGGTTCGGCGAGCACATCCCGCTGATCCGCCGTGAGGATGTGAAGGGATTCATCAAGCGTCGCCCCATCTGGCTGATCAAGCCGCTGCGGCTGGAAACCGTGCGGAGGCAGGCAGGGGCGATGGAAGCGGAGATCCGGCGGTTCTACCTGACGGCGGCCAAGCGGCTCACGGATGCGCGGACCCGGCAATTGCTGGATGACCTGGCGGAGGAAGAGCGATCACACGAGGCGCTGGCCGAGCGGCTGGAGAAAGAGCAACTCACGGAGAGCGTTCGGGCGCAGGAGGAAACGGCCCGGCGGCGATTGTTCGTGCTGCAAGTGGTTCAGCCGGGCTTGGCGGGGTTGATGGACGGATCGGTGTCAACGCTGGCACCGCTGTTTGCCGCCGCGTTCGCCACCCGCATCAGCTGGGATGCGTTTGTGGTGGGGTTGGCGGCGTCGATCGGGGCGGGGATCAGCATGGGCTTCGCCGAAGCCCTGAGCGACGACGGCAGCCTTACCGGCCGCGGCCATCCCTGGGCCCGCGGCCTGGTTTGCGGACTGATGACCACGCTGGGCGGGTTGGGGCACACTTTGCCCTTCCTGATCGGGAGCTTTGGCCCGGCCACTGCCGTCGCGGTTGCTGTCGTGGCCATCGAGTTGGGGATCATTTCCTGGGTGCGGCACCGCTACATGGACACCCCGTTGCTCCAGGCGGCCTTTCAGGTGGTGGTCGGCGGCGTACTGGTTTTTCTGGCGGGGATCGTGATCGGCAGTTCGTGATCGGGGCCGGTCGTCGACGTCAGTCAATGGCCGAGAATCTGGCCAGGTCGAATTCGCGGCCGAGCACCACGAGGACGTCGCCCGGGTTCAGCTTGTCCTGCGCCTCCGGCATGAAGCGGTACTCCCCGGCGGCGGTCTTGATGGCCAGCACGATGAGGCGGAAGGTGCTGCGCAGCTCGGACTCCTGCAGGGACCTGCTGACCAGCGACTTGGGCGTGACGATTTCCATGATCCGGTAGTCTTCGGCAAACGGGAAATAGTCCATCAAGCTGGGATGGGCGATGCGACGGGCGGTGCGCTCGGCGGTTTCGCGCTCGGGGAAGATGATGTCGTGAGCGCCGACTGCTTTCAGGATCAAGGCGTGGTCCTCGTTGGTGGCCTTGGCCCGGATTCGCCTGACGCCGATCTGATGCAGGTGGAGCGTGCAGAGAACGCTGGCCTCGATGCTCTCGCCCATGCAGACGACGGCCTCATCGATCGAGGCGCTGATCACCTGCTGGAGCGTGTCCAGGTCCTTGGCGTCGCAGATGAGGGCGCGGTGGACGTCGTCCTGCAAATCGGCAACGCGATGCTCGTTGCTATCGAGGGCCAGGACCTCGCAATGTTGCTTGGTCAGTTCGCGAGCCAGGTGCATTCCGAACTGTCCCAGTCCGATCACCACAATCTGTTTCACGCCACACCTTCCTTAACCGATCATCACGCGCTCTTGCGGGTACCGGACGGCCGCGGGCTGCGGCAGCAGCACGGCCATCGCCGCCGTCAGCGGGCCGATGCGGCCGATGTACATGGTCATGATGATCCACAGCTTTCCAACGCCCGACAAGCCGGGCGTGATGCCAGTGGACAAGCCCACTGTGCCGAACGCCGAAATCTGCTCGAAGAGCAGGTTCAGGAACGTCATCTGACTGCCGCCATGTGCTTCCGTGACGGCCAGCACGAAGCAGCCCGCAAGGTTCCACACCAGCGACAGTCCGCCGACCAGGGCGACCCGGGTGATCGTATCCGGCGGAAGTCGTCTGCCGAGGAGCGTCGTATCCTCCATCCCCTGCAGCCGAGCGCGGAGATGGGCTATCCACACCGCCAGCGAGGTGGTCTTGATCCCGCCGGCGCAGGAGGCCGGCGACCCGCCCACGAACATCAGCAAAATCAGAACCAGGAGCGACGCCGCGGGCAGATTACCGAGGTTGACCGTGTTAAACCCCGCCGTTCGGGAGGTGACGGACTGAAACAACGCACCCCAGATGCATTCACCCCAGGTTCGTTCGTCGGGCGTCTGCCCGAAGGCAAGCAAACCAACTGTGCCGGCGACGATGAGGCAGGCCGTTGTCCGCAGGACGACGCGGCCGTGCAGGCTCATCATCATTGGTCCGCCGGGCCGACCCAGCAGCCGGCGTTTGGTACGGCGGGCAGCTTCAAGTATGACGGAATGGCCCAGGCCGCCGAGGATGATCAGAGCCATTACTGTGCACAGGACGATCGGCCGGGCGCGGTAGCTGATCAGGCTGTCCGAATACAGGCCCAGTCCACAGTTGCAGAACGCCGAAATGCCATGAAAGACGGCGGAGAACATGGCTTCGGGTTCGGTGGTTCTCTGTCGGAACTCCGAGTAGAGGAGCAGCACCCCGGACGCCTCGATCAGGAAGGTCAGCAAAAAGACGCGTTTCAGATCGGTCCGTAGCGCGCCGGCGGCGTCGCTTTGGTACAATGAGTCAGACAGGATGGCCTGGGAGCGGAAAGACAGTCGGCGTCCGACGACCTGAGCGCCCAGGGCGGCGAAGGTCATGATGCCCAATCCGCCCAGTTGCATCAAAAATATGATGACGACGTGTCCGAAGCGGGTAAGGTCCATGCTCGTATCCAGTGTGGCGAGGCCGGTCACACAGACTGCGGAGGTGGACATGAACAACGCGTCGAGAATCCCTATCCTTCCGCGGGCGTGGGAGACCG
>DATKKX010000275.1:0-5166 GCA_035542775.1 Phycisphaerae bacterium | reverse complement strand
CAACAGCCCGAGCGTCAACGTGGCTTGGCAATCGAGCCGTACGAGCAATGCCAGCAGGACGACCAGGCACAAGAGCAGCCGCAGCCCCTGTCCCTGGATGATTCCGGATGGTTCTCATTCACACCGGTCGAAAGCGTGGATGAGGACGAACCGCCGAGCACGATCGAATACGGGCAACCGTTCCTTCTCTGTGCGGACATCACGCTGGAAGACACCGCGGCCCAACCCACCACAGCGCCGACCGACGGCCGGCCCGCACCGGCACACGCAGCGTCGGATTCGGAAGCACTAGCTAAGAAACTGGCCAATCCTGTCGCGAACCTGATCAGCGTGCCTATTCAAAGCAACTTCAACCTCGGCGGCGGATTCGACATGCCGGGTGGCGGCCGGCCGCGTCTGCTGCGCCAACTCCATTCATTGTTCGGTGCGCGCGGGCCGCGTGGCCTGTTGCGACGGGAATCCAACCATCGGCTCGACTTCGGTCGGCCGGGTCGCAACGGGCGCCTTGTTGAGCGGGCGCTGGGCCTCGGGACGCGCGGCGACGATCGCAATCAGGCGTTCAGATACCTACTCAATGTTCAGCCGGTTGTGCCCTTCACGCTGTCGAAAGACTGGAATCTCATTTCCCGAACGATCGTCCCGGTCGTTGCCCAGAACGATGTCATCGGCAGCACGTCGCAGGGCGGACTGGGCGATACAACGCAGAGCCTGTTCCTCTCGCCGAGCGCCACTGAGCCGTTCATCTGGGGCGCGGGCCCGGTGTTTCTGCTGCCCACGGCGACCGATCACAATCTGCTGGGCGCGCATCGGTGGGGGATCGGACCGACCGGCGTGCTTCTGAAGCAGACCGGGCCATGGACCGTCGGCGTGCTGGCGAACCACATCTGGTCCTTTGCCCGCGATGACGGACGCAAAGAGGTGAATTCAACCTATCTGCAGCCGTTTCTCACCTACACGTTCAAGACCGCGACCAGCCTCTCGCTCAACACCGAGTCGACTTACGACTGGATTGACCACCAGTGGAACGTGCCGCTCTTCGCCGGCGTGGGACAAGTGGTGAAATTGGGCCCCATGCCGGTCAATTTCCAACTTGGTGGTCAATACTGGGTCGAGGGACCGGACTCTGCGCCCGATTGGAGCATTCGCTTCCAGATTACGTTCCTCTTTCCGAAATGAACCAGACGCTGATCCGATTGAAACAGCTTGTGAGCCGGGATCGCGAGGCCGGTAGATGACTTCCATTCGATGCGGCCTTTCGGACCACACAACCTCCAGCCATGAAAGATATGCTATGACACTTAAGTTGCATGTTGCATTAATGGTCCTGTTCATCATGAGCCTGGCGCTGCCGGCAAACGCCGCCGACCCGTTGCCCTCCTGGAATAACGGCCCGGCCCAGCAATCCATCATCGCCTTCGTCGAGAAGGTCACGAAGGAAGGCTCGCCGGACTTCGTGCCCGTACCGGAACGCATTGCCGTGTTCGACAACGACGGCACGCTGTGGTGCGAGAAGCCGATGCCGGTTCAGTTGTATTTCGCGCTCGACCGGGTGAAGGCGCTGGCCCCGGACCATCCGGAGTGGAAGGAGAAGGAGCCGTTCGCCTCGCTCCTCAAGGGTGATTTGAAGACGGCGGCCGCCGGTGGCGAACGCGCGATCCTGGAACTCTTCATGGCCACGCACGCGGGCATGACCACGGAGCAGTTCGAGAAAATCGTGAAGGATTGGATCGCCACTGCGAAGCATCCCAAGACCGGCAGGCTCTACACCGAGATGGTCTATCAGCCCATGCTCGAGCTGCTCGCCTACCTGCGGGCGAACGGTTTCAAGACCTTCATCGTCTCCGGCGGCGGGATCGAGTTCATCCGCCCCTGGGCGGAGAAGACGTATGGCATTCCGCCGGAGCAGGTCGTCGGCAGCAGCATCAAGACCAAGTTCGAGATGCAGGATGGCAAGCCCGTGCTCATGCGCCTGCCGGAGTTGAACTTCAACGATGACAAAGCAGGCAAACCTATCGGCATTAATGAGCACATCGGCCGCCGACCCATCGCGGCGTTCGGGAACTCCGACGGCGACCTGCAAATGCTGCAATACACCGGGGCCGGCAGCGGCGCGCGTTTCTGCCTGTATATCCATCACGACGACGCGGAGCGCGAATATGCCTACGACCGCACGGACCACCTGGCCAAGCTCGACAAGGGCCTCGACGAAGCCGCCGCGAAGGGCTGGACCGTCGTCAGCGTGAAGAACGACTGGAAAACTGTCTTCCCGGCCACGCAGTCTGAGATCACCGCCATCGACATCCTGCTCGAGCCGGACGGGACGATGCTCCGGCATGCCGAGGCCAACAACGCTCGTCTGCTCAAGGTCTATCCGCAGGGCTTCGCCCTGGATGCTGCGCACAGGCCGCACATCACGATGCTGCAGTGTTTCGTCCGCGCTGCCGACCTCGACATGCTCTACGCCGCCGAAGAAAAAGTGCTCGCCGCGGCCAACGTCAGCGCGATGAAGCTGGAGGCGTTCAAAGTCTACTACCTCCCGGCCGGTAGCGGGCTGGGGGTCGCCGGCATCTGCGCCAAGCCATCGCCGGAACTACTCAGGCTGCAGGCGGACATCATCGCCGCCGCGAAAACGTTCATGGTGGAAACCGGCCCCATTGGCGCGTTCACCGCGCCGCACGATGATCCCGCTATTGACGCGGCCATGATCAAGTACGTGTCATCGTTTGAGTCGAACGCGTCAGGCGCGAAGTTCAATCCGCACGTCAGCACCGGCGTCGCCCCGCGTGAGTATCTCGACAAGATGCTTGCCGAACCGTTCGAGCCGTTCACCTTCTCGCCCGCGGGAGTGGCCGTCTACCAGCTCGGCCCGTTCGGCACGGCTGCGAAGAAACTCAAGGCATGGGATCTGAAGTCGTGAGGCACGCCGCTACGCGAGGTGGGCGCGGCCGTGCTCGGCGAGAGCGTGCATATGGTATCCCGAGTCAGTCCTCTGCCGTTGGCCAAGAGTCCTCACGTGGGAGTTATGCACCGTTGCGTGTGGCGTAGATCCTCCGTGCCGATCGCCTAGTGCGGCTGAGTTAACCGATCCCCTCGGTTCTGAAGGCGTCTGGCTCCCACACCCTGGGGGATCGCCGATTTCGGCCAAGGCCCGATCTTCCGGTTCAGGGAAGAAACGCTCCGCGGATCGATCCAGCAGCTTCAATTCCCGGCAAAGCGGCGTGGCGCGTTCCTCGGACAAGGTCGCGATCAGGTCATGCAGCATGGCCCGCAGACGCTTGGCGATCTGGATGCTCGTGCCGCCGAAATGCCGGATTTCGGTGACGGCCAACTGGACAAAGTCCTCCCAGTCGGGAGTTCTATACACGAACCGAAGGCGGCCCGCTGCATCTCGAACCTGTCCTTCATCCAGATGCCGGCTGGCCCCGCGTCCTCGACAATTTCGCTACTCACGCAGATATAGGCGGGTGAGACGCTGCCCACGACGCCCGGCTCTCCATGCACGTGGTGCCGGAGCTGGCCGGGCACAGCGACATCCTCACGACGCGTCGGTACTACGTGCAGGTGGAGCCGGAGTTGATGAAGGCCGCCTGTCGGGTGGTCGAAACGGCGTTGGAGGAGGCGACGGAGGTTGAAGATGGATGCGAGTGACCAACTAATGACCAACTCTGGAAGCTGGCATTCATCCTGGGCCGTTTCCAAGAAGAAGGCCCGGACTCGTAAGCCCAGGCCTTGCAAGCATTTCCATCCAAAAGCGGGCGATGGGATTCGAACCCACGACGTCCAGCTTGGGAAGCGAATGCTGAGCCTGCGCGATTGGCTCCCAAAGCCTTTGTTGGCATCAGCTTAACGCCTTTTCCAGTTTTCGCAAATCGTCGCATTTCTTCGCGTTTTGACGCGTTTTGTGGTAGTACTACCACTTTGTTTATTCTCACCCATGTCGCCAATTCTTGCTGGTCATAGTGGCCCCGGCGGAGTCGTCGTTGCTTCGCCCATCAGGTACGCACCTCTGCAGATCGGAGATGTTCTGCATGACGATTATCCGTCCACCTTCGGCAGCTTCTTGGGCTTGCATGAGCCGATTCTCAAAACTGGCTCGGCCGACTGTAGGGAGAAAGCCGTTGTCGCGGTGGCAGGCTGCTGTCAATGCTCTGCTGGTTGGATCTTCGGTATTGCGGTTGCGGTTCGTCTGGTCTTCCCGATCCCCGCCACCAGGACGTCGGCTTCCTTCGTTGCACCGCGCCGGCGTCGGCAAACTCCCCCATCCCGCTAATGCCTTACCTTTGTCCCTGCGATGATCCCGCTCGACCTCCGGGCAGACTCCCCGGCGAGCTCGCTCCACGGTTGCTGTCTGCCAGCGGGAAGCCACCTCCGTGGGCATACCCCGACGAGTTCAAGTGGAGGGCCCGGGGTCACAAATCTAGTTCATTCCTTGACTGCCAGCCTGCCCGGCTGGGCGTCACTCCCATCGTCCTCTGCTTTTGCGCTGCCAGCATTTCATCCACGCAAAGCCGAGCAGTGTTACCGGTGCCAGCGGGACGCCAGCGACCCCGCAGACGCCGCAGGCGCTTGCCGGTTGAACCGCTGGAGGTGCTTCGCAGGCATCGCCGATGCCATCGGCATTGGAGTCCGTCTGATCCGCATTCGGCGTATTCGGGCAGTTGTCGATGCAGTCCGCCACACCATCGCCATCGTCGTCGACATCCGCGATCCCGCACCCGCAAACTCCTGGAATGGTCTTCAACGGGTCGTTGGAGCAGCCATCGTTGCAGTCCAGCACGCCGTCGCCGTCGGTGTCCACATCCGCTAACCCACAGCCGCAGGCGCCGGGGACAATCCTGGCAGGATCGTCCGGACAGGCGTCGCAAGAATCGATGGTGCCGTCGTTGTCACGATCGGCTTCGCATTCGTCCGGAATGCCGTTTCCGTTGCAGTCTGTGCTGGTGCCGCCAGCGATGTCTTCGCTGTCGGGTAGGCCGTTCGAATTGCAATCCGGTAGGACAAAGCGAGCCATAAGGATGTCGGAGTCGCCTCCGATTGTCCCGCTGAGGGTATCGAAGGAGAACCACGCCGTGACCCAGTGCCCATGCCCGTCGGTCGTGACCTGCGGCGCGTCATCATCGCCGCTGTCCGTGGCGGCGTTGGTGTTCAGCATCGCCGGCGCGGTCC
>DATKKX010000274.1:0-7440 GCA_035542775.1 Phycisphaerae bacterium | reverse complement strand
TGACGAAGAAGTCGAGACCCTCGTCGCCAGCCTGGTCAGCCTGCTCGAGCCCATCATGGTCGTCATGCTGGGACTGATGGTCGGCTTCATCGTGATTTCGCTCTTCCTGCCGATGGTCAGCCTGATCAACAACCTGACCGGCGGCGGCGGCGGCCCTTGACAGAAAACCGGCGACCCCGGACCGAAACGCCCTGGAGCGGACGCGAAAGGCCCTCCAGGGCCGTCCCCGAACGGCGTCATGCGATGAAATCAACTATGTCATCCAGCACCAAGCTCGAACCCGGGCCCATCCGCCATGGCCTCACCATGGTCGAGATCCTGGTGTCCATCGCCATCGCCGTCATCCTGGCGGGCATCGTGGTCATCTCCGGTCAAACCGCCAGAAGGTCCCGGATGCACGCCAGCGCCGAGCAGCAGATGGCCTTGATCGCCACTGCTATCTCGCAATACGCCGACTTCTGGCCGCGTTGGGAGGCGGTCGACCCTGCTTCCGGCGGGCCCGTCGTTGTAGCCGACAAGGGCTGGCCCGATTTCATTCCCGGGCGACTCTTCGCTCCTCCTGTCTTCCAGACCATAGCCGGCATCAATGACAAGCTCACTTTCGACCCCAACGGCATTGTCTATTCAGCCCAGCGGGAGAGCTTCGAGGACCCGACAAACTGGCAGTACCCCGGCGATGTCCTGAACGCCAATACCTGCCTCGCGTACAGCCTCACCGCGCCCATCGGCAAGGGACCGTTCGTCTCCGACAAGGCCGGATCCAGCGTGCTCATCGACATCGCTGAAATTCACAAGCAGCCCTCCCCCGCCACCTACCCGCCGTACACCGCCGTCGCGGCAGTCAATCGACGACAGGTCTTCGTCGATCCCTGGGGCACGCCCTACCGCTATTTCTGGGCCTGTCGCGACCGGACGCCGCCTTCAGGCCCCAGGGCGTACAAGGGCTACCTGGCGGTCCCTACGGCGGACGTGACTTCGACGTCCTTCGCGAAGGCGGATACGTTCGTGCTCGAATCGGCGGGACCCAACAAGAAGTTCGGTAATGTCTGGAAGAGCAACCCCACTCCGCAGGAGTTGGAGGACGCCTCAGACAACCTGATCATCATGCCATAGGAGATTTGGATGCCTGCGGGCAGTGACAAGCAGTTGACACCTCGGACGGCCCGGCGACAGCCTGACTGGCGTGAGCGTCCCTGGTGCGATCTGCCCTTGGCGGACTTCCCGCACCCTGCGCAGCAATACGCCCACACCCCTCGCCGTCGAGGCTTCACGCTCCTGGAGTGGCTGATCAGCATCCTCATCCTCGGCATCCTGGCCTCCCTCAGCACCCTCCTCTTTCGGAAGGCGGCCGAGGGCAGCATCATGGCCCAGTCCCGAAACGCCGTGATCACCTACGCCCAGGTGGCTCGCAGCTATGCCATCGCCCACCACATCGAAACCATGCTGGTGGTGAATCCTTTCAACGGGCGCTTCGAGATCTGGTACTCCAATCCGCCCCTTCAGGGTGGGGCCTGGAACCTCCAGCCCTCCGCTGTGGTGCCTGACTCGGGAAACGTCGACAGCTACGCCTTCGCCCCGATCCTCGACCCCTCGGCCCGCCTGCCCCGCATCCCGCGCGGAGACGAACCGGCCGCTATGGTCAACCCCATCGACTATCAGAATCGTCTGCCCGGAATGGGCAATACGAACATGGACATGGACAACCTCACCTGGGCGGCCTTCTGCTTCGATGAAAGCGGCCAACTGGTCATTCGCACGCGACGAATCGCCACGCGGACCTTCTACCTGCGCAACGGCTCGGCCCGCACGCCGGCCAACTGCAACCGCCTTCGCGATGAAACCCCCGACCTGACGCTCTCGCCGCTGGTGAACGCGACCGGCTCGCTTGACACCACCGACACCCCGATCACTTCCACCTGCGGCTTCGTGATCTCGGACATCACCAAGATGAAACAGGCATCGGGCGCCAGCGCCACCGATCCAAACGCCCTGGTGAACAACTGGCTGGCGCTGACTTCCGAAGGCCAGCCTTATCAGCAATATGCCCAGACCATCGTGCTGAACCGCTTCACCGGACAACAACTGCTGAAGGGGGTGCGCTAGCATGACGGCGGCTCGGCGTAACATCACGACCCCCCAGCATGGCGCCATCTCCCTGCTCGAGACGACGATCGCCGTGGGCATATTGGGCATCGGCCTGATCATGGTCGCTGCGGTCTTCCCGGTTGCCCTGTCGCAGCACCGCGACGCCACCGAGCGCGTGCGCTCGATTGAGCTCACCTCCAAGGCCCAGGCGATGCTGCAAAGCCGCCTCAGCACCGACAAGCTCTGGCTTCCCAGGCCCCTTGATCCCAACGACACCGGTAAGGATACGCCCTGGTATCTCCTGCCTAGCACCAACTTGTGCTGCCGGGCCACGACGTGGGACTGGATGCCGGCACTCGCCCCGCCGACTTACACCGCTCAAAGCACTTACGCCAACGTCATCAGCGGTGTCACGGACAGCGAAGTGCCCTATCAGAACGCCACCTTTCTGACCGGTCTCGACACCCTCAGCGACCGGCTGGCCCCCTATATCAACGGCATCCAGAGTCCGCCGTCGCCTTTCACTGACTCAGAGCTCGCCAACGCCCCCAACCGCCTCGTATGGTATGGCTTCTACCGCCGGCTGGGCGGCAAGTTCGCCTTCTGCACTGCCATCTGCCGGCAGCAGCGCGACCAGGTCTTCGTCGAACAGGATCTCACCGCCACCGCCGTCGACACCAAGCTTGTAGTCCAGGCCCAAAACCCGTTCTCCACTCCGACGAGGTTTCCTGCCGTCGGTTCGGTGGGTGCTCGGCGCCTCCCCGTCCCCTGGCGAATTTCAGTCGGCTACCAGAGCCCGAACATTCTCTTCGACACTCCCTCGGCATCTCCGCCGTTCATGATCGGCGCCGGCTACCCCCTGGGCCGTCTGGCCCCGCCAGGCTCGAAGATCATGATCCAGGGTACCGTCCGCGATAACTCCGCCTCCCCTCCGACCATCGCGATGCCCGTGGGCCGTGTCCTCACTGTGGCCGACGTGCTGTATGACGCCGGCGGTTTTCCGAGCCAGGTCGAGATCGTCGAGGATATCAGCGATCTGCCGCCGTTCATTTACGCCGCCGGAAGAACCGTCACTTTCGACGTGTGGCTCTTCCCGCCTGCGCTCTCCGGTGACGAGTTCGAGAAAGCGTCGCCTTTGATTGAATGGAAATCGCTCCTATGAGCCGCCCGGCACCGACAATTCGACCGTTTCCCGACGCTGCTCAGCGGTTGCGCCGCGGCGCGCTCGCCTTCACGGTCATCGAGCTGCTGGTTTCCATGGCCGTTCTGATCGTGGCGATTCTCGCTCTTGCCACCGTCTTCGACCTCAGTTCCGAAACCACCGGCCGCACCGTTGCTCATGCTGAGGCCATGGAGGAGTCCGCCGCCGTACAACAGCGATTCACCGACCTGCTGTCCAAGATCGAGCCCGGCCTGCTCATCATCGAAAGTCCGCCCCCGACGCTGGCCCGCTCCGAGATCCCGGAGGGAGACCGGCTCTTCCGACAGCGCCGCGACTGCCTGGTGTTCGTGGCCATGGGCCCTCCAGGCGCCTTCCAGTCCTTCACCGACCCGACGCGGTGGACGCCCGCCCTACCGACTGAGCCCGCGTCCAGCCGCGAGGCCCTGATCTATCTGGGCCCCGGAATTCCTCTGACCGACTCGGTGCCGCCTAAGGAACGGCCTTTTGACGATGACGTACTCCGCATCCCGGCCGTGGAATGGGTCTTTGCCCATCGCGCCATTCTCCTCCTGGCAGATGATCCCGGGCACGTCGGCTGGGCACCCCCCAACATGAACGTCATAGTCAATGGCCTGCTCGGCGGCGGGACTCTCCTGTCCGCCGCGCCCACCATCCGCCAGGGCCAGATGGATGCGGTCGTCTCCAGCACCGCCTATCGGGCCGACGGGCTCACCATCATCGACGAGATCAACCGAAAACCCGCGTCCGATCTGGTCTCGGCGACGCCCACTTTCGCCGGCCTCTGGGACGCAAACGTCACACCGACCAGTGCCAGTCTCGATCCCAACGCCCTCGACCACTACCCTCGAAGCGGTTTCACGCTCCAGCCCCGCCTGGCGGACTTCCGCATCGAATGGACCGACGGGCGAGACAACCTTGGAGCTCCCGATTACGGCACACGATGGTTCGGTCTGCGGCCCAATTACGCCGAGCCCGTTCCCGTCGACGCCACCGGACATATCGTGGCCGACCAGATCCAGTACCGTGCCCAGTGTCGTCATCATGCTCCCTACGTCGCCGACGCCACGCCCGATGAGAGGGCCGCGTTCGAGACCAAGATCGAGTGCTCGTCTCCGGGTGACAGCGGAGGGCCGGACGTCAACGAGCGCTACCGGGCCGTCTGGCGCGCCGACACCTGGCAGTATCGCCCCAAGGCGCTGCGCTTTACCTACCGGATTTATGACGCCCAGAACCGGCTGAAACAGTTGGCCAGCGCCGACCTCAACGAGGACGGCGTAGCCGACACGAATCCGATAGCCCGGTGGGGCCAGGAGTTTTCCATCGTCGTGCCGATCCCATGACGTTACAGGGTGGCACGGGCAAAGCTGCTTTGCCCGTGTGCCTGGGCACGACACGCAGGGCGGGCGCCGCCCGCCAGGAGATCCATGCGGGAGTTGATCGTGATGCGAATCCTCAAACCCCAACCCAACCAAGGCCGTCACCGCCACTCGTGTGACTCGCGCCGATCTTCTGCGGTTCGGGGGCGGCTCCGCCGCGGCACGATCATGATCTTCGTCCTGGGCGTCCTCGTGCTGCTGGCTCTGATCGGCCTGCTGTTGATCGCCAGGACGCATGGTGAATCCAAGCGGGTAAATTACGAGGCCGCAGCATCCGTGGAAAAGGCGGCCATGGATGACGTCGTCAATCTTGTCCGCCAGACGCTGCGGGCCGACATCTGGGGCGATCCCGGCGCATCGGGCCCATTGGCTCTTCCGTTGAGCGGCAACCGGCCCGCCGGCGGCCTCCTGGAAAACAACGAACCCTACGACGCCCCTGGCCCCGACGACCGCTGGCTGGCCTCGACGGTGCCTTATTACCCGTGGGAGAATGACCTGCCCCAGGCCTCGCGGCCCTATCCCCTCAATATCGAGAATCAAGTGCTTGTGTGGTATCGCGTGTCGTACCTCGGCACCGATATCCTCCAGAGCCCCAGCCCTTTCAAGTACTCGGCAAACTCTCGACTGGGCGGTCCCCCGCCGGCCTACGGGGACCCCAAAGACCCCACCGGTCCCAGCAGCCTCCGCAATGTATACATACTCCAGACTCCCCCGCCCGGCATGACCAACTACCTGATTCCGGGCTCGACGACCAATGTGACCATTGCGGACGCCCGCCGATGGTGGGAGAAGAATGATCCCGCCGCGGCCACCGGGACTTATCGCTTCCCGTACTTCGATACCAACCGCGACGGCATTATCGTGCTCTATGACACCGACGGCGACGGCGTGCCCGATTCGCCTATCAGCTTTGTCGTGCCCGTCAAATCGAGTGAGCCCAGTGCCCCGAAAGCGCTCTACGCCGCCATTCGCATCGTCGACCATGCCTCGATGCTGAACCTGAACGTGGCGTCAAGCCTCCTCCAGCCCGGCGGCGCCGTCAACGAGCTGACCTTTGACGAAAGCGGCCATGTCTCCGGCGAATTGGCGTCGGACCGGCAGCGGCGCGGCAGGCGCGTTACCGATCTGCTTCTCGATGAAACCGTCCATCCCGAAGATTCGTTTGCCATCAACAACCGCACGGCGGGACTGGCGGCTTATCGCTGGAATGCCCCCTCGCCCCCCGCGGACCCGAAGCGCTACGATGACGAGGTTGTCCGTCGCAAGCTGGTCGGTGGACACGATTCCAGCGATCCGAACAATCCGCCGTATCTCCTTTATGGCCTGCAGGACGAAGCTGCGCTCCGCCACCGGGGCATGCTGGTTCCACCGGATCGCACCGGCGCCCGGGCCTGCGCCGCCACCGACTACTGCGACACGGAGCGGGCCCTGCGCGGTACCCTGCTGTGGTCTCGCGCCGCCTTGTGGAACAGCGCCAACCACACTTTCACCTACGATCCCGGCACGCCTCCTCGCTGGAATCGGCTGAACTCCTGCCTTGTGACCGATCCCAACGACCCTCTCTACGCGTACTATGAAGGCTACGACGCCAGCGCCACCATCAAGGGCTGGCGCTCGTTGCTATGCGATGACGATCCGCTGGCGATCCGCCGCTCCATGTTCACCACCGTCAGCCATGAGGTCGTCCCGTCGCCTCTGGGCGTGACGCTCGACCCGAACGATCCGAACGGCGTCGTTGCGCGACTGTCCGCCAATCCCGTACGGATCGTCTCCGGGCCCAATCCCACGCTGCTTCAGAAAATGGCTTGGCCGGTGCTCAACAGGGTCAGCTACCCAAATGTCCCCGACCACATGCGCGTGCTCCCCATCGACATCAACATGAGCGTGAATGATCCCAACGATCCGAACGGGACGGCGGTCAAGGATACTTATATCCGATATATGGCCGCGGCCATGTATCTGACGCTCGAGAACGTCGAGGATTATCAGGGCTTCACGCTGAAAGACGCTTCCGGTGTGCAACCCTGGCTCACGCTTAACCGCGAGTATCTCGCCTGGCAGTTCGCCGCCAACATGGCCGATTATCGGGATTCCGATGCCGAACCGACGGTCATTGAATGGGTCTATGACCCGTCCACGTCCGCCAGCCGCTACATCTTCGGCATCGAGAAGCAGCCCTTCTTCACCGAGGCTTATGTCCGCCTGTATGTCCCGCCTCTCTCCAGCGGCAGCGATCCCAACGACGTAGACCAGTGGTTCTTCGCCGTTGAGCTCTATGTCCCCCCGCTGTGGAAGATCCCGATCACTTCCAACAGCATCTTGTATCTCCATGCAACCGGCTTCCAGTCGCCAGCCCCCGATCCATTTCCGATCCGACTTGCTGACTTCTACAAGCCCTCCGCGCCCCTCGAGCACCTAACCGGGCTTGACGGAGGGACCGGCGCGGGTCAGTACTACATCCTGTGTGGCGGTGACTGGAGCGCGAAGCCGAGCCCGTTTGACGGCCCCTCCGAACAACTACTCTACTATTACCCCAATTTCAGGATGGCCACTAATGGCCAAGGTGCAGTCGAGTTGGCGTGGTCCCCCTTCGACGACCCTACCGACCCGCGCAACAACCCAGGTTATCATGTCTTGGACGTGATCGATCCCGCCGATACCGGTGGTTCCCTCATTGGCGAAACCTCGCCCGAAGCGGGCCTGGCTTTCCGCCACTGGGCAAATCGGAATGATCCTGATCATCCCGTCGCGCCAGGCACCGCCATGAGGTGGTCCATGCTCCGAAGCACACAGGGT
>DATKKX010000273.1:0-6831 GCA_035542775.1 Phycisphaerae bacterium | reverse complement strand
TCATCGAACTCTTATCGAACGCGGCCGATTCTAGAACCCTCCCATGTGATGGTCAAACCGACCGCCTGTGACGCTATACTTACCGCCATGCGAGTCATAGCGGGTCGGTATCGCGGTCGGCGGCTGGTCACTCCCGAGGGCGGGCGAACGCGTCCCATCCTCGACCGGGTGAAGGTCGGCCTGTTCGACTGGCTTGGCTCCCGGCTCGCTCTGCCGGGCAGCCTGCCGCCATTCCAGGTCCTCGACCTTTTCTGCGGTGCGGGCAGCCTGGGGATCGAAGCCCTCTCCCGCGGCGCTGCCGGCTGCGTCTTCGTCGATACCGATCGTCAGGCCCTGGCCTGTCTGAGGCGAAACATCGAATCGTTGGAGTTGGGCTCCAGCGCGAGAGTGCTGGCCTGCTCCGCTGAAAATCTTCAGCTCGTGCCGCCGGGCGCCGACGGCTTCGGCCTGCTTTTCCTCGATCCGCCCTATCCGCTGACGGAAAACCTGGCCCCCGGCTCGGTTCTCTATCGCGTGCTGGACAGGCTGGGCGGTTCCATTGCCGCGGTGCCCGGCGCGCTGCTCGTCTGGAGACACCCGGAAACTTGCGAGCTCCCCGATGCGTTGACCGATGACTGGGTGTCGTTGGAGAGACGCACATGGAGTAGGATGGCTGTGACTATGTTCGAATACCGCCCCCAGGAATCACCGTGACCAGAGACCGGCAGCCCGATCGTGCCAAGCTGACCATGCGCCAGGCGGCGGTCTCGGTCGTCCGTTGCCTTCAGGAAGCCGGACATGACGCCCTCTTCGCGGGCGGGTGCGTCCGCGACATGCTCATGGGCAAGCGCCCCAACGATTTCGACGTCGCCACCTCCGCCAGGCCCAAGGAGGTTATCAACCTGTTCAGGCGGACGCAGAAGGTCGGCGCCAAGTTCGGCGTCGTCCTGGTGCGAATCGGTCCATTTTCGATCGAGGTGGCGACCTTCCGCTCGGACGCCGACTACGAGGATGGCCGACATCCCACCCACGTTGAATTCACCGATGCCCGCGAGGATGCCCAGCGGCGGGACTTCACCATCAACGGCATGTTCTACGATCCCATCAAGCGGCAGACCGTCGACTATGTGGGCGGGCGGGTGGATCTGCAGGCTCGCGTCATCCGGGCCATCGGCGACCCGGCGCGCCGATTCGCCGAGGACCACCTGCGGATACTCCGTGCCATACGTTTCGCTGCCCGTTTCGGCTTCGCCATCGAGCCCGTCACCTGGTCGGCCATGTCCGCCCAGGCTCCTTTGATCACCCGGATCAGCCCGGAACGCATCCGTGAGGAACTCGACCAGATGCTCTCTCATCCGAGCCGAGCGAGGGCCTTCAGCGATCTCCGCGCCTCCGGCGTGCTGCGACACCTGTGGCCGGGAGCGGAAACCACCGACGCCGGCGGTGAGAAGATCGCGGCAATCCTGAAAGAGCTTCCCGCCGATGCCGTCTTCGACACCGCCTGGGCTGCCGTGCTGCACACCTTGTCGCCGGAGGATGCCGCGGCGGTGTGCGCTGCGACACGTTGCAGCAACCGCACCAAGGCTACCACAAGCTGGCTGATCGCTCACCAGGACGCCCTCGTGCATCCGGCCTCGGTCACTCTGGCGGACCTGAAGCTGCTGATGGCCCACCCCGCATTCGATCAGTTGCTCGCCATCTTCGCCGCCAAGCTTCGCGCCGAAGGCCACTCGCAGACCCCCTACCGCCAGATTCTCGCCCGTGCCCGCGGCATCCCCCACGACGAAGTAGCCCCCCCGCCGCTGGTCGACGGCGTGGCCCTCGGCAAGCTCGGCCTGCCGCCTGGCCCGCGCTACAAAGTCATCCTCGACAAAGCCTATTACGCCCAACTGAACGGCGACCTCCGCGACCGGGCCGCCGCCCTGGCCTACGCCCGGCAGCTCCTGAACGAAATGCACCGCGGCGACGGCGCCGGCCGTTGAGACCTGCTTCCCCATGGCCGGTCTGCCAGGCAAATGTGGCTGACCGGCCGGTACCGTCACAGAGTGCTCCGGCAGCACTGGTAGGAAGTCAATGCAGCTGTCGTATCACGTCCGGCCGTGTGTGTTCACCTTTCCAGCCTGGCAATCGGAACCTGCTTAAACGAACCGCCTATATGACATGGAGTTATGATGCACACGGCGTCGCGCGATAGCCTACCTTGGCCATGCGGCCGAAGCACCCGTATCGAGGTGGTCTCTCGATAAGACACAAGACAGGCTATCGATCCCCAGGCCAGTGGTGCCGACGCCCTCGTCGGCAACCCCGCGGATCAAGGCCTCCCCTCCCATCCAAGGCAGGCTGCCCATAAGGGCACTAGCCCTCCCGCCTGTTCTCCCGCCAGTGCAAGTCCGCCCCAGCATCACCTTACGGCTGGTGCAATCGCGCCACTTGACAGAGGACGCGCCTCATACCACCATGCCGCCGTTCAACGAGCGAATCGGCTCGCCCGCTCGTTGGGCGTAGCCCACCCGGTGGTCGGATCGGGTGGGCGCTTTTATGCGCTCGCGCTTTCTCTCGTGGCAAGAGTTACGCAATGGGGGGATTTCTGGTATGATGGTTTCACATCGCCCGGTGGCACGGCCGGGCATGATCATATTGCATACGCCTGTTTCTAATGGAGGAAAGAAGATGAGATCTGAGTAGCTTTGCCGCTTTTGTTCGGCGGCCATAATCGTCGCCGCCATGTCGGTTTCGAGTGCCAATGCCCTCGCGGATACGCCCACCATCACCGTGACGAGCCCCAACGGCGGCGAGGTCTGCACCACCGGCACGACCCATCACCTCGTCCACGACAAGCGGAGCCAGGCTGCGGCGCAATTTGTCCCGGTCGCGCGCCTCCAGTTGCTTTCCGCCCTTTTCCGTGGCCGGCTGGATCTTCGCAACGTGAGGTTCAGGGCTGATCCATGGTCACGCATGGCAAGCCCCGCTCAAGGAGCGAAATGTCGACGAACAGTCGGGCGATCGCCATAACAGACTGCCACATTGGCCGTTAGATCACGTCCCTTGTCTTGGAACCCCCCGCCCGAACGGTGACAATCGATCGTCGATCGTGGCTGTAAGTCCTTATACGTCCCTCCGGCCGTAGCGTGCCGCCAAAATAAGACGGTTGCTGCGCTGCCCCGATGCGCCGATGGGCTTCTTGAGTTCTTTGACAGCAGCCGACCTTTAAGATATCATAATGAATTCGGCTGCGTCTGGATGCAGATACCGCACGTCGGTCATCCCCCCTTCATCAGGGAGACATGGCAACGAAAGGTCGCCGATCCGTCGGCGGCAAGGATCATCCTGCAAACGCGTTCGCGAACGCGTCATCAGGACCAGAACAGGCAGCCGCGTCTTCGGAGCATCGAGACATGGCCGTTGTACCTGGCGAGAGACCTCAGCGAGCACGTAATCCCATGAACGCCTCCGCGCTTAGTCGTTTGCGAAACGTCGGAATCTCCGCCCATATCGACTCCGGCAAGACCACCCTCACCGAGCGCATCCTCTTCTACGCGGGGCGCATCCACAAGATGAGCGAGGTCAAGGGAGACGGCGACGGCGCCACCATGGACCACATGGAGTTGGAGAAGGAGCGCGGAATCACCATCACCTCCGCGGCCACGCGCGTACACTGGAACGAGCACGACATCAACATCATCGACACCCCCGGCCACGTGGATTTCACGGTCGAGGTCGAACGGTCCCTCCGCGTCCTTGACGGCGCCATTCTCGTCCTCTGCGGCGTCGCCGGCGTGCAGTCCCAGTCCATCACCGTCGACCGCCAGATGAAGCGCTACCAGATCCCCCGCATTTGTTTCATCAACAAGCTCGATCGCAGCGGCGCTGATCCTGTCAACGTCATCAGGGGGCTCGAGGAGAAGCTTGACTTGGCCACCCTCCAACTCCAACTGCCCATCGGTTTGGGCAGCGACTTTGAGGGCCTCGTCGATCTCATCACCATGAAAGCCGCCTACTTCGACGGCGAAAACGGCGAGCGCGTCCGCTGGGAGGACATCCCCGAAAACCTGCGCGATGACGCCAAGAACGCCCGTATCGGCATGCTCGATACCCTAAGCCTCTATGACGACGAACTCCTCGCCATTATGCTCGAGGAAAAGCCCGTTCCCGAAGATCTCATTCACACCATCATCCGCCGCGGCACGATTGCCGGGCAGATCACTCCCGTGCTGATGGGCTCGGCCTACCGCAATAAAGGCGTCCAGCTCTTGCTCGACGCCATGCTTCGCTACCTGCCCTCGCCCCTGGACCGCGAAATGTTCGCCCTGGATATGAACAACGAAGAGGCCGAGGTGCCCGTCGAGGCTAATCCCGATGCGCCGCTTGTCGCTCTGGCCTTCAAGCTGGTCGACGAGAGCTTCGGCCAACTCACCTTCATGCGAATCTACCAGGGCAAGATGGTTCGAGGCGAACGCTACATCAACTCCCGCACCCGAAAGCCCTCACGTTTCAGCCGTATCCTGCGGATGCACGCCGACGAGCGACAGGACATGAACTCCGCGGCGGCCGGCGACATCGTGGCCGTTGTCGGCATCGACTGCATCTCCGGCGACACCTTCTGCGCCGACGATATCGACTACACCATGGAATCCATGCACATCATGGACCCGGTCATATCCCTCGCCGTCGCTCCGGCCAGCACCGCCGACCGCGACCGGTTTTCCAAGGCCCTGCACCGCTTCTCCAGGGAGGATCCGACTTTCCGCGTCACCACCGACCCCGAGTCCGGCGAGACCATCATCTCCGGCATGGGCGAGCTGCACCTGGAGATCTACTGCGAGCGAATCCGCCGGGAATACAAGGTCGAGGTCGTCGCCGGCCAGCCGCGGGTCAGCTACCGCGAGACCCCCACGCAGATCGTGGAGTACAACTACAAGCACAGGAAGCAGACCGGAGGCGCCGGGCAGTACGCCCATGTCATCGGGAAGCTCGAACCGCTGCCGGAGGGGCACGAGGTCGGCTACGAATTCGTGAACGATGTCTTCGGCGGCCGCATCCCGACGGAATACATTCCGTCCGTCGATCGCGGCTTCCAGTCCATGCTGGCCAAGGGCCCGCTTGCGGGTTATGCCATCACTGGCGTGAAGATGATCCTGGAGGACGGCTCGTCGCACGCCGTCGACTCTTCGGATATGGCCTTTCAAATCTGCGCCCGGGACGCCTTTCGAGAGGCCTTCTTGGCCAGCAGGCCTGCCCTGCTGGAGCCGATCATGAAAGTGCAGGTCGAGACGCCCAACGAGTTTCAGGGCTCGATCATCGGCGACTTGTCCGCCCGCCGCGGCCTCGTGATTGGCACGGAGCACCGCGGACCACTGACCATCATCGACGCCGAGGTGCCGCTGGCCGGGATGTTCGGCTACGCCACCGATGTACGATCGTTTTCCCAAGGCAAGGCGACGTTTACCATGGAGTTTTTGAAGTACAAGCGGACACCGTCAGCCGTGCAGATGGAGATTGTCGAGGCCGCCAGACTGGCCAAGCCCGGTAAGTCCGGCGGCATGACCGGGAGATAATCGGACCGTTGGCGCACCGTTTTTCGGCTGGCGAGCCTGCCCGCCGCGGTTCAGAAAGGGAACACCAGTGCACGAACGATTCAGCGATCGAGCCCGAAGGGCTATGGCTCTGGCGAACCAGGAGGCCATTCGGCTCCATCACGACTACCTGGCCCCAGTCCACATGATGCTCGGCATCCTGTCGATGGGCTCAAGCGTCGCCACGCTTGTCCTGCAAAACATGGACATCGACCTGGAGACTTTCCGCTCCGATATCAACAAGCTGCTTGAGCCCGGCCAGAAACAGATCCTTCAGACCAAGATGGCCCAGAAAGGCGAGACCCGACAAGTGATCACCTACGCCATCGACGAGGCCCGCAAGCTCGGCCACAAGTATGTGGGCACCGAGCACCTCCTGCTCGGTATCTTCCGTGAGGGCCAGAACATTCCCGCCAAAGTGCTGACCCAGCGCGGCGTGAACCTGGATGCCATCCGTGAAGAAGTGCTCACGCTCCTGCGCTCCAGCTCGTACGAGGATCACTCCGCTCCCGCCAGCGGCCACGATTCCCTTGAATGGATCCACCAGCAGGAATTGACCAAGGCATTCCGCTCGCCCAAGTTCTGGCGCCGCTTGATCATGGCGGTTGATTCCGCCAACCGCTTGGGCCACGGGGAAATTCGGGACGAACATTTGCTGCTGGCGATCCTGCGCGATCCGGACAGTTTCGTGACGCAAATGCTTGCCGAGAAAGGCGTCGACGCGAACTGGGTCAGTGACCGGGTCACCCGCGCTTCGGCGATTTGAAATCGGGATCGCCGACGCGCCTCAACTCTTGACAACACGCCGAGCGAAGCCGCCTCGTGAGCGAAGACCGTCCGCATACTCCTGCCAGGGGTTGCAAGGTCCTTCGCTGGAGGCAATGTCCCGACCGAAGGCCATCATTTCGGAGGCACCGGGGACGGCGCCGGTGCCGGCTCCGGGATGGTCTCCAGCGCCTTGACCAGATCCTGTTCCTTCGGCGCGTACTCCACGACGAGCGGAGCCAGGCTGCGGCGCAACTCGTCCCGGTCGCGCGCCTCCAGTCGCTTGCCGCCCTTCTCCGTGGCCGGATTGATCTTCGCGGCGTCGAAGGCCTTGATGCCCGCCTTCTCCGCCAGTTCGCGCTCCTTCTTGATCGTGGCGGCGTCCACCTGTTCCGGAAGTTGAGGCGTGCCGAACCAAATCGGCGCGGTCTTCAGATCCACCTTGCCCGGCACGAGGCAGATCACCAGGCCGGACTCATTGCCGATGTTGACCCGCTCCGCCGTTTGCCCGCCG
>DATKKX010000272.1:0-4700 GCA_035542775.1 Phycisphaerae bacterium | reverse complement strand
TGGAAACCGGCTTTTCGTGTGGTGGATCGACCGGGCCAGTCCGTTGGCCGACTACAACCTCTGGCTGGCGAGCGTTATTCTGGCCTCAGCCGTCATCTTGGCTGGAGCTATGTTCGGCTTCTACGAGTCTTCCACCTTGTGGGCCCGCTCCCGGATCATCGCTCGATGCCTGCTGACCGTCACCTTCGCCATGCTCGGCACATGGGTGATCCTGCATTTGTTTATGTACTCGAGCTTGAGCCGCCGAGCTGCGGCGTCAGGCATGGTCTTCTTTCTGGTGACCGCCTCCACAATTCGCCTTCTGGCCCACCGGGCCGTGCGGGATGTCCGTCGTGGACTCCTCGTCATTGGGCAGGGCCCCCTCACCGGAGCCATCATCCGCTCCGTGCGCCGCGGTTCCGTGCCCGGCTACCGCCTGGTCGGTTTGGTGGTTCCGGATGACTGCGCATCAGGCGAGCAGAGTGTCAGCGATATTCCCGTCGTCGGCGAAATCTCCGACATCGAGGATTTGTGCCGGCAGTTCCAGGTGGCCGAAGTAGTGGTGGCCGAAGCGGCGACCCGGGATTCCAGGTATCAGAAGGCGGCCCTGCTTTGCCTGCGGCTTGGTTGCCGCGTGACCGATGAGACCACCTTCTACGAAACGGCCTACGGTGAGGTTCCCGTCTCCCACATCACGCCGAGCTGGTTTCTGGCGGCCGATCTGAAGGGCCATCGCCAGGAGCATGCCGTCCTCAAGCGTGTGTTTGATTTCGTTGCCGCCGGAATCGCCCTGGTGGTCAGCGCGCCGATCATGTTGCTGATCGCGGCCGTGATCCGCCTGGAGAGCCGCGGGGCGGCCTTCTATTCCCAGACGCGCGTGGGTCAGGGCGGACGCTTCTTCACGCTTCACAAATTCCGCACCATGCGTGATGGTGCCGAGGCCAACGGCTCAACCTGGGCCACTCCCAGGGATCCGCGGGTGACCCTTGTCGGACGCTTCCTTCGCAAATCGCGGCTCGATGAACTGCCCCAACTCTGGAACATTCTCCGGGGCGACATGTCCCTGGTGGGCCCGCGCCCCGAGCGTCCCGAATTTGTGGGACCGCTGGCGGCGTTGATTCCCTTCTATGATGAGCGCCACCTCATCAAACCCGGTCTGACCGGCTGGGCTCAAATCAACTATCCGTACGGATCGAGCATCGCCGATGCCAGACGCAAGCTCCAGCTCGACCTTTATTACGTCAAGCACACCTCCCTGGAGCTCGACCTGGTCATCCTGCTACGGACCCTTGGAACGTTTTTTCTCGGCTCGCGGTGACGAGGTCGACCAGGGCCTCGATGAAGGGTTCGGGATTTTCTCCGCTCGCCGCGTTGAAGCCTGCTGGTGGGCCGATTCAGCCGAGTTGTCCGGGCGCTCCCACAATTTCCATCGCTGCTCGTAGGATTCCAACTCGCGGACAGTGACGATCTCGGTAGGCAGCGTGTACGACACATCAGGCATGTCCCCGATGTCCATCGTTTTCTTCGAGGCGGCCAGGAGGCCCTCCTCCATCGCGCGGCGAAAATCGTACGTGATCATCGCCAGGATCTGCCCGTCTCGCAGGCGCGACAGATACCGTGGCGAGCCGTTGCATAGCACAATGCCGCTCCCCAACGGCAGGAGCCGCTCGTCGTCCGGGATCGTCTTCAGCGGCCAGTCATCCAGGAACACCCAGCAACCGGCCCGCGGATAACGCCGCGCTTCCACCCGGACCAGATGAGCCGCATCCACCAGCTTGCCGGCGCAATCCACTTCGCGCAGCACCTCCAGACCGCCCAGCAGCGGTAGCTCGTCCTTGAATGCGTAGTATCGTGCCGCGTAAGCGTCATCCTCCAGACCGGCGTACAGCAACATGATCGTCGGTGGCCGGCCCTTCAGGACCAGGGCGCAGGCCTGGGCCGCGGCATGCCCGATGTCGAAGTTGGATGGGCCGCAGTTGGCGTGGCGGTCCGATTGCGGCACGTCGCGGCCGATCGTGATCACCCGTTTGCCGTGCCGCACCAGCTCCTGTATCGAGACTCGCACGGCATCGGGATCGCAGGGAACCACGCACACGGCGTCAAACGGTTTGTTGGCCAGATCGACCAGAAGCTTCCGCTGCTCGCCCGGCGAGATGACCTCCGGCGCAAAGGTCTCCACGTCGGCCAGGCGGTACCGGTCGTCAAACCAGCGGGCGGCAGCCTGAATCACGGGCCATGTTGGTTCGTTCCGGCCTTCTCCGACCACCGCAATGCGTACCGGTTCCTTGGCTGTCGGGCCCCCCTCGCCCTCGCCGTTGTCACAGCCGGCCGGCATCGAAGCCCATACCGCCATCGCCAGGAGTCGGCAAACCACGGCAAGGCGACATCGCTCTTTGCCGGCAGCGGCTCGCATTGGAACCTGTTCAGCCAAGGCGGCTCGATTCCTCCGTTCTCGGCAGGCATCGATAACAACCGGCGGCTATTGCAGTCCCGACCGCCGCGCCACCGATGTCCGCGGCCCAGTCCAGCAGATCGAAAGTACGCCCGAAATAAGGCTGGGTGGCTTCGTCAAAGATGCCGTAGGCGACCAGCCCCACGAATGATAGCGCCAGCACCCGGATGGTGATACCTCGCGGGACATCGCCCATCCGCCAGATGGTCATGATGCCCAGAGCGCTGAAGCCCGCGACGTGCAGCAACTTGTCGCTCAGGTCCGGCGGGAGCCGGAGGGCCGGCGGCGGCAGGTGCGTCGCCACGAAGGCCGTCGCCAGAAAAAGCGCCCAGATGACGGTCCGCGCGCGGCGCCTTATCGATCTCATGGCCGGCTCCGGGGCAGTATGGTCCTTCGTTCAATCCGCGGGCGACGCAGTGTGCTCCTGCGCCGCGACAGGCACAGCCACCTCAGCCCGCTCCGTTCGTGCCGCCGGAACGGTTGGCATCCTTGGCTTCGCTTTTCGGCTGCCCGGCGGCTCCTTGTTCACCCCCGCGGGTTTGTTCATCGCCACGGCGTGAGTCTTCGGTGCCACCTCGGAAGGCTTGGCCTCGTTTGTCGGGGCTGGCTGGGCCCTTTCCGGCGGCGTCGGCGCAGCCATATCTCCTGGAGCGCAAGCCTCGGCCGCCGACTTGCTCGCCGCGCGAGCCCGCGCCTTCCGCGCCGTTTCAGGGGGTCTTTCGTTGACTGCTGCCGGCGCCGGGCACGGCTCCGTCGAAAGCGGTTCCGCGGATACGGCTTGGCCCGCCGGCGCGGGGCTGGGCTTCAGCATCGTCAGCAGTTCGTCAGCCAGCGCCAGGTAGTCGGTCGCACCGTGGCTGCGCGGCTCATATTCGAAGATGGACTGCCCGTAGCTCGGACATTCGGCCAGCTTGATGTTGCGGCGGATGCGAGTCTCCATCAGACGGGCATCTCGCCAGGGTACGGGCGAGTTGCGGGCGGAATCCAGGAACCCCTTGAGATCGTCGATCACTTCCCCCGCCAGCCGCGTGGCCGGCTCGTACAGGCACATTACCATCCCCGCGACTCGAAGGCGCGGATTGATCCGCTGCGCCACCAGCGCGATGGTTTCAAAGAGTTTTCCCACTCCTTGCAGGGCCAGAAAATGCGGCTGGAGGGGAATCAGCACCTGCGTCGCGGCACTGAGGGCGTTCAACGTCAGGATGCCGAGCGACGGCGGGCAGTCCACGATGACGATGTCGAACGGCCACTCCCGATACGCCAGGATGTCACGCAGAATAACTTCGCGGCCGACCGTGGCGATCAGTTCGGCCTCCGCCGCGGCCAGATCGATCTGGGCGGGGACGACCGAGATCGTCGGCGAGTAGGTATGGATCGCCGCCTCCAGCGGCAGACCCTTGGTCAGGACCTCGTAAACGCCGGCGCCTTTGGCCTTCCCATCGAGCCCCAGATGCGTGGTCAGGTGCCCCTGGGGGTCCATGTCGATCAGGAGAACTCTCTGGCCGCGTTGGGCCAGCGCCGCGCCCAGATTGACGGATGTCGCCGTCTTGCCGACTCCGCCCTTCTGGTTGATGACCGGCATGCATTCCATCGCGACAATCCACCCCGGCCCCGACCATCGTCAGGACCGACTGCCTCGCCTTGGCATGGGCTTGATTATAACGGGAGCCGGGGGGACCACCAACCGGAAGGCTGCACGGGGGCTGATAAGGGGGCGGCGTGGATTGTGTCGGCTTGGCGCAAAAAAATGGAAGGTGCCGCCGTGGCGAGAGCACCTTCCATGTTTCCTTGACCTTCGAGTTTCTCGAAGATCCGGTCTCTATCGGGCGTTTCCAAACACCTCAACCAGTGCACGCCGAAGAGACCAAGTTTGTTCGGCTTTGTCTGCCCTAGCAGACTCTCCTACAAGCCTTCTTCTTCCGTTTCTTGGCTACTTTCTTCTTAGTAGCCTTCTTCTTGGTGGCGCTTTTCTTCTTTGTCTTTCGTTTTGCCATAAGCGTCACCTCCTTTCTGCTGGAAAAAGTCTACGGCTGCTTGGGGCTTTGTCAACAAGAAATTTTTTTGCGAAAGTGATATTTGCTCTTGCCAACCACCCGCAGCGCCGCCTATCACGACCGCGCAGCGACACGCCAAGGGATGCCGCATGAAGCCTCATCACGCAATCATCTTTGATCTCGATGGCACGCTCGTCGACTCTTTGCAGGACATCACCGCCGCGCTGAACGCCGCGCTGAAAGAGCTTCATCGTGCGCCGGCCGATGCCTCGACG
>DATKKX010000271.1:0-20353 GCA_035542775.1 Phycisphaerae bacterium | reverse complement strand
GCCATGGATGGCGACCCGATTGCGATTGCACGGATGTATGAGCAGCACGCCCGTTTTCTGCAAATCGAGAACAACACGCTGCACCGGGACCTTTCCGCGAAATATGCCGATTGCTTGGCCTTGCGGAAGGAGAACGCCGCGGACGGTAAACAGTTACTACTATCCAGGGCTCGATGGTGGGCGGGCGTCGTTCTCCGAGGGCTCACGCTCTCGGCTATTGACTGGCGCCCTTCCAGCGCTGGGAGGAGGACGGCTCGATGGTGAGCGATTTTCTGAATAGCGGCTGGAATCTGCTGCTGGAGAACGATGCTCCAAGGTGCAGGGTTGTTCGCGAGCGCGCCTGGGGGTTGATCTGTCCGGCGCACTGAGCGGCGCGGGGAGCACCTTTGACAATCCCGATGTGCATCGCGAGCGTTACGGGCAGGTGGGCGGGCTGCCGGATGGGCGAGGACTGGTTCGGTCGGCGGCCGAAAATGGGGCTCCCCGCGTGGGCCGGCGATATTCGTTTGCAGTGGAGCGGCGGGTCTGCGTACAATGCCGGTCGAAGGTTCGGTAAGTGGGTAGTTTCGGCTCATTGGTGGACGGTTGCAGGCGCGGCCCGGGCGGTAGGCTGTGGTTCCGCAAGGAGGACAGGTCATGAATCGCCGGATTCCGCCGGTGCTATGGGTGGCTCTGGTCGCACTGGGGGTGTACAGCCTTGTTCAGCTCGGCATCGGGGTGGCGCGCGGCAGCCTGCCGATTGTGCTGGCCGTCGCGGTCAACATTATCCTCGGCGTGGGGCTCTATCGGGGGGCGCGCTGGGCCTTCGCGCTGATCCTGGTGTTCGGCATCGCCGGGGTGGTGGCCACGTTTGTGAAGACGCCCGGCGCCGGGCTGGGAGTGGCTGTCGTGAACGCGATCGTGCTGGTGCCGGTGGTGGTGGCGCGGGCTCATTTCTTTGGGCCGGGCGCAACTGGCCCGGTGGGCGGGATGCGTTACTGCCCGCAATGCGGCCGGCCGATGACGGCTCCGCCAACGGTGAATTGCCCGACGTGCAACGGGGAGTGAAGCGACAGACGGTGGGGAGCGGACATGGGAACGGATTCCCGCGGAGGGTGGGTGTGAGAACGGATTCTCGCACCAGCATGAGAAGCGAGGGGACAGGTCCTGGGAGGATCATCCACCGGCATCGTCGTGTTCGCGAGTCGTGGGGACCAGCAGGCTCTGTTTCGGGCCGTCCATCTGGAGCCTTTCGCGGACACGGTCATTGGGCGAGACGCAGCCCAGGAAGTCTTCCGCAGTCGCAAACGGTTGACGGCTGCGTTCGGCGAGCCAGCGGGCGGCCTCGGCGTCAGCCAGATCCGGCACCAGCTTCAGGAGGCCGGGCTGAACGGTGTTGATGTCGAAGGACAAGGGGGCATCGGTGGAGAGGATCACGAGCTTCACACGCACGTCGGGCACGCGGCAGCGGATCTGCGGGCCGAGACGTGAGTAGGCGCGGCTGAAGTCATCGCGAAGAGCGGAGCGCCAGGCGCTGCGAGCGGCCTCCAGATTGGCCTTGACGTTCGCCTTGGGCTCCAGGCGCATTGCTGCCGCGTAAGCGTCTTTCCATAACCTGCCTGCTTCGGGATCGACGAAGACGCCGTGGGTTATTTCCAGGAATGCGTCGGTGATCAGTTCACGTTCATCCGGAAACAACTCCGCATAATGACGCACGAACTGCAGGAGATAGGCCGTGTCCGGGCCGACATCATCCTTCGCCAACATCTGGGCCAGGGCGCGGAGGATTCGGCGCTGTCGCTCCAGGATGGCCTTGTCATCAGGCGTCTTGTCGCCGCGCATGGTCCAGGCGTAGAAGAAACCGGCGTAGAACCCCTCGGACTGGAGAAGTTGATTGGCCTCGCGGAGCGTGGAGAAGTCGCGGCTCTTGTCCAACTGGACACGGAGGTAGTCGCCCTCGCGGCAGGCCTCGGCGAAGGCAAAGTGGTTTTCGCGAACTTCGTAGTAGCGGGCGAGGGTCTGCGAGTACGAACATAAATCGGCCAGCGGCCGGTAGAACTCGCCGGGCGACAGCTCCGGCCGGCCGAAGGCCACACAGACGTGGCGATATCGATCCGAGAGCGGCTCGCCCATGGCGAGCTGGGCAGCGAGCGTTTCCAGGTGGATGGCGAAACCCTCGTTGAAGGCCGTCATGCGGTCGGTCAGAGCAGCGGTGCTGTGCGGGATCGAGGCCATCTTTGGGCCGTTCGGGAAGTCCGCGCCGAGCAGGGCGAGAACAACGTGGCCGGTCTCATGCAGGAAGGTGATGTCAAAGCCGTCGCCCGATGGATCCAGCTTGATGTAGGGCCTCTTGGAAAACGACTTGACGCCAGCGGAAGTCTTCAGGCGGAAGCCGATGTCGGCGTTGTTGCCGCCCGGCACCAGGGCGATCGCGTACGGGGGCATTTCTTTTTGTGCTTTGGCGGAGTTCTGCCTGATCTCCCAGGCGAGCTTGTAGAGGGCGAAGGCTCGCCGGGCGGCGGAATTTTCCAGGAGAGTCGCGTACTTGGCCAGACGATCGCGGTCCTCGACCTTCGAGTAGAGCGGGCGGGCGAGGGGGTTCATCGAGGTCGCGGGCTCCATGAAGAGGACGGGAGCGGTGGGCTGGTCGGATTGTGCCGAGGCCGCGCTGATGAGGAGCGGGAAGACGATGAGGGTGAGGGCGCGGCGCATGATGCGGTGTCTCCTTTAGCCTGTGCTGGTTTGTCGGGTGCCTGTATTGGTATTGGCTGCAACAGCGGGGATATTCTATTGCGTTACCCCCACTTCTCGCCACGAACATCGGACGCATGCTGGCTCCGACCGAAAACTGGACAGAAGAACTACCACACGCCGGGAATCAGTCGGAACCGCACCCGCTGGGCATAGTCCGCGTAGCCGGGCAATTCCGCTCGGAGGGTACGATCTTCCCAGGCGGTCCGGATCACTAGCGCGAGCGCCGCGCCGCCCGCGGGGATCAGGGCCCACCAGGAACCCAGGGACAAAGAGATGCCGGTGAACACGAGTGAGGCAGCGAAATAGCCCGGGTGGCGGATGACGGCGTAAGGACCGCGGTCCACGACGTGGTGCCCGCGATCGGTCTGAATGCGAACGCCGGGCTCGAAAAACCGGTTGACGGTCTGGGCCCAGGTCATGAGGACCATTCCCGCGACCAGCAGAACGTAGCCCAGCCCAACGACCGGCCATGTCATCCGGGACCAATGGAATCGTCCGTCATCCAGGGCCGCGACCATGGGGATCACGATCATCGCCAGGAGCAATAGCCGCACCATGACCTGGTCCCAAGGCTTCGTCCCCTCGTGAACGCGGCTGCGAACGACCAGCATCTCGGGACTGACCCGCCGCAGATACAGTACGACCGCGATTGAGAGCGCGGTGAAGACAAGAAAGAAGATCCAGCCTCGTGTCCAGGTGATGCAGCCGGCGGATGCGAAGAGGAGAAACGCCAGGATCAACGTCGTGGCGGCCAGGCTCGAGGCGGTTGATTTCCGTTTCTCGGCACGCGGCTCCGTCGCCTTGGGGGATGCGCCCACTCGATTTATCTCCAGGCCCAACGCCGACGGCGCTGCCGCATATCAAGCCCAGTGAGATACGGGGCCGTGCCGCATGAAGTTTACAGGTTTCGATCGTCGACGACAGCATGCCGCGCCAGCCCCGGCCGCGTGAGCAAGGCTGTCGGCGGCGCGGCACGAACTCCATGCCCGTATGCGCGCTGTCTCGGGCGGCGTTCAGTCGCCGGTGATCTTCAGTCCCAGTTCCTTGAGCTGTTTCTCCGCCACCTCGCCGGGAGCATCGGTCATCGGACAGATCGCCCGAGCGTTCTTCGGGAAGGCGATGACATCGCGGATGGAGCTGTAGCCGCCGAGCATCATGACGATGCGGTCCAAGCCCAGGGCGATGCCTCCGTGAGGCGGGGCGCCGAACTGGAGGGCCTCGAGGAGGAACTCGAACTTGATCCTGGCCTCTTCCGCGGTCATGCCGAGGATCTGGAAGACCTTGGCCTGCACGTCGCTGCGGTGAATTCGGATCGACCCACCGCCCAGCTCGACGCCATTGAGCACCACGTCGTAGGCCTTGGCCCGGATCTTGAGGATATCCTCGATCGGCGGGACTTCGTTGGCGCCCAGCCGCAAGAGGTGTAGATCTTCGTCCTTGGGGCTGGTGAAAGGGTGGTGCATGGGGAAGGTACCCTCTTCCGGGTCGTGCCCGAACGAGGGGAAGTCGACCACCCAGCAATAGGCCCACTTGTCCTTGGGAATCAGCTTGCGGCGTTCCGCGATCGTGGAACGCAGCCAGCCGAGGTGCTTGGATACGTTCGCCTCCGACTCGGCGGCGAAGCAGATCAGGTCGCCCGGCTTGGCGCCGGACAGCGCCAGCAACTCGCCGACCAGGGCCTCGTTGTCGAAGAACTTGGCGACGCCGGTTTGCAGGACGGTCTTGCCGGCCTCCTGGGCGACTTTGACCAGCGGCAGACCGCCGGCCCCCACGCCTTTCATCTCCTCAGCCAGGGCGTCGGTTTCCTTGCGGGTCATCTCCGCGCCTTTGGGGACGACGATGCAACGGACCACGCCGCCGGCGTCGAGGGCCTCGCGAAAGACCTTGAAGCTGGTCTTGCCGGCCGGCGCGGAGACATCCTTGATAGTCATGTCATAGCGCATGTCGGGGGCGTCGCGGCCGTAGGTCTTCATGGCATCGGCATAGCTGATCCGCGGCAGGGGCAGCGGGATATCAACGCCGATCGCCGCCTTGGAGGCTTCCGCCAGGCAGGCCTCGGCGTGGTGCATGATGTTTTCCGGCTGGACAAAGGCCATCTCCACGTCCACCTGGGTGAACTCCGGCTGGCGGTCGGCCCGCAGGTCCTCGTCGCGGAAGCAGCGGGCAATTTGCATGTAGCGATCCATCCCGCCGATCATCAGCAGTTGCTTAAAGAGTTGAGGCGACTGCGGCAGGGCATAGAAGCGGCCATGGTGCAAGCGCGAGGGCACGAGGTAGTCCCTGGCCCCTTCCGGCGTGGATTTGGTAAGGATCGGCGTCTCCACATCGATGAAGCCCTGGCGGTCGAAGTAATCGCGGATGGTTTTGGTGATCCGGTGCCGCAGTATCAAGGCATTCTTGACGGGCGTGCGGCGGATATCCAGCACTCGGTACTGGAGTCGGAGATCCTCGTTGGTGTCGATGGTGTCGATGATCTCGAAGGGCGGCGTCTTGGACTTGCTGAGGACCTCGACCTCGCGGGCGGCAATCTCGATCTCACCGGTGGGCACGTTGGGATTGACCTTGTCCCCGCGATGCTCCACCTGGCCGCGCACGACAATCACGTCCTCTCCGCGCAGGCCCTGGGCGATCTGATGGGCCTCGGGGGCGGTCTCGGGATTGAAACGCAGTTGGGTGATGCCCCCGCGGTCGCGGAGATCGATGAAGACCATGCCGCCCAGGTCGCGGGAGTTGGAAACCCAGCCGGCCAGCAGCACGGTTTTGCCCACGTCGGCGGCACGAAGCGAGCCGCAGTCATGCGTCCGTTGGTGATATGGCAGTGCCACGATTTTCTCCGTCATGCAGTATCAGCGATCAGCAGGATCCCCACCGACGCCCTTTATATTACAACGCTCGATCTCTTCTTGCGCCACGGGGATTTTTCCGCGTTCCACCTCGGCCACGGGAAGCCGACGCCACACGAGCAGGCCGACGATACGCGGAAGGCCGAGGCTACCAGAGCCCGATCAGCCGCCGGTCGTGTGGGTACTCTCGGGCTTATCGGCCATCCTCAGGTCGAACTCGCCTGCGAACCATCGGCGGAGCAGGGTCTCGGCAGGCTTGCCTCGCGGGGTGTAGTTAAAGTCGACCTCGCCGCCAGGACCGGTATCCCACTCCCACCAGATGATCCCGCCCACGCCGGGCTCATTGGTCCAGGTCTTGATGAACGACTCGTACAGCACCGCTTGTTCCTGCCGACCGGCATCGGTGGCCTTCTGGTTGGCGTAGTAGTTCCAGCCCTCGTGAGCGGCGCCCTCCTGGCTGCACCATCCCACTTCCGTGAAGATGATCGGCTTGCCGACCTCCTCCTGGAAGGTCTTGATGTCCTTCTTGATGGCCGCCCAATTCCTGTCGATCTCCTCGATCGGCGGGTTGGGGCCCGCAGCCAGCTCGTAGTAGCTGGTCATCCCGACGTAATCCAGGGCGTCCCAGAATTTGATCTTCTCCGTCTGGTAGTGATCCCAATTCGCGGAGTAGCCGAGCTTCCCGCGGTAGTTGCGGCGAACCTCCTGGATCACCCGCCGCCATTGGTCGGTGTAGGTCTCCGTCTTGATCAGCTCCGAGCCCACCATCAACAGGTCGACGTGATGCTGCTCGGCGATCTTGGCGAAGTAGACCACGAACCTGGTGTACCGCTTGAACCAGGCATCCCAGTCGCGGTCGCCCGGGATGATCTTTCCTCGCCACTCGTTGTTGCGCGGGTGGGCGAGCAACACAATCGGCATGAGAATGACTCGCAGGCCCTGGGCCTTGGCCAGATCGCAGAGCTTTCCGAGTTCCTTGGCGTTGGCGGTCCGTTGCGAGTCGATGTGCAGGTCGAGGCTGCCGGCATGGTCCTGCCAGCCATGGACCACGAAGAGCACCGAGTTGGACCCCAGCTCGGCCACTTCCGGAACCAGTCTCGAATAGGCGTTGTAGATTCCCGAGCCGCCGTCGAGCTGGATGGCCATACCGCGAAACTGCCCGTTGGCGTGAATCCGCGGCGCCGGTCCGGCAGTGGGATTTGCGGCATTGGGAGGAGGATCCGCCGCACGTCCAACCTGTCCGATCTTGCAGGCGACGGCAATGGCCACGATGGCCACGATACTCTTAAGCAAGGTCCGCATGGGTCTCTTATACAGCTCCTGGGCCGTGTCGGTCCTCAACGATGGCACGAATTGCTGAATGGTAGCAGATCGATGCCATCGATGTCGATGCGCGGATCATCCGCCTTGTACGGGTCGGCCCGGAGCCGATGCAGAATGGTAGGCATCAGGTCGCAGCTTCGGGCGTAAGGTATCGACATGTCGGGAGACAGGCCGGGTCCGGCGAACGCCATTGGAACACGCATCTCGCCCGGCAGGATCGAGCCATGGCCGCCGTAGGGATCGGCAAGCGAGAAATCCCAGCCGTCGGCGGCGAAAAAGACGATGTTGCCGGCGCGCTCGCTGTCGAACATGGCCGCGATCTGCGGGACGAGGTCGGGGTAGCGGTCATGAGCGGTCAGCCGAAGCCACGCGCGGCTGTCCGAGTTCCCGTCCAGATCCGCGGACGGGATTGACGAGTGCTCGAAAACGGTGTGGCCGGTCTCTTGATACACGGTGTGTCGTTCAGGCGGGCCGTCTGTCCGAAGAATGAGCGCGTGCCCGTCGCGAGTGAATACGTGGACTCTGCCGCGGCGGAAACTGCAAGCCGCCATCTCGACCGCGGGATGGGCCAGGGCCTCGGTCATCCACAACGGCAGGGCTGAGCGGAGGTCGTCCTGCACGGCATCGATCCCGCCGCTCGCGGCCTCGGCGTCGAACTGATCCAGGGCCGCGGAGAAGCTCGCGAGCCGCGAACGCTCGTCCTTGATGGCGTTCGGCAGAGGATAGACGGCTGCCCAACGAGAGGCGGTGACCGCGACGGCGTAGTCGTATTTGCCGAGCACCTTCGCCTCCTGGCCGGGCGCAGTGCGGCGGTTGGTCCAGACCGGGCGGCCGGTCGAGCGCTCCAGGAGGAGCGGTATGTCCAGCAACTTGTCGGGCGTGACGCCGACAATTCCATGATCGCTCACCAGGCAGAGGCTGGTCCGTTCGTACATCCCGACGTCTTTCAGGGCCCCGCAGATCCGGCCGATCTGCTTGTCGACGTTGGCGACCGCCTGTTTATACGCATCGCTCTGCGGACCTGCCTGGTGGCCGACTTTGTCAATGGCGGGGAAGTACGCCATGATCAGGTCGGGCCATCGGCCCCACCAGCGGCTGCGCTGGCCCACCAGCTCGAATTGCTGAGCGACGAGGCAGTCCACGCCGGTGTAGTTCTGCGACCACCAATTCAGACCGCTGGTGGCCCAGTTGTCGATCGAATGGGTCACGCCGCGGCGAATCGCAAGCTGGATGTTGACCGAGACGCGGTCGTGCAGGATCTCGTATATCGTCGGCGATGAGGCATAGTCCGCGTCCACCTGCTGATAGCTCGCGATGTAGCAGTAGTTCTCGAATCGGCCCGTGGATGGGTCGAACCACTTGTTCGAAAGGACGCCTTGGTGGCCGGGGAGCCGGCCGGTGATGAAGGTCACGCCGACGGCATAGGTGATACTGGGGATGCAGCTAACGGCGTTCTCGACCCGCGGGCCTCGAGCCAGGATATGGGTGGCGATGTTGGGCAGGCGGCCCTCGGCCAGGGCCTCGTCAAACTCCCGCTCGCCGAGGCCGTCGACAAAGAAGATGACAACGGCCCGCTCCGGTCGGCGGATATCGTTGTCGATACGAACATGGATGGGACGGTCCGCAGCGCAACCCGAGAAAAGGGCCAGCATCGCAACCGCGACCAGGCTGAAACGGATAACCGGCATGGACAGGGCCGAGCGATAGCCACTCACCGGGCAGACTCCTCGCTGATGGACGGCCCCCGGCGTCCCAGGAGGCGCGCATCGAGGGCGATAATCTACGATGCCGGCCGTGGCGGAGCAACGGTTCAAGAAAACCACTTTTCCTTTGGTGAAATCACCTTTAGGCTACGGGCCTTCGCCCAGGAGTAGCCGTGACGCCTGTCGCCAAGAAAAGGTTGATGATGCTGGTCAAGCTGACCGTTTGCGTCATCGCCGTCTGGTATCTCAGCGGCAAGATCACCATCAACGATTACGTCCGCTTGAAGGACTCCCCCAAGGTCCGCCACCTGCTCGTGAGAGAGGTCGGCGAGAACCTGCTGATCCGCGACGCCGCGACCGGCGGCGAGCGGGAGGTGAGGCAGAGCGATCTCGCCACTCAGGAGCAACTGGGCCGCGACGAGCACCCCATCGAGTACGGGCTGCGATACGTTCTGCGCAGCACGGAGTGGTCCTGGGCCGGCTTGGCCCTGTTGGCCATGAGCCCGGCCACGTTCGTCATCGCCTGGCGGCTGCGGCTGCTCTTGTCGGCGCAGAACATCGGCCTCTCCATGCGAGACGCGATTCTGCTGAGCTTCGCCGGCAACTTCTTCAATTTCGCCATGCCCGGCACCACCGGCGGGGATTTGTACAAGGCCTATCACATCGCCAAGCAGACACACAAGCGGGCGGAAGGCGTGACCATCGTTTTCCTGGACCGGGTGATCGGCCTTATCAGCTTCCTGCTGCTTGCCACCGCGGCGATTTTCGTGTCTTGGGGTAAGGACATCATCGGGATCTACGGCAAGTGGGTCGGTTACCTGATGGTGGCTTTTATCATCGGATGCGGTTTCTACTTTTCGCGGCGGGTCCGGCGGTGGATTCGGTACGATTTCCTCCTGCGGAAGCTGCCGTTCGGAGACAAGCTGCAGCGGATCGACGACACGGTCTTCAACTTCCGGTATCACCCCGGAAAAACGACCCTGGCGGTGGCCGTGTCCATCGGGCTGCACCTGCTTTGCGTCGTTTCCTTGTACTGCCTGGCCCGCGGACTGGGGATCGAGCCCGGGCCCACGCGGTCCTACGGCGACCTCTATCTGGCCTGCCTGCTTTGCTTCGTCGTGGGGTACCTGTTTGCAGCCATACCAATCAGCTTCCAGGGCATCGGGATTCTCGAAGCGGTGTTCTATCGTGTGCTCGTCACCGGGGAATGGTGTTCCCCCAACCAGATGATCGCCATGACGATCGGCATCCGGATCATTCAGATCGTGTGGTCACTGCCGGGCATCGCCGTGCCGTGGCTGGGCTTCCAACGGCCGCCGGGGCAGACAGCCGAGGAGGCCTTGGAGGCCGCTGAAGCTCCGTCGGATGCGGGCGTGGTCGCCGGGCAGGAAGGGCCTTCCGCGCTTGCCGGGAAGTAGCATTTGACCGAAGCGCCAACCGGGCCGAGACACCGCCGGATCCGCGACAGCCGCTACGAGTCGCACGGCTTGACGGCCTCCTCCGGCGCTTCTATCCTCTGAGCCGACCGGTATGGACCACACCACCGGCCGGCCTCTCCTCCAAGACGGGGGTGTGGCGCCGCGGACAACCGGCTTACCCAGCAAAGGAGCACAAGAGATGGCGATCAAGGTTGCAATCAACGGTTTTGGGAGGATCGGACGTTTGTTGGCCAGGGTCATGGCCAAGCGGAAGGGCGAATTCGACCTGGTCGCGATCAACGACGTGGGCTCGACGCCCAAGGTCCACGCCCACCTGTTCAAGTACGATACGACGCACGGCAAGTGGGAAGGCACGGTCGAGCACGACGAAAACTCGATCACCATCGACGGCCATCACATCCGCGTGCTGACCGAGAAGGATCCGAGCAAGCTGCCGTGGCGCGACCTCGGCGCCGCGGTGGTCATCGAGTCCACCGGCGTCTTCACCAAGAGGAACGACGGCAAAAAGGCGGGTTATGACGACCACATCAAAGCGGGCGCCAAGAAGGTCATCCTTTCGGCTCCGGCCAAGGACACCATCGACGCCACTATCGTTCTGGGCGTCAACGACGAGATGCTCAAACCGCAGCACACGTTCGTCAGCAACGGCAGCTGCACCACCAATTGCCTGGCCCCGTTGATCAAGGTGCTGGCCGACAATCCCAGCGTATTCGGCACCAAGATCGACGGCGCGATGACGACGATCCATGCCTATACCAACGACCAGCGGATTCTGGACCAAGTCCACGGCGAGGATCTCTATCGCGCCCGCACCGCGGCGATGAACATCATTCCCTCCACCACCGGCGCCGCCCGGGCCATCGGCCTGGTTGTGCCGAGTCCGAACATCCGCCTGGACGGTTACGCCCTCCGCGTCCCGATCATGGACGGCAGCGTGGTCGATCTGACGGTCGCCCTGGAGAAAGAGGTGGAGGTCGCTCAGGTCAACGAGGTCTTCAAGAAGGCCGCGGCCAGTCCTTGCTTCAAGGGCATCCTCTACTACAACACCGAGGCACTGGTCAGCAGCGACATCATCGGCAATCCCTACAGCAGCATCTTCGACTCGACGCAGACCATGACCGTGCCCAAGGGCAAGGGCAAGCTGCTCAAGCTGGTGAGCTGGTACGACAATGAATGGGGCTTCAGCAATCGCGTCTGCGACCTGGCGATCAAGCTCGCGGCGATGCTGTAACCGCCCTCTCAATCGAGCAGACACGGCAATCAGCGCATGTGATATCAATCGGGCCTGCTGATCATCGATCGGCAGGCCCGATTGCGTGTCGTATGCCGGGCGCGACGCAAGATGTTGACGACCGCCGCTGGTGGTCGGACCGGCCGGCCGTGATTCACGCCGATTTTCGGTACGCCAGATATAATCGCACCAGGTCCGCGAGCGAATCCACCTTGAGCTTGCGCATGACATGGGCGCGGTGGACCTCGATGGTCTTGGCGCTCAGCCCCAGGGCCACGGCAATCTCCCGATTGGCCTTGCCGGCCACCACCATGTCCATCACCTCGTGCTCCCGCGGCGTCAACTCACCGAACAGAGCCGCCAGGTCGTCGTGCTTGGCTCGCTCGCTCCGGGCCCTCACGTCCTTTTCGATTGCCTCCTGAACCCGGTCCAGCAGTGTCTGGTTATTGTACGGCTTCTGCAGAAAGTCCACGGCACCGCCCTTGAGAGCCCGGACCGCCATCGGCACGTCGCCATAGGCGGTGATAAAGATGATCGGGATGTCGACACCCCGCTCGGCCATCCGATCCTGGAGGTCCAGTCCGCTGATGCCCGGCATCCGGACATCCAGCACGACGCAGCCCGGTTGCCCGGTCGTATAGGCATCCAGAAACTCACTGGCGGTGGCAAATGTCTCAACCTTCAGAGAAACCGACTGCATCAGACGTTCCAGCGAGGTACGAATGATCGGCTCGTCGTCAACCACGAATACGGTAGGCTCGGTCCCCATCGTCGTTGTTCCTTCGTCCACGAGGTGGCTCCCTGGCGATCCACGGTCAAGCCATAGTATAACGTCGGAATGAATTCCCTTGCATAGGGCTTGTCCAAAAAGTGAAATCGGTGGCAGCGCCGCGGCTTCACGCTGATAATGCGACCGATGACCGGTACGCCTGCTGAACTTTCCCTTGCCGCTGAATGGCTCCGCGACGCGAAAAAGATCACCGTCTTCACCGGGGCAGGCGCTTCCGCCGAGAGCGGCATCCCTACTTTCCGCGATGAAGGCGGCGTGTGGGACCGCTTCCCGCCGGAGCAGTTTGCCACGCCGCACGGCCTCCTCGCCACGGCGCTCAGACATCCGCGGCTGGTAGCCGAATTCCTCCTTGGTCTGATCGAGCCCATCGCCGCCGCCGACCCGAACGGCGGCCATCTCGCCGTGGCCGAGCTCGAAAAACGCGCCCATGTCACAGTTGTGACACAGAACATCGACGGCCTTCATCAGGATGCCGGCAGCACGAAGGTCCACGAAGTTCACGGTTCGCTCTTCGAAATCGTCACCCTTGGCGGCGAGCCCGTGCGCAGGGTCACGCGGACCCAGCTGCGCCAGGTCACCGCCAGGCTGAAGCAATCGCTCGCCCGCCGCTTTGCGCCTTCCAAGGCCCTGCGAGGCGTCCGGCCGATTCTTGGCTTCAATCTTCACGGGCTTTACCGGCCGAACATCGTCCTCTTCGGCGAAGCCATGGCCGAGCCGGCATGGACGCACGCCTGGCAGGCCTGCGAGGAGTGCGAGTGCATGCTCATGGTGGGAACATCGGGCGTGGTCTATCCCGCCGCTATGCTGCCGGAGCGGGCCAAGTCCGCGGGTGCCTACATCATCTCGGTCGGGCTGGAACGTACCTTCTGCGATATCTGGCTCCGGGGCACCGCCGCCACGGTCCTGCCCCTGCTGATCAGAGAGGCCTACAGCTGAGCCGTAACATCGGTCCTGAGCCTGTCCGCGGCGGCGCTCGCAAGAGTCCTGGAGTTGCCCGGGATGCCGACGAGCGCGTCGGCACCACTCCATCATTCCCCCAACGGTGTAAACGCCTGCGAAAGCACCCGCGCACCCACGAAGGCCAGGCCGACGGCCAAGCCGCGAACAATCCACCTCCCCCGAAAGCGGTTGGAGAGCTGCGCCCCAAGCTGCGCCCCGAGGATGACCCCGACGGACAACGCGACCGTGCGATGCGTTCCGCGGCTGAACGCTCCGCTGACGACATGCACGAGCGTGCCGGCCAGAGCCATGATCGCGAGAATCATGTGCGAGGTTGCCGTGGCGACGTGGACCGGAAACTTGAGGATACGGATCAATGCCGGCACATGAACGATCCCGCCGCCGATGCCAAGCAGGCTGGAAACGAAGCCGACCACGACGCTGATGAGCATTCCCGCCGCGGTCCTCGACGAATTGGCCGACCCTGCCGGCGTGCTGGCCTCCTGAGATCCAACCGGCGTCGTTGCCGGGCCGTACCCGGCGCCTCCGCTGACGGCTTGAGGCTCGTCATGACGCGGGCGGTGGATCAAGGCGATCGCGCCGAGGATCATCATCGCGCCGAGGATGGCGTCGAACATCCGGCGTGGAAGGGCCGAGGTACTCATCGCCCCCAGGATGGCGCCGGGAATCGCCGCCATCGAGAACAGCACCGCCGAGCGATAGTCGATCCGCCTTTGGCGGGCATAGGCCAGAGAGCCCGAGGCGGCGTTGAAGAATACCACCGTGAGCGAGATGCTGGTCAGAACCTCCGGCCGATCGTGCGGATAGAGCAGCAGCAGGATCGGAACCAGGATGAAGCCACCGCCGGCGCCGATGACCGTGCCGAATGTGCCGACAACGAATCCCAACAGGGCTAGCCACAAATAGGTCGCCATGGCTTGCTTGCCCGATCGCCCCCCGGTCCGTGCATCGCTTTTACATCCACTATCCCGGCCGTGCAAGAACGAACGGCCGCGATCCCCGCCTCAATGCGCGGATTTTTCCCACGAAGTCGGCCGCATATTATTCGATCTTGCTTGCGCTGCGAGCTGATTGACACGCCGACTACATTGCCCACCCGCCTGGCAGTCGGTCCAAAGTGTGTGGGGCTACCAGTTACAACAGGACCAGCGTGATCCCCTCGTTGTAGTGGTTCAAATCCTGATCGGAGGCCAGTTCCGGGCACTCCTCCAGAATCCGGCGGGCGGCTTCGTTGAAAATGTCCCATTGCTCGCCGGGCACAAAGGCCCGGATTTGCCCTTCCTTCAGCCGCTTGCGGAGCGATGCGCGGACGCCGCGGCGTAGTGTGCCGCCGACGCCGGACGAACCATAGCCGTGGATCAGCTTCAGCACCAACGAGCCTTCGCTTCTAGCGCGGTCGAGTTCGACCTTCAACCGGGCACGAGCCTCCTCCACGGTAGGCATACCGGATTTGATCGAGACGATGCGGATGGCACTGGGCATGCGAAACGACCTTCCCCGGGCGTAATTGGGCCTGCTGGTAGAATTCAATGCGGCTATCAGGCTCGATGACGGCAACGGGCGTGTCAATGGGCGGGATGACGGGGCGGCAACGCCCGATGGTCAAACGTTGCATCCCCACAGCGAGCCGATCGGCAGGGGCATGTCCGGGGTGGTGATGCCGACCGTGTTCATGATAAGGACGTAAATGTTGATGAGGGCCTGGGCCACGTTGACCAGGAAGACGACGATCTGACACAATGGGGTCATCGCTGCACTTTCCTTTGCTGCCCTGCCGGGTCGGCCAAGTCGATCGCGTGCCCAACCGAATGCAAGCGGCCCATCGGCCTTTCGCCGCTAATCGCGGAATTTCCCGCGGACCAGCCGATTGAACCTCTCCGTCAATATCGGCAGATCGACGCCGGTGATCTGACCGTCTTTGACGACGGTCCGGCCATTGACAAAGACGCGGTCGGCCCGCCCGACATGACAGAGCATCAGGGCGCCGAGGGGGTCCAGTTCCACCGCCCCCGCCAGAGCAATGTCGTCGCGGCGGTACATGGCAATGTCGGCGGCAAAGTCGTCGTCCAGGTTTCCCAGCTCCCGGCGGTTCAGGACGGCGGCGCCGCCCAGCGTGGCTAAGCGAAACGCTTCCTCGGGCGTCATCGCCCCGGGACCGCCGACGGCCCGCTGGAGCAGCATGGCCTGACGGGCCTCGGCCAGCAGGTGCCCGCCGTCGTTGCTGGAACTCCCATCGACACCCAGCCCGACCTTGGCCCCGGCGTTGAGCAGTTTGCGGATCGGGGCGATGCCGCTGCCCAGCCGCATGTTCGAGCAGGGGCAGTGGGCGATGCCGGTCTGCGTCTTGGCCAGGCGCGAAATGTCGTTGTCGCTCAGGTGAACGCAATGGGCGAGATACACGTCCGTGCCCAGCCAGCCGTTCTGGTCCAGCCATTCGATCGGCCGCATGCCGAATCGATCCTGGCAGTACTTCTCCTCGTCAAGCGTTTCCGCGGCATGCGTGTGCAGCAGGGAGCATTGCTCCCGGGCCATCGCCGCGGTATCGCGAAGCAGCTCGGCGCTGACCGAAAACGGCGCGCACGGCGCCAGGTCGATCCGCCGCATGGAGCGGATCCGCGCATCGTGGAATCGATCGATGACTTGCTGGCAGTTGCGGAGGATGTCGGCCTCATCCTCCACGCACGCGTCCGGCGGCAGGCCTCCTTTCGACTGCCCGACGCTCATGCCGCCGCGGCAGGCATGGATGCGGATGCCGAGCGACTCGGCGGCCTCCAGCACGGCGTGGAGCCCGATGTTGCTGCCTTTGGGAAACAAATAGTAATGATCACTGGTCGTGGTGCAGCCGGAGAGCAGAAGCTCGGCGATGCTGATCTGCGAGGCCAGCTTGACCGCGTCGAAGTCGAGGGTCTGCCAGCGCGGGTACAACCCATTCAGCCAGTCGAAGAGCGCCAGGCTCTGTACGGATTTCAGCCCGCGGGTCAGGGACTGAAACAGGTGATGATGCGTGTTGACCAGGCCGGGGATGACGAGGTGCTTGGAGGCGTCAATGATCTCATCGAACCGCGTGGCCGGGCTGGTTGGATGGGTGACGCCGCCCAGGTGCCGCACTTCCTCGGCGGTCGCATACCCGAGCCTGGGGTCCAGCGCGACATGCGTCGGCATTACCGCCCGGATCTTCGAGCCGTCCACGACAATGGACTGGTCCGGCAACACCAGCGGCTCCCCGCCGCGGTGGGCAATGACAGTCGCGTGATCGAGGCGAATGGTGCTCAACGGGTCATCCTCGCGTGGGGCGGCGCGGTCGCAAAGCGGGTCTCCGGCGGGACTTCGGCCTCGTCGGGGTGCAGAAGCTCCCAAACCCTTTGCGGGTTGCAGGGCAACGTGTGTGGGAACACGCCGAGGGCATCAGCGATGGCGGAGATCACCGCCGGCGTTGCCCCGATCAAGGGCGGCTCACCAACCCCGCGGGCGCCGAACGGCCCGCCGGGATCATCGTGCTCCAGGATGACACACTCCACCGGCGGGATGTCTCGAATGGTCGGCAGGATGTAGTCAGTGAACCCGGGGTTCATCATCCGCCCTTCCTGCATCACTACCTCTTCCATGAGGGCGGCGCTGATTCCCTGGGCAGCGCCGCCGGTCAGTTGGCCTCTCACCCCCTGCGGGTTGATCGCCTTGCCGACGTCGTGACAGGCGATGTGCCGCTCCACTCGCACCTCGCCCGTCTCCACGTCCACGACCACCTGGCTGATGTGCGTGCCGAACAAGTAGGTGATAAACGCCAGCGGAGATTGGCCGGTGTCGAAGTCCTCGCAGACCGTCCGCGGCCTGAAGATGCCGTTGCCTTCCAGCGAATAACCCCGCTTTCGCCCGGCGGCAAGGATGTCGGCCAGCGGCGCTTCCAGATCCTGATTGAATCGACCGATGGCCTTGCCGCGCTTGAGATCGAGCTCGTTCGGGTGGACGTGCAGTATCTTGCCGGCGATATCAAGGACCTGGTCGCGGAGTTCGCAGGCGGCGATCTTGACGGCGTTACCCGTAAAGTACGTCTGCCTCGTGGCGGAGGTGGAGCCGGCCTCCTTGGTGCGGGCGGTATCCGCCCAGACAACGTCGACCTGCGACATGGGCACGCCCAGTTCCTCGGCGGCGATTTGGCCGACCATGTTGAGAAGGCCTTGTCCGTACTCCACGCCGCCGGTCCAGACCTCCAACCGGTCGTTTGAGCTGAACTTGACCGACGCCCGGCTGGCGTCCGGGAAGGCATCGCCGTAACCAAGGCCAAAGCACACCGCACTGACGCCCCAGCCGCGACGCTGATTTGGCCCCAGGGGACTATCCTGGCCTTGGCGGGCTCGGAACTGCGCGACGGCGGCGTCCAGGCACTCGATCGGCGTGGCCTCGGGAACAACCTGGCCGGTCGTCACGGCGTCGCCGGAGCGGACCAGGTTCTTCCGACGAATCTCGACGCGGTCCATGCCCAGCCGGGCAGCCATTCGGTCGATGACGCCCTCGTAGGCCACGGCGATCTGGGCGGCCCCGAATCCGCGCATTGCTCCCGTCGGATTGTTGTTGGTGAAGACGCCGTAGACGTCCACGTACACATGAGGAACGCGATACGGACCGGTGGCGTGGCTGGCCGCCTTGCGCAGGACCGCCGGGCCGCTGGAGGCATACGCCCCCTCTTCCGAAAAGACCGTGACCTTGGCCGCGGTAAAGGTGCCGTCCTTTTTTGCGCCAAGCGTGTAGTGGATCCGCAGGGCGTGCCGCTTGTGCCGGGCCCGCATGGACTCCTCCCGGCTGTAACGCATGGCAATGGTCTTGCCGGGATTCTTGATCGCGGCCAGTCCGAGATAGACCTGTATGCTGAGGTCCTCGCGACCCCCAAAAGCCCCGCCGGTCACCGGGTTGATAATGCGTACAGCTTCGATCGGCAGGCCCAGGGCCAGGGCGGTCAATCGCTGCTCCTCATGCACCCACTGGCCGGAAACGTGCAGAGTCAGGACGTTGCCGTCCCACCGACCGATGCCCGCCTCAAGGTCGAGGAAGGCATGATCCACGGTCTGAGTCTGGAAGGTGTCGCTGACGATGGCGTCGCTTTCTTCGAGTGCCTTGTCGGCGTCACCCTTGCGGATTCGCTTGCCGCCCATGATGTTGCCGTTGGGGTGCAGCCGAGGGGCGTCTTCGGTCAAGGCGTCGTCGATGGTCCCCACGACGGGCAGGCATTCATACTCGACACGAACAGCATCGCGCCCCTGCCTGGCGGCCCGCTCGGTCTCGGCGACGACGATGGCGATGGCGTCGCCGCGGTAGAGGACCTTGTGCTCGGCCAACACCGGATGATCGCGGCGGATCAGGCCATGCCGGTTCGTTCCAATCATGTCCTTAGCCGTATAGACGGCAAGGACGCCGTGGACCCGCAGGGCCGCCGAAGGATCGATGGAGACGATGTTGGCGTGGGGTTCGTGGGAACGAACGACGCAGGCGAAGTAGTCGGCCTCTTTGTGGAAGAGGTCCGCGCCGTACAAAGCCGTGCCGAGCACCTTCTCAGGCCCGTCGATCCGCCGTTCGCTCCTACCCACCGGGCCTTCTGTCACCTCCTTGAAAGGCGACCGAGATGGTTCGACGAGGGGTTCAGTCCGAACAGGAGGGCGGGTTGCCTTGGATCGTGGATTGCGGGCTGAGGATCGTGGTTTGGAACGCACGGGCGCCGGTACGCGATCTTTAGCGTCGCGAGGCGTTTGTGCTTCGGCGTTTCGGCGTTTCATTTCCATTCCCGGACAGCCTCGCGGATCGCCTGACGGATGGCCGCGTATCCGGTGCAGCGGCAGATGTTCCCTTCCATGCCTTGCAGAAATTCCTCCTCCGTCGGGTTCGGCGTATGATCCAACAGGGCCTTGGCCGCCATGATCAGACCGGGCGTGCAGTAACCGCATTGCACCGCGCCGCTGGCGAGGAACTTCTCCTGCAAGAGGTGGAGCTTGTCGCCGTGGGCGAGGCCCTCGATCGTTTCGATGGAGCGGCCCTGCATCTGCGGCGCCAGAACCAGGCAACTGTTCACTGCCTCGCCATCGACGATCACGGTACATGAGCCGCATTCGCCTTCCAGGCAGGAGCCTTTTGTGCCCGTCAGCCCGAGGCGCTCGCGAAGGACGGTGAGCAGGGTGTCGTCCTGTTCGACAATCAGGTCAACCGGGTTGCCGTTCACCGTGCATTGCAGCCGCCAGGTTGTGCCGTCAGATCCGCTCATGGATCAGTCTTTCCGTTGCGCCGGCCGCTCATCGCGAAGCTGGGTCAACAGCCTCCGCAGGATCACGCCGCACATCGCCCGCCTATAGCTGCCCGAGGCCCGCTGGTCGTCGATCGGCGAGACTTCACTGGTCACAACGGCCGCCGCATCGGCGATGGCGGCATCCGCCAGCCCGCCCTTCTCGATGATAGCCTCCGCTTTCTTCGCCCGGATGACCGTCGGCGCCACGCAGCCAAACGCGATGCGGATGTCGTTATTCGGTGACACGCCCACGGCACAGCAGGCGATGCTGATGTTAATCGAGCTGCGTTTGCCGATCTTGTACCAGGCCGAGGACCACCCCGCCGGCACGAGAATCCGCGTGATCAATTCGTCGGCCAGCAAAGCCGTCTTGCGATATCCGAGGAAATACTCGTCGATGGGTATCAGTCGCGTGCCTCGCGACGCGTGGGCCAACTCAACCTGGGCATCCATGGCCAGCAAGGCAGTGCAGCCATCGCCTGCCGGCGAGGCCGTACCCAGGTTGCCCCCGATCGTCGCTCGGTTGCGGATTGCCGGTCCGCCGACCGACATCGCCGCCTCCGCCAGTGCCCGCACAGGCAGCCTGCCTAGTCGGGCGAAGGTGGCGCCGGCGGAGCAATTCCAGACGCCGTTTTCCTGTCGAACGTCCGAATAACCGGTGATCTGTGTCAAGTCGAGGAAGTGCCTGGGCCCGGTGGTCTGGCGATTCAGGGCCACCACGATATCCGTCCCGCCGGCCAAGGGCATCACATCGGCCCCCATCGCGGCCCGAAGGCGCAGTGCGTCCTGGATCTCGTGCGGCTGGTGAAACATGGCGTTCCCGGTCCGGCGACGGCGGGCGCTCGCACTCGTGCGACACAACTCACCGTACTCTATATCATAACCTTGACGACCTTGAGCCAACAACGGAAGTCGGCCGCAGGCATGACTTGCCAGCCTATGGCCGATTGAAGGCACCGCCGTCTGAAGTTACACTGGCTTGCTATGGACAAGACAATCTCAGCCAAACTGGATGCCAGCGGTCTACGATTCGGAATCGTGGTCAGCCGGTTCAACGAATTCA
>DATKKX010000270.1:0-2853 GCA_035542775.1 Phycisphaerae bacterium | reverse complement strand
AACACACGAGCTATTCTCGACGCGATCCACAATGGTTCGCTGGCCAGGGTCGCGACGAAGCAGGACCCCGTCTTCGGATTCGACGTGCCCACCGAATGCGCCGGCGTGCCAAGGGACATTCTCACGCCGCGCGACACGTGGGCCGACAAAACCGCCTACGATGCGGCAGCGAAGAAGCTCGCGGGGTTGTTCCGCGAGAACTTCAAGACTTACGAGGCTGGTGTAAGCAGCGAGGTTCGCGGGGCCGGGCCGCGGTAATCTCCAGGCTCCGGGCCGCGCAGTATTCGGGTTCGACACCTGTGCCTTCGTTAAGGAGCACTCGACGATGCCCGCCAACATCAAGCGTATAGCAGTAAACACAGGAGGCGGCGACGCGCCAGGCCTCAATGCCGTCATTCACGCGGTGGTGTACGCCGCCGAACCGCTCGGCTGGGAGGTTTTCGGCGTCCGCGAAGGGTTCGAAGGACTGCTGGCACCGGAGAACTACCCCGATGGCGGGCTCGTCAGATTGAGCCGCCCAATGGTGAGGAACATCGCGAATCTCGGCGGCACCATCCTCGGCACCACCAATCGTGGAAACCCCTTGAAGTACGCGATGGAACAGCCCGACGGCTCGGTGCGAGAAATTGACCGATCCGAAGAGTTGGTCCGACGATTTCGCGAGGCCGGACTCGACGCGCTGATCTCCATAGGCGGCGACGGCTCATTGACCATCGCGCTGCAACTGAGCCGCAAGGGCTTGCCGGTCGTCGGCGTACCCAAAACGATCGACAACGATCTTCAGTCCACGGTCGCCACGTTCGGCTTCGACAGCGCAGTTTCGTTCGCCACCGAATGCATCGATCGCCTGCACTCCACGGCGGAATCTCACCGCCGGGTGATGGTGGTCGAGGTGATGGGTCGCTATGCCGGGTGGATCGCGCTGCATGCCGGGATCGCCGGCCGGGCCGACGCCATCCTGATTCCGGAAATCCCGTACGATATTCAAAAGGTGGCCGAGCACATCAAACGCAGAACAGCAGGCGGGCAGAACTACGCGATCGTGGTTGTTGCGGAGGGGGCCAAGCCCGCGGGCGGGGAGCGTGTTCTGAAGGCCGCCGGCAAGCCCACGCACGTGGAGCGGCTTGGCGGCATCGGCGAGCGCGTGGCGGCGCAACTGCAGGAGTTGACGGCCAAGGAAACGCGGGCAGTCGTGTTCGGGCACCTGCTGCGCGGCGGATCGCCGACGTCGCTCGACCGCTTGTTGGGCCTGAATTTCGGCGCAGCGGCGGTGCGAGCACTGGCGGCGGGGCAGATGGGCGTGATGGTCGCGCTGAACCCTCCGCGGACCGAGTGTGTACCGCTCGAACAGGCGGTCAAGGGACTCAAGCTCGTGCCCCTCGACGGTCACGCCGTGATCACGGCCCGGGCCCTCGATATCGCTCTTGGAGACTGACGGCGATGAAAGTTGCAATAGGAGCAGACCACGCCGGGTTCGAATTGAAGGAGCGCATCAAAGCGCACGTCCTGAAGCTCGGGCACGAGGCGATCGACCTGGGCACGCACTCGACGGCGGCGGTGGATTATCCCGACTTCGCGGAAGCCGTGGGGCTGGCCATCCGCGATGGGAAGGCGGACCGCGGCGTTCTGGTGTGCGGCAGCGGCGTGGGGGCGTCGATTGCCGCAAACAAGATACCCGGCGTTCGGGCAGGATTGTGCCACGACCACTATTCGGCCCATCAAGGCGTCGAGCACGATGACATGAACGTTCTGGTTCTGGGCGGACGGATCATCGGCGAAGCCCTCGCCCTGGAGCTCGTCAGCGCGTTCCTCGGCGCGGCATTTTCTGCGGAAGAACGGCACCAGCGCCGGTTGGACAAGGTCAAGCGGCTGGAGCGCCGTTTCGCTGGAGAGCCATGAAACAGGATTGCGCCGAGCGTGCGGGCATCGTCGCTTCAGCGAACCTTCATTAAGTACAAGAGGAGATCGCGGCATGGGCAGGATTCATGCAGCAAGGCACACCCGACCTGTACGATCGAAGGCCAAAGGAGCAGCAGGCTCAGCCCGGCGGGCATCCCCGCCCAAGACCGCACGGACGCAACGCCGTGGCCCTCTAAGCCCTGACATGCTCAGGAAAATCGACGCCTACTGGCGGGCGGCGAATTACCTGTCCGTCGGCCAGATCTACCTGATGGATAATCCGCTTCTGAAGAAGCCGCTGAAGCGCGAACACATCAAGCCACGGCTGCTGGGGCACTGGGGCACAACGCCAGGGTTGAATTTCATCTATGCCCATCTCAACCGGGTCATCAAGGCCCGCGACCTGAACATGATCTACATCATCGGCCCGGGTCATGGGGGACCGGGCATCGTCGCCCACACCTATCTGGAGGGCACCTACAGCGAGGTGTACTCGAACATCGGGCAGGACGAGGACGGCCTGCGCAAGCTGTTCAAGCAGTTCAGCTTTCCCGGCGGGATTCCCAGCCACGTCGCGCCGGAGACGCCGGGCTCGATCCACGAGGGCGGCGAACTGGGCTACGCCTTGTCTCACGCCTATGGTGCCGCGTTTGACAATCCGGACCTGATCGTCGCCTGCGTCGTCGGTGACGGCGAGGCGGAAACCGGCCCGCTGGCGACAAGCTGGCACTCCAACAAGTTCCTCAATCCGGCCCGGGACGGCTGCGTGCTGCCGATCCTGCACCTGAACGGCTACAAGATCGCCAACCCCTGTTTTCTCGCTCGTATTCCCAAAGAGGAGTTGCAGAAATTCTTCGAGGGTATGGGCTACAAGCCCTATTTTGTCGAGGGGCACGATCCCGCCGCGGTCCACCAACAACTGGCTGGAGTAATGGATGCCTCTGTCGCGGAGAT
>DATKKX010000269.1:0-12903 GCA_035542775.1 Phycisphaerae bacterium | reverse complement strand
TTCGAGCATGCCCTGCAGGTGCAGCCCCGACATCAGCAGGCGCGCCTCAACCTTGCTAATTTGCTGCGGTCCCGCCGCGACTTCGAAGGCGCCCTGGCAAATTACCAGATCCTGAAAGAACAAAGCCCCACTTATCCTTGGCTGTACCTGAACCTCGGTTTGACCCACGAGCAGCTCGGCCGCCTGCCCGATGCCGAGGAGAACTACCGCACCGCGCTTCGCTACAACCCGCACTTCGCCAAGGCTCACCAGCAATTGGGCCAACTGCTGCTGCGCGCCGGGCGCGGCCCGGAGGCGATCCTCGAATTCCGGGCCGGCCTGCAAAGCATCCCCTGCGATGCGGACACGCGGCTTTCCCTGTGCGTGGCGCTGGGGCAGGCCGCGGCCTGGGATGATGCCCTGCGCGAAACACGGGCGGCGTGCGCGCGGGCTCCCCAGGAACTGCGTTTTCAGCTTCTGCTGATCGACCTCCTGGCCGGCTGCCCGGAAGATCGCGTTCGCGATGGTCGCGAAGCCCTACGCTTGAGCCAGACGCTGCCGCGCACGGGCCAGCCCGCCACCGACGCGCGGATTCTGAACGTGCTGAGTGAGGCCCATGCCGAGCTCGGCCAATACGACCGGGCCCAGGAGGCGGCGCGGGCCGCCTTGCAGGCCGCCCAGTCGTCGGGTGATTCCGCGTTGATCAGGCAAATCAACGAGCGACTCACCTTGTACCGCCAGAACCGTCCCTACCGAATAAGCTCCCAAACCGCAAGCGCACCCGGCGCGCCCTGACGCCGCCAGGCTGCGTCAAATGCATGTGAAGCTCGCACGCGCTCGGCGTGCGCTTCATGCCTGCGGCGAACCAGGATAAAATATGATCCTGCGCGTCGTGAGTTGCCCGGGAAGGCCCACGCGCTTAGGATATTCATGTCGGATACGTCGCAGCACGTTCACGAACATCGAAGCCGCGAGACTGAAGGCGAATTGAAAGACGCAGAACGCACTGACACCGGGGTGGTCGCCGAACGAGCCGTGCTCGTAGGGCTCCTTTTGCCCGGCAAGGAAGCCACGGGGACACGGTACGACCCCCTGGCTGAACTGGCTTCCCTGGCGGAGGCGGCGGGCGCGGTGGTCGTCGGGCGGATGATCCAGAAACGCCCCAAGATCTGCGCATCCACCTACATCGGCTCGGGCAAGGTGGGCGAGCTCGCCGCTTATACTGACGAGAAGCAGGCTGACCTCATCATCTTCGACGACGACCTGTCGCCGTCCCAGATTCGAGAGATCGAGGAGATCACCCAACGCCGCGTCATCGACCGGACCGAGCTGATTCTGGACATTTTCGCCAGCCGTGCCCGAACGCACGCGGCCAAGCTCCAGGTCGAGCTGGCCCAGTTGGAGTACACCTCGCCGCGGCTCCGCGGCATGTGGACCCACCTGGAGCGAATCGCCGGTGCCGGCGGCGGAACATCGGCGGGAACGGTCGGCGCCATCGGTACGCGAGGGCCCGGCGAGACGCAGATCGAGATCGACCGCCGCATCGTCCAAAGGCGGGTCTCCTTCCTTCGCCAACAGATCGCGGACATCGATCGCCGCAAGCTGCGGGAGGTGAAGGCGCGGCGGGACTTCTTCACCGTCGGCCTGGTCGGATACACCAACGCGGGCAAGAGCACGCTGCTGAATGCCCTGACCAACGCCGGCGCCTACGTCGCCGACCTGCTCTTCGCGACGCTGGACACCAAGACCCGGCGCTGGGACCTGGGCGGCGGCCAGACCGTGCTCCTCTCGGACACAGTCGGCTTCGTGCGCAACCTGCCTCACCGCCTCGTGGCGTCGTTTCGGGCGACCCTTGAGGAGACCATCCACTCGAACCTGCTCTTGCATGTGATCGACGCCGCCAGCCACGACGCCGCGTCGCAGATGAAGGCCGTGGAGGACGTCCTCGCTGAGCTGAATTGCCAGGATATCCCGACGATCAAAGTACTGAACAAGAGCGATCTGATCGAAGACGGCTCCGACGCGCACTACCTTCGACTCAGCCTGCCCGATGCGGTTGAGATCTCCGCCTTGACGGGCAAAGGGTTGGATGTGCTGACCCAGAAGGTGGTGGACCAGGTCCGCAGCCGGTACGTGACCCTGACGCTGGAGGCTGACAGCGCCAACGGCAAGCTGTTTTCCTACATCAGCAAATATGGTCACATCCTGCGGCAGGACTACGTCGAGGGCCGGGCGCGTCTGCTGGTCCGATTGCCCACCGCCGAAGTCCAGCGAGTTATCGACCTTGGCGGGACTATTACGCCCTCCTGAGCGGGCGGCCGACGAACCCCAAATCGCGTCCGCATTTCGACCGGAACCAAGGTGCGACCGGATTTCAAGTCGCGATGAGATCGAGCCGAGAACAAAGCGCTTTGCCGGGGCGTTATGGAGGTCCGGCGCCCGCCCAGCCTCCGGAAGGAACCGCCATCGCCTTGACCGAGACCACCGATGCGCCGATTGGCGATGGCGCTGCCAAGCGGTCTGCAGGCGCTGGCAAGGCGGTGTGACGGACCGCGGTCTGGGATCGCGGGACCAAAGGTTCACGGCGTCAGGATCCTATACAGAAGGCTGCCTCTGCCATGAAAGCCGTCATCTCTCTCGACCAGGAGGCTTCCGACCAGGCAATCGAATCCGCCACACGAACGCATGCCCAGGTCGTCCTCGAATCACCCGCCTTTTCCAATACTACCATCAATGGTTTTCTGATCTCGGGAGATGACAAGACGCTGCTCATGGAGATCACCGGGCACCCGTTGTCGTCGGTCGATGGCGTGCTCAACGCCCATTGCGTCGCCCGCGTTTATGGCGAACACCGATACGAGTTCTCGACCACGATCACGGATATCCCCCGATGGGGCCGCAGCGCCTTGCTGGCTTTCGCCAGGCCGAAGGTCATGGGTCTCATCGAGCGCCGGCGCTTCATCCGGGCGAAGCTGGCGCCGTCTTCTCAGGTCCACCTGGTCTGGCGTCGCGCGGGCACCACGCATACGCATCGCGCCTCTTTACTGAACATCAGCCCGGACGGGCTGGCCTGCCGACTGGACGACGATGCGGCGGCGGCCATTGGAAAGGACGATCCTCTGGAAGCGATTTTCGAGATACCCGGGCGTCATCAGTTGTTCGATCTTCGGGCGACGGTGAAGAACGCCACGCCGGCGAGCAAAGGGGCCACCATCCTCGGCATACAGTTCACCGCGGGGCCGGAAGCGGCCGAACAGCTCGCCGCCCTGCGAGAATTCCTGGAAACGCCGGCCAATGCCAGGCCGGTCATGGAAGCCTGCGTATGACGCGTGCAACCAATCTCAACGCACAGGCCAGTCAGTCCGTGCTTCAATGGGCCGCTGAGCGCCAGTTGCTCCTCGCCGTTTCGCTTTGCAGTGACGGCCGCTGGCACAACATGCGCTCGCAGCTCTTTCGTTTCGACCCCTCACAGGGTCTGCTGCAAATCACCTTTCCGCTGATCAGTGACACCGACGCGCCGCCCGAGATAAGCCCCGGCGACAAACTGGGCATCTCGTTTCGACGCGGCCACAAGAAGTGCATCCTGCTCGGCCAGGTCGTGCTCCGCCGCAGCGAGACAGGCGCCGACGGCGGGTTGATCGATACACTGCTGGTCCGTACTTCTGACGGTCTCCGCGAGTTGCAGCGTCGGGTCTACCGCCGCATCGCCGTTTCGAGGGACCGCTTCATCGCGGTCAAGCTGTGGGAAGGGGGAGTTCCGTCGCCCGGACAGCCTTCCTGGCCGCTTTGCGCCGGTCGCCTGGCCAATCTGTCGGTCGGCGGCATCCTGGTGGAAATCCGGGCCGATCAGAACCCGCGACTGGGCGTGGGCGACCCTGTCGGCACGGAGATCATTGTCGCTCATGACCGAGAACCGCTCATCGTCGAAGCGCAGTACCGGCACTGCTGCCTCGAATCAGACGGCCGCCTGGGCCTGGGGCTCCAATTCATAGGCCTTGAGCACAACCTTCCGGGCCGGGCCTCGATCACTCAAATAGCCGATCTGGTCAAATCCTTGCAGCACGAAGCTGCTGCGGTGGATGACGCTGAGGAATCCTGAAGACGCCGCGCTTCCGCCGACTGCGCAATTCTCGCGCCTGTCGCGCAAGCAGTGCCGACTCTGTGGCTGCCGGTCGCTCACAGCGCATAAAAAAAGAGGATCCGAGCTCGCCGTTACTCGGACCCTCCAAGCCAGGCTGTCCCGCCAAACGGCGGGAGACCCACAGCCTCGTTGCATCTATCGGCACAAGCCACTTCACTCTTTAGTGGTCCGGCACCGCCGGCGCCGGAAATTCTCAGAACATCTTTCGCTGCGCGTTTATCGGATCAAGGCCGCTGAGCCCGGTCTTTTGATTGGATGCGTTGCGCCTTGGTGTCGGGTCGAAAAAGCTCGTTTGGTGAACCGTGACGTGGCGCAGCGTGCGGTGGATTATGTCACCGCGCGAGGCTCGCCCCATTGTTTTCCGTGATCATAAAACGCACGTGATTCGCTCGTGGCAGATGGGTGGCTTCAGGCGCAATTAGCGCCGCACTCCGGGCATTTGTTGCTTATCAGATCCCGTGTCGGGTATCCGCAACAGAGGCGCTTGCCTGGGACCGCGGAGTCAATTACTGAGCCGAACTTCCACAGGACCGCAAGAGTGAGAATCCAAACCACGAGTCGCACGATCATGCGAACAAGGAAGTACAAGCGCACATGCGCGAGACTCGGGAGGACAATTGTGCCGAACCACACTCCTCTCCGAACGGCCGTGGCCTCGATCGCGAAGAGCATCACGACCAGGATGAGCTGCATACATGCGATTGCGCCGGCCAGCCGCGCGATGTCCTTCCGATCGAATCTCGTTGCCAAGTGCCCCATGTACAGCATCACTGCAACGGCGAACAGGCCCTCCGCACCTTGCCGCCCCCAAATAAGACAAAAGCTGATTGTATCAGCATGCAATACGACGCGGATACCGATTTGAAGAGCGAGGCTGAAGACCGTGCACGCCGCGGCGAGGACCATCACTGCGCGCTGCAACAGTTCACTGGCATCTCGGAGGCCGGGAACCGGTTGCACCAGGAGGAAGGCGCCCACGAGGACCGGCACCAGCAGCAGCGGTCGCAGTTCTACCGCCGAGTGCAATGGCCGGAAAAGCCATGGGGACCCGAAAATCACGTCCAGTTCGAAGGGATTGAGAACGCCGAGCCCCCAGTACGCCACTCAACTCCAGAACAGGAGGCGCGCGCCCCAACGAACCCGCTTCAACCAGCCGCTGTCGGTCACACCAATGGGCCTGCGCGATCAGTACATGAGGGCTTTCGCTAGGCCCGTCGCTCGAGATCCTGCTTGTGCGAAGCGTTCGGTTGGCCATCCGACGGTCTGGTTATCTCATCCGAGGCCAGCAGCGCCTGCATAATCTGGTCGCTGATCTGGTTCATGCCGCCGGGAGCATAGGGCACCATCATGATGACCGACTTGCTGTGAGCCCCCACCGCCGTCACCGTGTCGTAGTGTTGGGTGAGCAGAACCATCTTGGTCGCCTCCGCCGGCGAAATGCCCGCCGCGGAGCAAGCTTCCACTGAGTCCTTCAATCCATTGGCGATGGCCAACCGCTGCCGGGCAATGCCCACGCCCTGCAGCTCCTTGGCCCGGGCCTCCGCCTCGGCCTCCGCGATGGTGCGGATCTTCTTGGCCTCGGCCTCGTTCTTGGCGGCCTCCTTCAGGCGCGCGGTCGCGTTGACCTGGTTCATCGCCGCCTTGACCTTGGCGTCGGGCTGGATATCGTTGACCAGCGACTGGAGAATGGTGTAACCGAACTGCTGCATGGTATTGTGCAGGCGGTCCTTCACTGCAAAGGCGATCTTCTCCTTCTCGGAGAAAACGCTGTCGATCGGCATCTCCGGCACAAGGGCGCGGACCGTATCGAAGACATAAGAGCTGATCTGCTGCCCCGGGTTCATCAGCTTGTAATGCGCCGCGACGACGTCTTCGCTGTTCTCGCGAACAAAGAACTGCACGGCGATCTTGATGTCCACAAAGACGTCGTCCTTGGTCTTGGACTCGACGTTGATCTCCAGCTCGCGGATACGATGGGATATGCGCCCTGCGACCCGCTCGATGCCCAGCGGCCATTTAAACCGCAGGCCAGGGCCGCAGATCCTGATAAACCGGCCGAACCGCTCAACCACCGCACGGGTTTGCTGTTCCACGGTGAACGCGCCCGACAACATCAATAGGAGGATAACCACGATGACCACGACGCCCGCGATAAAACCCGGTCCCACGACAGCTCTCCTTTCTCCCGCACCAGGGCGGGCCTAAGCAACAGACGCAATCCTGCCCGATACCAGCGACACCGCAATGTCGTTGGCCGGCGCAGACAACTCGTACGAGGGAACTTCGATCGTCACCTGCCTGCCCCGCGGCAGCGCGGCCAGGGCATGCTCTTTGCTGAAGGCCTCGCGGCGGCCGAGATCGAGGCCGCGGATCCGCAGGACCACGTCTTCCAGCGGATAACCGCCGTTAAACATAATCACCGCTATGGTCTCCGTCCCCAGCAGCATCGCCCCGCCCCACGCCGCCTCCCAACGGAAGAAGAGGTCGGCAATGCCATCGGCCGGCCGAAAGCCCGGCGGAGCCTGGAGAGGATCGGGATGGCGCAAGGCAAGAGGCGCGGAGCCCGCCGCCTCTCCCACCTCACCGGCCAGCGACAAACCACAGCGGGCGCAGAACAGGGCCTCCTGGTGGTTGCGAGCCGAACATCGAGGGCACTTGCGAATCATGGCCGCCGCATCCCGAAACCTCCAATGCACCGGTTGCCAGATGCTGGTCCCGCCGGTCACGGAGTCTCTCTGAAATCAAGTGTACAACAGGCCCGACCTTCCGCCAGTACAAACGCCCCCGATCCTTATAACCCAATCCGTGAACCGGCTTCCCGGAAAGAGGCCCGCCGCCCGGAAAGCGCGGAGCCGGCCTTTGCCATGACGCGAGATTCCACGAACCCTCAAGTCCTGGGGCGCGGGGTTGCGACCTGATGGCAACCGCGGCACAATACCTCCAACCGCCGACCGCGACAATCCGCTTCAGGATTGCAGCAGAGACTGTGTCGGGGGGAACGTCGGAAAGACACGCAGGAGCTTTGCCAATGAAGAGAGAACTACGGCCCAGTGACATCTGCCCGCCGGAGCGGATCGAGACCGATCTGAGGGGAGTATGGCTGCTCAAGAGCCCGGTGACGAACAAAGGTCTGGCGTTCCCGCCGGAAGAACGTGATGCTTTCGGACTGCACGGAATCCTGCCGCCGCGCTACCTCACGATCACGGACCAGATTCAGCTCATCAAAGAGCACATCTCGGCAAAGACCGATGACCTGGAGAAGTACATCGGGCTGGCCAGCCTCCAGGACCGCAACGAGGTGCTCTTTTACCGGGTGCTCGTGGACAACCTGGCCGAATACCTGCCCATCGTCTACACCCCGACGGTGGGGAAGGCCTGCCAGAAATTCAGTCATATTTTCCGCGGGCCGCGCGGCGTGTGGCTCACGCCGGCGGACAAGCACCGGATCCCTGAGTTGCTTCGGAATTCCCCCAACGCCGATGTACGTCTGATCGTGGTCACTGACAATGAGCGAATCCTCGGCCTCGGCGACCAGGGCGCCGGCGGGATGGGCATCCCCATCGGCAAGCTGGCCCTTTACGTGGCCGGCGCCGGCATTCACCCTTCCAAGGTGCTGCCTGTCAGCCTGGATGTCGGTACGGAAAACGCCGCCCTGCTGCAGGATCCCCTGTACATGGGCTATCGCGAGCGCCGCCTGCGAGGCCAGGAATACGACGAGTTCGTGGAAGCCTTCATTCAGGGCGTGCAGGAAGTCTTCCCGCACGCCATGGTGCAGTGGGAGGATTTCCACAAGGATCGGGCTTTCAAACTACTGGAGCGTTATCACAAGCGCATCCCCTGCTTCAACGACGACATTCAAGGCACTGCGGCCGTTACGACGGCCGGCGTCTTCGCCGCCTTGCGCGTCACCGGCCAGAAGCTGTCCGAGCAGCGGATCCTGTTTCTGGGTGCGGGCGAGGCTTGCACCGGCATCTGCGAACTGCTCAGTACGTCCATGCGGGCGGAAGGTGTGGCCGAAGGGGTGATACACCGCTCTCATCTGCTCTTCGACAGCGTCGGCCTGCTGCATACCGAGCGAGAGATCCGGGATGAGCACAAGAAAGCCTGGGCCGCGACGCCGGAGGTGCTGCAGCATTACGGCATCAGGGGCGGGAACCCCACGCCCGAGCAGGTCATCGCCGCGTTCAAGCCGACCGTCATGATCGGCGCCACCGCTACGCCCGGCACGTTCCGCGAGGAAATGGTCGTGGAAATGGCCAAGCATGTGAAGCGGCCCGTGATCATGCCGCTGAGCAACCCGACAAGCAAGGCGGAGTGCACACCTGCCGAGGCGATCAAATGGACCGACGGCCGGGCCCTGGTTGCGACCGGCAGCCCGTTCCCCGACGTCCACCACGGTGGCAAGCGGTTCGTCATCGGCCAGGCGAACAACGTCTTCATCTTCCCGGGCGTCGGCCTCGGGGCGATCATCTCCGAGGTCAAGGAGATACCCAGGGAGATGTTTGCCATCGCCGCGCGGACGCTCGCCGAATACGTTAACCCTGACCGTCTTGCCCTGGGCGCGCTTTATCCGAGCCAGGACGATCTGCGAATTGTCAGCAAGAAAATCGCATCAGCGGTGGTTCGCTATGCCAGCAAGAACAACCTGGGGCGGCGCATTCCGGAGAACGAGATCGAGAACGTCGTAGCCTGCGCGATGTGGTATCCCGAGTACTGCCCGATTGTCGCCAGGCGATAGACGCGGCTTTCAACCGATTGCAGCGATTGAGGCCCATGGCTGGAGCGGGGTCGGCCGAGGCGAAGGCCGCCCGCTCGATCCGTGGGCCTTTTTGTCGGCCGCAGGAGGCCCTACGGTCCTTCAAGCACTGAGGCCGTGAATCCGCGCCGCGGAGAGGATCATCTCGACCACCTGATTTTCATTGAACCGTTCCATGTTGACGACCAGGTCGCAACGGCACGGATCGTTGGCGCTGATGCGGAAATGCCGGCGGATGAAGGCGGCCCGCGCCTTTTCGATTGACCTGACCTCACGCTCAGCCTGGGCGGGCTGGAGATGTTTCTGCTCGGCGTAGCACTTCAGGCAGTACTCCCGCGGCGCGGCCAGGGCCACGCGAAAGCCCGCGTTCCTCGGCAGGATGAGGTCCGCAGCGTGTCCCAGGAACACGGCGTTGCCGGTCCGGGCGATGGAAAGAACGGTCCGTGTCAAGCGATGAAAATAATCCTCCTTGCCCACCTTCCCCAAGCCCATGGACAGGGCGATGTTCTCCAGCCAGCTTACGTCACGTTCGTCCATGACGGCATAAAGCTGCCGGAGATAGTCGTCGTTGCCCGCCATCACCTCCAGAACCTGCCGGACGAAGACGGGCCATCCCAGCCGCTCGCCCAGCTTCGACGCGATCCTCAAGCCGGGAAGTCCGACCGCGCGGGAGATGGCGAGGAAATCTTTCAGGCCCGTTTCGGGAGGAAGCAGGGCCTCCACCTTTTGCCTGCGGGCTATCTCCCAGTTTCGCATTTGCCGCTCGACCACGTGCGAAAGCTCGCGATTCTCCGGCGCAACTCGACCTCTCATGGTAAAACTCCGTCTCGCATGACAGAAGGCCCGACTCTGAAGGGTCCGATGACCGTCAACGCGACCTCAGATAGTTGTACGCCAAGCTCAGCAAGGCCACCACAACCGATGCAAACAAGGTGATCTTGATGATCCGCAGGCGATTGGCAATCTCCCGATCGCGCCATTCCGCCAGCCGCTGGTCGATCTCGTCCAGCTTGTGGTCAATGCGGGCCTCGATCTCGTCCAGTTTCTCACGAACGTAGTCGTCCGCGGCACCGCGGATCTTGCGAGCCAAGCCGCCGACCAGGCCCTCATCTGCAATCTGCTCCTTCAACGTCGGCGCCCCTTTGTCCTCGGGCAGAAACCGATAGGCTTCAGAATCCCCCGAAGGCTCGTGGACGATTTTGCTCACCAGGGCGCCCACCATCGATCGGCGAGTCCGCCGAACACGATCCCAGAAAGGTTCAGCATCACGGAGCCGGGCCTCGACCATTGTTCGGGGATCGGTGGCGAAAACCACCACGCCGCGCAACTTCGCCAGGGCGGTCAGCCCCGCGTCGCTCAGCCCGGTGAAATCCATCTTCCTGATCGCCGCGATCTCGCGGGCCAGCTCCTCCTTACCGGTGGACTCCCGCACCGGGCGGCGGGCCCAGATGACGATGTCCAGCAGCGCCCGACGGTCCAATGCAACCAGCAGGGCCTGGCGCTCCTGTATCCGGCGAAGGATCTCGCCGCGGATCATCTCTGCATTCAACGACAGGCCCAATTGGGCGCCGTAGTGAATCAGCTCGTCCACCGGCAACTCGCTCAGCGCCGCCGAACTGTCGTCCCGCTTGTCCATGCCCGTGTTCATGACGGCTCGCTTCAGAAGCGGTGAACATAAATCAGACCGATGAGCGCCGCCAGCAAAAAGACGATCTGACCCAACTCCCACGCGAAATGCCGAAGCCGGGTCCGCAGCAACAGCACGAGAGTGTAGCGGCCCAACAGGGCCTTCTCACGTGAGCTGCGGAAATACGTCAGCCAGCGATACACCGCCTGCCCAGTGCAAACCAGTGTGTACACCGAGCCCACAATGGCCAGCATCCAACGGAACAAGATGAATGGATCGATCTCAGCCGGCACGGCTCCGCCCTTGAGTGCAGCCAGAACATACAGCAGGATATTGTACCAAGACCGGCCGGAGTGGGCGTAGGGGCACGGGTCGGCATCGCCAGCGACGGTGCCAATCGGGCGAGCCTTGCGGATTGACCGATGCTCTCAGGCTGGTCCGGCCTTTCCGGGCCATCCGGCGCAGCCATTCCTCCTGCTCATTGAGGTTTTGGCGGTTTCATGAACGCTACCACCACCTGGAAGCCGTACACCGGATAGACCATGCGGAGTCGGAACACGCGGAAGCGCGCTGGACTGTGCCCGATCTGGCCGCAGACTCGACTGATCATCTCCTCATACCTCGGCACCTCGGCTATGACGAAACGGTCCTTGGCTTTACCAAGGGACTTGATCCGCTCGGGCACGGACACGCGATCGATGTCGCGGAGTGGGTCGTTTGGATTGGCCGGCCTGCGGCTTTTCGGATTGTAAACCACCAGTTCCGGCTGGACGCCCGGGAACACATCGTCATACACGAGCGCGTCGATGATCAGCGTCTTGACCGGAACCTCCGGGAACATGGCAAGCCCGCCGCGCGGTCGATCGGGCGTGGCATAGCGAGAGGAGCCACGGGCGGCCTGACAGACGGCCAGCAAGTCGACCGTGGCCCGGCGGCCGAGCCGATCATGCGCGAACCGATGGATGAGCTGGCCGCCGACCAGCTGGGTCTCAAAGGGTGCAGGATCGTGGATGTAGAACTCCTGGAGCCCCACGGGGCTTCGCGAGATGTCGACCGGACCACTGGCCAACTGAGGTGGCGGACCGAAGGTGAAGAACACGTTCACGTCGGGCCGGAGCCGTCGCATTCCCAACGCCCCGTGTATCGTGACGGCAAGCAGATCATCCTGGTCGGGTATGGGCGCGGAAAACATGCTCATCAGCCAGGTGTCCGCCTCGACACCGAGGATCTGCCGCATCCCCATGTCAGCCGCAGGCGGCATCACCGCGATTCCTTTGCCGACCGGAACGTCCATGGCCAGCGCCCGGGGCGTCAATTCCGCCGGCTGGGCCGTCGGAACTGCATCGTCCGCCTATGCGATTCCGTTCCTCTACGACGGCACCACGACTTACCGCCTTGCTGATCTGCTGCCCGCGGGCTCGGGCTGGGATCTTTCGACGAACACCAGCTCGTCGGCCCTCGGCATCAGCGAGGGCAACATCATCGTCGGAAGCGGAGTGTACAACGGCGCAGTCCATGCCTACGCGATGATCCCGATCCCTGAACCTGCCACGGTCGCACTGCTGGCACTGGCGGGGTTGGCCCTCCTCAGGCGCCGCCGCTAGCCCGGATCACGCGAGGCGACAGGCCGTTTTCACTTGGGTGGATGGAGCATTCCTCCATCCACCCTTTTGTTTGATGTCAGGGGAGAATTGCCGGCTGGCGCCCTTGGCCGAGGTGGCGGACCGGTCAACGCTGTGCCTTCCTCCTGCCACTGTGCCCGATCGGGGGCCTTGGATTTGACTGCGGAGGCTTCCTACGGCGGCCCAGTCGGTCGATTCCAGGCAGACGCAGGCGAATCCCCGATGCAGCAACGCCCTCTTCCGACGCCGGGGGCTAGACGTAGCTCCGGAGCGTCTTGATATAGTTGGCCCGCTCGAAGGCGGCGGGCTCGCGGCACGACCGCTGGCTCATGCTGCCCTTCATCTGCTCGATGGATTCGTATTCCTTCTCCTCCATCCAGGTCTGCATGTCCTTCAGCATGACGGCCAGCTCGCGAGGTCCCTTCCGCAGGAGCGCGGAGCAGATCTGCACCACGTCCGCTCCCACCATCATCATCTTCAACACGTCCTGCCCGCTGGCAACGCCGGACGCCCCCGCCAGGCTGGCCTTGACCTGGCCGTACAGGATCGCCACCCAGCGCAGGGGCAGGCGCATGGCCTGCGGCGTGCTCAGCACGAGATTCGGGACCACCTCCAGCGTCTCAAGGTCGATGTCCGGCTGATAGAACCGGTTGAAGAGAACCAGGGCATCTGCGCCGGCCTCGTCCAACCGCCGAGCCATCGAGCCCATGGCACTAAAGAAGGGACTGAGCTTCATGGCAACCGGAATCCGAACTTTGCTCTTGACCGCCTCCAGGAT
>DATKKX010000268.1:0-2964 GCA_035542775.1 Phycisphaerae bacterium | reverse complement strand
AGCCGCAGCGGCCTCAGCAGGTCCCCTTGTGTGGCTCCTACAAAGGAAAACCGTCTCCGCCGGGAGCAAGAAGCCCGCCGGAGACGGTCCTGGTTGTGCGTTTTCAGGATACTGGCCTTGAACGCAGGCCTCGCATCATGGACTCACGCCGTCGTGGCCGGGAATATGGCCCGGAAAGCCAGCTGGACAGCTCCCCAGAACAGATAAAACGGAACCACGAACAGGACAGGCCACCAGAACATTTTCATTCTCCTATTCCAATTCCATTCTCTGCGGAAACCGCCACATGGTGGTCCCACAGGGCCGGATGCGAGACGGCTGGCCGACGCTCGAGGCGACGGCCGGCCCGTTGCTCATGAGCCGATGTTATGCGCGTGGTTTCCAGATGACAAGATGATTCCTCGCTCGACAGCGAGCGAGCACCGTCCGCTGCTCAGTCAATCGCGCTGCCTTGCGAGGGAAGTGGAAGCTGAAACGCTCCGCTGCCACCATTACGGACTTCCTATTTTCCCGCGATCCACTTTTCGAGCAGCCGGCGGGCTTCGCTGTCGTGGAATTGCTTGGGCGGATGCTTCATGCAGACCGCGGAGATTTCCAGCAGCGGACCGCCGATGCCGCGATCGCGGGCGAGTTTCGCGCAGCGGATCGCGTCAATGGCCATGCCGCCGCTGTTCGGCGAGTCTTCCACGCTCAAGCGCATTTCCAGATTCATCGGAACATCGCCGAAGCCGCGCCATTCCATCCGCAGGAAACAGACCTTGTTGTCTTTCTGCCAGGCGACGTAATCCGACGGGCCGATGTGGATGTTCTCCGGCGCCAGCGGCGTCTCCAATTGCGATTGGACGGACTCGGTCTTGGAGATCCGCTTGGATTGCAGGCGCGATTGCTCGAGCATGTTCAGGAAGTCGGTGTTGCCGCCAGTGTTCAACTGGTAGGTGCGGTCCAGCTTCACGCCGCGCTCGCCCATCAGCCAGGCCAGCATCCGATGCACGATGGTTGCGCCGAGCTGGCTCTTGATATCGTCGCCGACGACGGGCAGGTTCTTCTTGAGAAATTCCGACGCCCATTCGGGGTGGGAGGCGATGAAGACCGGCTCGCAGTTGACCAGGGCGACGCCGGCGTCAAGGCAAGCCTGGGCGTAATGGCGGACGGCATCTTCCGAACCGACCGGCAGATAGCAGGCGAGAACGTCGGCCTTGGCCTCGCGAAGCACGCGGGCCACGCCGCACGGCTCGGCATCGGCCACGCGAAAGGCCTGGTCGTCCGGATAATCGAGCATGTGTTTGGCAACGCCGTCGAGCACCGGCCCCATCTGAACGGTGACTCCGTAGTGCGGCAACTCGCGCTGGAAGACTTTGGTGCAGTTCGGCGGTGCGAACACGGCCTGCTCCAGAGGCTGGCCGACCTTTCGCCGATCCACGTCAAATGCCGCGACCACCCGAATATCGGAAAGGCGGTATCCCCCGATGGTGGGGTGCAATAGGCCCGCAGTCTCGATGGAGTTGTGGGCCCGGTAGTATTCAAAGCCTTGAAGAAGCGAGCTGGCACAGTTGCCGACGCCCGCGATAGCCAGCCTGATTTCACCCATACCCAACTGCTCCCAGGCCATTGGTTTCCGTAGGGCCCTGACGCTCCAACCGCACCCGCCCGGGCAGCGCGGGTGCGCTGCGGTCCCGGCACGGTTTTCGATATGGCGTGAAGCCAAAGGGGAGACTATACCGTGGATGACAAAAAAGGGGAAGAGACAGTAACTACGGTTCGCAACAAGCGTTAGACATGATCCTGGGCCGAAACTGCCGGAGCAGTTCGGCTCTGCGGAGCCGTCCGCGCCCGGCCGGCGATGAGGCCACCACCACGGGCCTGGGCATCGCGATGACGGGTTCCGGGAGTACGGTCAAGGCTTGCTTGGCGGTACGGGTCATCCACACGCTCTTCTGGCAGGTCAGCAGGGCATAGGGCCAGATCCAGGAGAGCAGGAAGGTGGAGTAGAGCGAGTAGGGGATCGCGAAGACGCCCTCGGTGTTCTGTTCGCGGCCCACACAGAACACGAGCGGGAAGAAGGCGGCGCCAACGCAGGAGGCGACCATCTTCAGGCCGAAGATCGTCGGAAGGAACAGGGCCAGGACCAGGCCGCAGATCAGAAACGGGTAGGGCAGGAACAGGCCCAGCGCGCACATGATGAAGTTGAAGCGGATGCCGAGCTTGCTCTCCGGGCGAAAGCCGGTGAACACATAGCGGCCGGTGTGGATGCTCTCGCGGATGTTGCTGCGTCCCCAGCGGAGGAACATCTTGCACAGACCGGTATAGGTCGTCGGGCTCTTGGTGACCACGCGAGCGGTTCGCTGGTAGCGGACCTTGAAGCCCTGGCTGAGGATGAAGTTGGTCATGGCGTGGTCTTCGCCTGCCCTGGCGGGCCCGCCGCGGAAGGTCTGCTTCAGCCAGCGATCGAGGATCGGGAGCACGGCGCTGCGGCGATAGGCGGCCAGCGCGCCGGCGCAGCACAACACCGCTCCACCGCCCATCATGCTCTGGGCGGCCCGCTTGTAATCGAACGTCATGGTATAGCGGACGCCCAGCATGCGCGGGATCAGGCCGTCGCGGTGATTGAGTACGCTGACTTTTCCGGCGACCGCCCCGACGCGCCCGTCTTCCACCATGGGACTGACCAGGGCCTTGAGCGAATCCGGGGACACCAGCGAATCGCTGTCGACGGTGACGAAGATGCTGCCGGTGCCGCGGCGGAAGCCTTCCCACAAGGCCCAACGCTTGCCGCGGTTGACGGGGCAGTGGATGGGGGTCACGCGGGGGCCGATCTGGCGAGCGGCGGAGGAGATGTGCTCCCAGGTGTCGTCGTCGCTGCCATCGTCGACGACGATGATCTCCATGCGATCTTCAGGATAGCGCGCCTTGGCGAGGTGGCGGAGGGTCTCTCCGACCAGGGCGCCTTCGTTGTAGGCCGGGACC
>DATKKX010000267.1:0-3523 GCA_035542775.1 Phycisphaerae bacterium | reverse complement strand
ATCTTGATGACTTTTTCTCCGACCACGAGGACGGGCTGGGCGCCTCCCTTGACGCAGTGCTTGACGCAATTGACAGACTCTTCAGAGCCGTCGTTGTGCTTTGCGCCGCACTTGGAACAGGACACATAACCCATCCACTCGGCACCGAACATCGTCGGTACGCAGAATGCGAATACCAGGGCTAGCTTCTTCATCACATCTCTCTCCGATCCATGGTCCTGGCGCTACCTCTTCACCCTTGATGGTATCGCTCAAGAGACAATTTCAGACCCTTTTATTGTATTCTAGGCAGTGCTGGGGCATGCCGACGATCCCCGAGATGCAAAATGTCCCGTGCTACACTGACGCGAAGGAGGTCGTGAGGTTGGAGGGCCCGCATCTCAGCGAAAAATCTGCCTGGGGCGCTTTCCGTCCCTGCCTCCCTTCCCGACACGCCGCTTCAGCCCTGCTGCTCGTTCTCTTCCTGCTCACCCCATACGGACCTTCGTTCCTCGTCCTGTTCGGAGGCGATGGCTCAAGTTGTGGTATGCAGTGCTGCAAGCAGTCCAAGGGGTGCTGCTGCCGCAAGTCTGGTCACGACCTGCACCGAGGTGGGGCAGCCTGGGCATCGGCCTCGACATGCCCCGGCGGTTGCCGGCAGGCGCCGGCGATCCAGGGGGCAGCCGCGGCAAGCCTGAGTGCGACTCGATTCGAAACAGTCCCTGTCGTCGACGTGTCGCCGGCGTTCCCGCTGCCGGAACCGGTACGCCGTTCTTCCGATGTTGCCTTCGCTCTGTTTGAACGTCCCCCGCCTGTTGCATGACCGCGCCGCTCGTGCGCAACACAAGCTTACGCCGTAACACCCAATAACCTTCCGTCCGACGTCTGGGTGGCGAACGGCCATCACCTCGGACGCGGGAGTGTTTGCGTCTCGATCGCGAGCGTGCCGCATTGCGCATTGGCACGGACTGGGCGGTGGCGGCCGGCACATGCAATCGGACGCACTGACAATTATCCAATCTTCGCGGAGCGACAAATGAACACAAGAATGGCTCGACTGGTCTATCTACTATCCTTCTTCATTGCGGCAGACTACCTGCGCGGTGCGGACTCACTGCGTGGCACTGTCGCCGACGAAATGGGCGCTGCCATCCATGAAGCCAGCGTCCAGTTGCTGATCGACGGTCGTCCTGCCGTCGAAACCAAGACGGGGATCAGCGGCGAGTTCTCCCTGGTGTGGCCGGCGAGTGGGGCGTCCGGAGCGGAGTACTCGGTCCTGGCCGTCGCCAGCGGATTCGCGCCGACGACGCTTGCGGTCCACCCGAAGTCCAGCCAGCGGATCGTGTTGACTCTCGCAGTCGCTCCGTACCGGCAGTCGGTAGAGATCAGCGCCTCCATGGCCCCCAACGAATCGCTATTGGACATGAGTGGTGTGCGCGAAAGCTCGGCAAAAGACCTCGGGGAAGCCCTCACCGCCCTCGACGGAGTCTGGAAGATCCGCAAGGCCGGCATCGCCAACGACCTCGTGATCCGCGGTTTCCAACAGAACAACATCAATGTTCTGGTCGACGGGTCCCGTACCTATGGCGCCTGTCCGAGCCACATGGACCCGCCGGCCCAACACGTGGACTTCGCTGAAGTCGACCGCGTCGAAATCACCAAGGGTGCGTTCGATGTCACCAATCAGGGCAGCCTGGGTGCAGTCGTGAACATCGTCACGAAGAGCCCCGGCATGGGGTTCAGCCTGAGGCCATCGTTCAGCCTCGGTTCTTTCGGCTATTACAATCCCAGCGTCACGGCATCGTATGGCAATCGAAGCTTCAGAGTTTTGGGCGGCTACTCCTACCGTACGTCGGATCCATACCAGGACGGTTCGGGCCGCCGGTTCACGGACTATGCCTCGTACAGCGCACTGGGAAAGCAGCAACGCTCCTTCGACATCCATACGGGCTGGGTCGAAACGCAATTCTCGCTGACCGACCGCCAGCAGATCTCGCTTGCCTACACCCGCCAGCAGGCCGGACTGATCCTGTATCCGTACCTGATGATGGACTCCGACCACGACAACGCCGACCGGGGAATCGTCAAGTACACTGCCCGGGATCTTGGGTCGGGCCTGCGGAACCTGCGCATCGAGGGCTATTTCACCCAGGTCAAACATTTCATGTCGGACAGCCAGCGAACATCGGCCATGATGGGGAACTGGACGATGGCCAGCGACGCATCCACGCGGGCGATCGGAGGACGCGTCGAAGGCGATTGGGGCCGGGATTTCACGCTGGGAGTCGAGAGCTACAACCGCAACTGGAACATGCTCGGCTACATGAAAATGAGCGGCATGATGACGGTGAATCCTTCGCTTCCGGACGTCAACACGCAGACGGTGGGCGGGTTTGTGAACTACCATCACAGCATCACGGACCGGCTTAGCCTGAGTGGCGGCGCCCGATTCGACCACGCGCAGATGCGCGTTCAATCCGCCCAGGCCTCCACCAACCTTTACTACCAATTCCATAACACCCGGCGGACAACCAATGCGGATAACTATCCTTCCGGCAACGCGCGGCTGAGTCTGGCGCTGCCGAAAGCCATGGAACTGTTTGCCGGCGTGGGCACCACCGGGCGCATCCCGGACGGAGAAGAACGGTACATCAGCCGGGGCACGGGCGCCGGCGCGACCGTCGGCAATCCGTTGCTGCCGATCACTCGCAACACGGAACTCACCGCCGGATGGAGCGTGAATCGGAGCCGCTTCTACGTGCGGCCGATCTTCTTCTACTCGTTTCTCCATGATTTCATTCTCGTGAACAACCAGCCTCAACTGAACGCAATGAGCATGGGGGGCGGGTCGATGGGAGGGATGGGGATGGGAATGGCGGCGGCACCCACCGCACGGTCTTATGCGAACGTCGATGCCCGCATTTACGGCGGAGAGATGACGTATGGCGTCACATTGAACGGCGCCCTGTCGCTGAATGGGGGCGCGTCCTACTCCCGCGGGACCGTGACGCCCGAGCCGCGAATCAACGTCTTCAGTGGGAATCTGCCCGAAATGCCTCCACTCCGCGGTTGGAGTTCCATTCGCTACGCTCACCGATGGGCGTTTGCCGAATTCGGAGCCGTGGCCGCTAACCGTCAGGACCTGGTGAGCGCCGACCTGAAAGAGGTGCCGACGGCCGGATACGGGTTACTCAACGTCAAGCTGGGCTTCACTCATCGCAAGTTGTCCGGCAGTTTCGGCATCGACAATCTGGTGAACCGCTTCTACTATGAGCACCTCTCCTACTATCGCGACCCGTTCGCCGCGGGGGTGAAGGTGCCTGAACCGGGACGGAGCGTATTCGCTCAATTGAGGTACTCGTTTTGAGGACGCTTCCCGTAGTGGCCGTGCTGACGTTGCTCGGCCTGCCCCTGGTGGCGGCTGACAAGGATCAGGTCAGGCGAATTCAGGAGCGGCTGATGGCTCCCTGTTGCTGGCAGCAAACCGTGGCCGTGCACGACTCGGATATCGCCAAGCAGATGCGGACGGAAATCGAGCGAATGG
>DATKKX010000266.1:0-2432 GCA_035542775.1 Phycisphaerae bacterium | reverse complement strand
GGTCAACAGCTCCAATACCTGGGGGGATCGGTCGAGGACAACGGTCAGATCAGTCCAGTGACTCGTCAAGTGATCGACGACGAAGTGCAGCGATTCGTTACCGAGCAATACCAGCGGGCCCAGGCATTGTTGAAAGAGCATCGCCCGGCCCTTACGACTTTGGCCCGGCAACTGTTGAAGCAAGAGACCGTGAGCGGGAGTTCCGTGAAAGAGGCACTGGAGAAGAGTCGGAACCCAGGAACCCCCGCCGATCGCACCCACTGAAACCAAAGGCTTCATTTCCCCACGGTCGGGTGCCGGCCGTGGTGGAGTGTTGCCGAACAGAAAATCGAGCTGGGAGAATCTCGTGCAGATGAATGTACGACGAACTAGTCGGTGGGCGCGATCGGCTGAGGCGGATGTTTTCCCCGCGAAACGAAGGATGAAAGCGGAGGAAGCGTGATTCCACTATCGGACGCATCTCGGCAGCCCAGACGTTTCCCCGTCGTCACGACCACAATCATCATCGTCAACGGGTTCGTCTTCGTGTTGGAATTGATGGGCGGCGAGAGCTTTGTAATGCAGTGGGCGGAGATTCCCGCCACTATTGTCGCGGGCCACCACTGGGGCACGATCCTGACGGCGATGTTCATGCACGCCGGCTGGATGCACATTTTGGGCAACATGGTGTTCCTCTGGGCATTTGGCCCGGAAATCGAAGACGCGATGGGGCGGCCACGGTACTTGGTGTTTTACCTGCTCTGCGGTCTGGCGGCTTCGGTGGCGCAGACCGCCATCATGCCCAGTTCCACCGTCCCCAATCTCGGCGCCAGTGGCGCGATTGCCGGTGTGATGGGCGCCTTTCTGGTCACCTACCCTCATGACAGGATCCGTACGCTGCTTGTTTTGGGCTGGTTCACCCGCATTGCTTTTGTTCCCGCAGCGCTCCTGATCGGACTGTGGTTTCTGATTCAGCTTTTCAATCAGGTCGGCGCCGTGGCCGATGTAGCGGGAGACGGCGTCGCATATGCGGCTCACATTGGCGGCTTCATCTTTGGAGCGGTCACTGGACGAGTCTTTGAGGGTTTCCGGCGCATCGACGAATAGGATAGCTATGTTGGAATACATAAGGTCTATGAGATCGAGCGCGTCGGCATCTTCCGCGGGTAGCGATGCCGCACCTCCATTCAACGTCGTGATCGCGGCCAAACACCCGGCGCCGCCGTGGCTGACGATGGACGCCGCCGTCAAGCACTGCACGGAGCGCATCGGCATCTGGCAGTGGACCAGCAACGACCAGGGCGTTGCGCCCGACCTGGTCATGGCCGGCTGTGGCGATGTGTCCACGCTGGAGACGCTCGCCGCCGTCTCCATCATGCGCGAGCATCGGCCCGACCTGAAGATCCGGGTGGTCAACGTGGTCGATCTCATGAAGCTGCGGCCGCAAACCGAGCACCCGCACGGGTTGAGCGACATGGATTCGGAATTGGAAGTGGGCCGCGACCAGTGCAGGCAGACCAGCGTTAACCGGGCAGGCGTCAGAGAGGAGGCCCACTTTGCATACGGGCCCTGATAAATCCGAAACCGAGCCGGCGTCCACTGGCCAAGCGGTGAATTCTCCAGCGGCGGCAAACGGACTGACGGCACAGGAAGCCGAGGCACGACTCAACCAGTATGGCTCCAATGATCCGACCCCTCCCGAGCGCTATTCTGTAGTGCTCGATCTGCTCCGCCTTTTCTCAAATCCACTTGTGCTAATATTGCTGATCGCTGCCGTCAGTTCCGCCTTTCTCGGCGACGTGGCGAGCGCGGCGATCATCATCGCCATTGTCCTGCTCAGCACCGCGCTCGACTTCACCCAAACCCACAAGTCGCAGCAAGCTATCAGACAACTGCAGGAACGTGTCGCACCCACCGCCACGGTGCTGCGCGACGGGAAGTGGCAGGAAACCCGGCGAAGCGATGTTGTTCCCGGTGACATCGTACGACTGTCAGCCGGAGACGTGGTCCCGGCCGATGCGCGGCTTCTGGAATCCCGCGATCTCTACATTCAACAAGCAGCGCTGACGGGCGAGTCGTTGCCGGTTGAAAAGCAGGCGCAGGGCGGGGAAGTCTCCACCCGGCCCGATGCGGCGAACATGGTCTTCTTGGGCACTTCGGTCGTCAGCGGAACCGCGAGCGCGCTGGTCGTCGCTACCGGGACCAAGACCTCCTTCGGCGACATCGCAGCCCGCCTCGCTTCGCGCGCCGAGCCGACCGCCTTCGACCAGGGCCTAAAGGACTTCGGCCTGCTCCTCACCCGCACAGTGCTTTTCCTGGTCATCTTCCTGATCGTGGTCAGTTTGGTCAGACATCGGGATCCTTTTCAGTCGCTTCTGTTTGCCGTGGCATTGGCGGTTGGCTTGACCCCGGAATTTCTTCCCATGATTGTCTCGGTGACTCTCTCCCGGGGC
>DATKKX010000265.1:0-4992 GCA_035542775.1 Phycisphaerae bacterium | reverse complement strand
TCCCGGCCGGCGATGCGATCCAAGGTCACCAGCAGCGCGTCGTTGTAGTAGACCTGCACCTGGATGTGAACAAGGCTGTTAACGTCGGTCGCGGCCTGACTCAGGGTGGGCAAAGTGATGTATTGCACCGACACCTGGCGCCAGAAGCCCGCAGCCGATGCGTCCGTGATCGCCACATTCTGATAGTTTTTGGCGACGTGGTCGCTCTCGGCGTAGCTGTCGAAGGCATCGATGTTGTCGAACAGCGGACGGGAGGTTTCGCCGGTGCCGGGCCCCGGCGAGGCGACGCGATTGCCCGGCTGGAAGAAGGGGCGAGCGAGAATTTCCTCCATCATGGCCTGCCCGAGGGCAACGGCCTCTTCCAGCTTGGCGGCTTCATTGGTCTGCTGTATGCCGGCGGCAAAGGGAAGCGCCGCGGACGCGGAGACAATAGCCAGGACCGCCGTGGCGATGAGGGCCTCGGCGAGCGAGAAGCCGCGCTGTGGGCGGCGCGGGTGGGAGGTGAATCGGTCTTCCCCGACAAACGACCCCATGGAATCGGTCTCCCGGCGCCTCAACTTCGGCGCGGAGTAAACTATACAATTCGTCGCAGCCTCGGACGGCCGGCTTGTTCGCGGACCAGGGCTTCAACGGGCCTTGAGACCTGTCCGGGTACCGATAACCGCGAAGACCGGTTGGCGCGGGAAGCTCTCCCGGCCGCACCGGTCTTCAAAATCTGCTTCAAACCCTCTTCCCGGGTCCGCCATCCGGCAGCCGTTAGAGCGAGTTGTGAGCGACGCCGTTGGTCGTCCCGCCGTCGTTGGCCTTGAAGATACCGGCACCATCGTAGAACCACCCCTTGGTTCCGTCGGAGGATACCGTGCTGCTCACGTCATTGGCGTTGGAGAACGGATTGTTCGGGATGGACATCATGTACGGACCAAACGGGCGAGTACCTGCGGTGGTGCTGCCGGCGGCATCCGTCGTCATCGTCATCTGGTTCGCAAAGTTGGCGACGGTTGGATAGGAGCCGGCGTGCTGGAGCCTGTATACTTCGATCTGCTGGCGGATTGTCTGCAGATTCTGCGCCAATGAGCTGGAGCGCGTGTCGGTGCTGGCGTCGGTGAATTGTGGAATGACCACGGCCGCCAGGATTCCCAGAATGATCACCACAATCAGCAACTCGACCAACGTAAAGCCACTGCGTCTCATGTCCTGATCCTCCGTTGGGCAGCCGGTCCATCGGGTGTGTGACTGCCGAACCTTGGGAGCTCGATAGCTCCGATCCATTCCTGTTGCTAAGTTCCCCGCGGGACCCTTCTCGTCCTCCATCGGGTCGAATATGGGCGCGCTTTAGCTGCGCGGACCGGCGGGAACGCCGGTGTCGCCGGGACGCGGCTCATAATACAAAACCAGAGCGGTTGCTTGAGGGAACCTCATGGCGTGCGGAAAGGGGCGGAGGCCGCCCGGGGAAGACAGTGGAAACAGTGAGCACGGGACGGGATTTGCTCCCGTCCACACCGGTCTGTGCAATGCGAGTTTCAGAGTGCCCGTCCCGACCCGACCGCTGCTACAGCGAAGAGTGGGCGATGCCGGCGGTCGTTCCGCCGTCGTTGGCCTTGAAGACGCCGGTGGCCTGCTCGTAGTACCATCCCTTGGTGCCGTCGGACGAGACTGTGCTGCTCACGTCGTTGGCGTTGGAGAACGGATTATTCGGCACCCGCTGCAGATAAGGACCGTAGGGGCGAGTGCCCGCGGTGGTGCTGCCGGCGGCATCCGTCGTCATCGTCATCTGGTTGGCGAAATTGGCCAGAGTCGGGTACGTGCCGCCGTGCTGGAGCTTGTAAAGCTCCAGTTGCCCGCGAACAGTCTGCAGGTTCATGGTCAGGGAGCTTCCGCGGGCATCGGTGCTGGCGTCGGTGAATTGCGGGATCACGACGGCCGCAAGGATTCCCAGGATGATTACTACGATCAACAATTCCACCAGCGTAAAGGCACCGCGTCGCATGTCTGTGTCCTCCATCGAGGGAGCGGTTACCCGAATTCGTGGCCGTTGTCACGAGAAGCCGGCACTCCGAGCCCTCTCTCACCGCCTCCACGAAGTTGATCCGTCGGCGGTTCCTCTTCCCCTATCGGGTCGGATGCCGGCGCGCTTTACCAAAACGCCTCCTTCGACAGAGCCAGGTCGCGATAACGGGGTCGATAAACTCAGGGCTTGATGAGCCTTCCGCCCTTGAGGACGTGCGTCGGTATCGGGCGTGTCCGCAGAGCTTCATGGACGTCGCCGACCGGCAGCACGACGAGATCCGCCCGGCAGCCGACTCGGACGCCGTACTTATCGATGTGCAGGGCCTTCGCGCCGCCCACCGTGATCGCGTCCATGACCTGATTAAGCTGCCTGGGCGTGGTCAGATGGTCCGCATGCGCAAGCGCGTGAGCCACGTCCAACATCTGACCGGTACCGAAGGGATAGAACGGATCTCGGATGCAGTCCTGCCCCACGGCCACGTTGACGCCGGCGTCCAGAAGCTCCGTCACGCGTGTCAGCCCGCGTCGCTTCGGATACCGGTCGTACCGGCCTTGCAGGTGCAGGTTCACGCCGGGATTCGTCACCACGCTGACGCGGGCGTCGTGAAGCAGATCGATGACCTTCTTCGCGTGCACGTTGTCGTAGCTGGACAGGGCGCAGACATGGCTGGCGGTGACGCGACCCTGCCAGCCGCATTCGATGGTCTTGGCGGCCAGGTACTCGGTGCATCGGGAGCAGGGGTCGTCCGTCTCGTCGATATGGCAATCGATGTTGGCGTCAAACTCGGCGGCGAGCTCGAACAGCATCTCGATGTGCCGGACGGAATCGTCCTCGGTGCGCTCGTTGTGGGCGATGCCGCCGACCAGATCGCAGCCCCGCTCCAGGGCGCCGCGCATCTGGTCGAAGGCCCCCGGGTCCTTGAGGATGCCGTCCTGGGGGAACACGGCGATTTGAATATCGACCAAGTGCTTGCAGGCCTCGCGGGCGGCGAGCACGCCCTCGACCAGCCGCAGACCGGCCCCGGTGCCGACATCCACGTGAGTCCGGATGAATCCCGTGCCGAAGGAGACCTCGGCATGAATGGCGCGGATGGCCCGGTCGCGGACATTGTCGGGCGTCAGGCGCCGCTTGGCCTCGTCCCAATGGCGGATCGCCTCCATCAGCGTGCCGCTCTTGTTGGGCTTGACCACGTCGAGCGAGTAGGCCAGATCGAGATGAAGATGGGAGTCGACGAAACTGGGCAGGACCAGCCCGCCCCCCGCATCGATGGCCCGCCCGCCTCTGGGCATTCGCAGCCGCGGACCGATCTTCTCGATCCTGCCGGCGCCGTTCATCAGAATATCACAAGGCTGACGTCGCCCCCGAATTCGGGCATTTCGTATGGCGGTGATTCGTGTTGGAGTCATGCGACGGTAACTCCCTGCCACGGGCTGGCCACCGTGGCTGCTTGCGGATGCAAAGCCTACCACCGGCGTGCATGTGTGGCTATACTCCGCGGCAGCGTGCTGCGTAATGCCGCGATTGTCATCTGATGGAACGCCTGCATGGCCGTCGACGACATCCAAACCCGCCCCATCATCGGCCTTGAGATCCACGTCCAGCTCGCCACGCGGACCAAGCTGTTCTGCGGGTGCCCGGTGGAGTTTGCTGCGGAGCCGAACAGCCGCGTCTGCCCGGTCTGCATGGGCATGCCGGGCGTCCTGCCGGTCATGAACCGCACAGCCTACGAGTACTCCGTCAAGGCGGCGCTGGCTCTGAATTGCACCATCCCCAAGTTCACCAAGTGGGACCGCAAGAGCTACTACTACCCGGACATGCCCAAGAACTACCAGATCAGCCAGTATGATCTGCCGCTCTCCCGTGACGGGCGGTTCGAAATCCCCAAGCCGGATGGCTCGCTGAAGCCTGTCGGCATTATTAGGGCCCACCTGGAAGAGGATGCCGGCAAGAACCTGCATGAAGGGCTCGACCATACGCGGGTGGACTTGAATCGGGCCGGTACGCCGCTGCTGGAAATCGTTACCAAGCCCGATCTGTGCGACGCGGACGAGGCTTACGTCTTCTGCACCGAGTTGCAGCGGCTGGTGCAATACCTCGGCATTTCCGAGGCCAATATGCAGAAAGGGCAGATGCGGTTCGAGCCCAACGTGAACGTTCTCATCACGGCGGACGGCAAGGAATACCGCACGCCCATCAGCGAGATCAAGAATCTCAACAGCTTTCGCTCAGTCCGGCTGGCGATCCAGTATGAGATCGACCGGCAGATAAAGGCGTGGCTGGCCGATCATGACTACACGCTGGAGAAGGTCGGCAAGCTCAACTTCGGTTGGGACGACGCCCGCGAGGTCACCGAGTTCCAGCGCGGCAAGGAGGAGTCGCACGATTACCGCTACTTCCCCGACCCGGACCTTGTGCCGGTAACGGTCGACGACGCCTGGCTGGACGGGCTTCGCAAGGAGATCGGCGAGCTCCCCATCGCCAAGCAGCGGCGTTTCAAGACGCAATATGGCATGACGGACAAGGAATGCGAAATCGTCCTGGCCGACCGCGCCACGGGCATGCTGTATGAGGAGGCGATCGGCGCCGGTGCGGACGCCAAGATGCTCACCCGGCAGTTCATCGGCATTTGGAATCACATCGCCTCGGCCGCCGGCGTCACTGTCGGGAGGCTCGGAATGCCCGTCAGATTGGTGGCGGAGTTGGCGAAGCTCGTCTCCGGCGGCACCGTCAGTGCCACCGCCGCGTCGCAGATCGCGGAAAGGCTGTATCAGACTCGCCAGCAGCCCGGGCTCAATCCGCTGGAAATCGCCAAGGAACTCGGCCTTATCCAGGAACGCGACGAGTCCGCCATGCAGGCCTGGGTGGACGAGGCCATCGCCAAGAATCCGCAGGCGATCCAGGAGGCTTTGAAGGGTGGGGCGAAGAGCGCCAAGGCCGTCGCTTTCCTTCGCGGCCAGGTGATGAAGCTCTCGCACGGCAAAGCC
>DATKKX010000264.1:0-9859 GCA_035542775.1 Phycisphaerae bacterium | reverse complement strand
GTCATGAGTCGTTTGTATCGCGCCAGGCAGATGTTGATTAAATCGCTGGGCGAGTATGCATCCCAGCGTGGAATTCGGGTGAAGCCGGACGACGAGAAAAAATGAACTGCAGCGACGTTAGACAATTCCTGTTCGCCTATGCCGATGGGGAACTGACCGATGGCGGCCAACCCGAAGTGGGCGCCCATTTCGCGTCCTGTGGCCCGTGTGGCGCCCTGGTTAAGGAGCACCGGGCACTGCGAGCTGCGTTGCGCCGCAGCATCGAGCGGATCGCCATCCCTAAAGAGGTGGAGGATCGCATTCGCAATGCGATCAAGGCTGAACAATCCGCCAAGCGGGGCCGCGGCTTACGGATACTCTTCGGCTTCAAGCCGCTGGCAATCGCGGCAGTCATTGCGATCGGCGTCGGCGTCTCTTGGTATGCCACTTCCGGCGGGACGCCCGCTCATCCGGTCGCTGTCGCCGTGGCCAACAAGCACAAGTACTGTAGCGACCGCGCCTCTGTCCACCATCACGAGGGTCTCCCTACCACGCTGGCCGGACTGCCCGGTGCCATAAACGCGCATGAGAATTACCGGTTCGCCGCCATCGCTCCAGACCTGTCGGCCTTCGGATTTTACTTCGAGTCCGCCAACTTCTGCGGCCTGAAGGATCGCAACTGCCGCAACGGCGGGCACGTCGTTTACGCCCGCAAGGATGGCAATAAGGTCCGCCGCTTTTCCATCTTCAGTGTGCCCAAAGCCGGCCCTCTCGACGACCTTGAAGCGCTGGTCAAGAACGATGACGACCTGCATCCCGTCAAGGCTTCGCCCGAGGAGGGCGGACCGGAGTTGTGCATCGTGCTGTGGCACAAAGACACAACGCACTACGTCTGCTGCGGCGATGTCCCGCCCGACGAGCTGACGAAAATGGCCAACACCGTCTACACCGCCTTGGCCGACCCCGGAACTGAGGCGATGTTTGTCCGCCTCGCACGGGGGCGGTAACAGCTTGCTCCTCCTTGAAATCATGAAACCGTCGGCATGAGGCGCCGGAATGCGATGGCACCGAGTCAGGCCGCGTGGATTGGCGGTCTTTGAAGATGATGGTCCGTCGCGTGTTGGAACACGCTCGCGATCTGAAGGAGCCTAGCTTCACCAAAGTGGGGAGCCATCAGTTGCAGCCCGATCGGCAGACCCGACGCGGTGAAGCCGCACGGGATGCTGATCGCCGGGATGCCCGCCAGATTGGCGGCGCAGTTGTAGATGTCCGCCAGGTACATTTCCAGTGGGTTCTGCGTCTTCTCGCCGAACTTGAAGGCCGGCGTCGGCGTCGTCGGGGACACGATCACATCGCATTTCTTGAAAGCTTCTGCAAAATCGTCCTTGATCAGCGTGCGGACCTTCAGCGCCTTGAGGTAGTATGCGTCGTAGTACCCGCTCGACAGCACGTACGTGCCAAGCATGATCCGCCGCTTGACTTCCGCTCCGAAACCCTCCTCCCGGCTGGCGCTGTACAAATCGATGTAATCCGTCGGACGCGCGGTGCGATGACCATAACGCACGCCGTCGTAGCGCGCCAGGTTGCTCGACGCTTCCGCCGTGCACACGATGTAATAGCAAGCGATTGTGTATGCGGCGTGCGGCAATCGTATCTCATGGACTTCAGCGCCGAGCCTCTGGTACAGCTCAATCGCCGCCTCCACGGCCTTCCGCGTCTCGGCATGCAGCCCCTCGCCGAAGTATTCCGCCGCCACGCCGATGCGGATCTTGCTGACCGGCTCATCGAGCCGGGCAACGTAGTCGGGGACCGGCTCATCCACGCTGGTCGCGTCGCGTCGATCACGCCCCGCGATCGTTCGCAGCAGCAAGGCGACGCCCTTGACGTCGGCCGCGATAACGCCCACCTGATCCAGACTGCTGCCGAAGGCAACAAGGCCGTAACGCGAAACCCGCCCATAGCTGGGTTTCAATCCGCATACACCGCAAAACGATGCCGGCTGCCGAACTGAGCCCCCCGTTTCGCTTCCCAGCGCAAGCGTCACCATCCTTGCGGCCACCGCGGCTGCCGACCCGCCCGACGAGCCCCCGGGCACACGCTCCGGATCCCAGGGATTCTTGGAGCGGAAAAGGCCCGAGTTCTCCGTCGAACTGCCCATGGCGAATTCGTCCATGTTGGTCTTGCCGACGACGACCGCGCCGTCATCGAGAAGCCGCTCAACGACATGGGCGTTGTATGGGGCGTGGAACCCGGCCAATATCCTGGAGGCGCACGTCGTAGTACCAACGTCCGTGCATATGTTGTCCTTCACCGCGACTGGCCGACCGTGCAGCGCTCCCAGTTGCTGGCCGCGAGCGGATTCTCCGTCGAGGACGCGTGCCCGGGCTATTGCGCTCTGGTCAAGGGTCGCGATCATGCACCTCAACTGCGGATCAAGCGTCTTGATCCTCCGCAACGCTGCTTCGACCTCTTGGGTGACGCTGTCTGCCATGTCGGGCTTTGCTCTCGATTTTGTTCGGCGGCCTCCCGTGCCGCACGCATCAGGCTGAATCCTGTTCGAGTACCTTGGGCACCTTGAAATACGTGCTGACCTTGTCCGGCGCATTGGCCAGCACCTTCTCGACATCCATCGGCGCGCCCGGTTCGTCCTCGCGGAACACGTTGCAGACCGGCAGGGGATGAGCGGTCGGCTCAACACGGGTCGTGTCCGCTTCGTTCAATTTCTGCATGTAGTCGAGAATGCTGCCGAGCTGTTCGCCGAACCGGGCAATCTCCGCTTCGGTAAGCTTCAGCCGGGCGAGGTGGGCGATGTGTCGAACCTCGGCCTCGTCGATTCGGCGGGTCATGGGCTCATCTCCAGCTCTCCGGCGCAACGAGAAAAGGCGCCGCTGTCCGAACAACGTCGCCTTCTATCACGTGCTGAGCGATCGGTAAAGAGCCTTACGGCCGATCGGGTGTCTGCCCACACCCATTTGCGCGACCGCGCTAAGCGCCTTCGCTGGGCTTCGCGGGCTGGTAGTTGCGTTTCATCGGCTTGACGATCAAACCCATACGGATCGCTTTGGCCGATACCTTGATCCGCCGGATCTGGCCGTCGATCACGGCGCGGACCTTCTGGATGTTCGGCTTGAACTTGCGATGGCTGATCCCGGTGATCTTCGTGCCGACCCCGCCAAGGTACTTGGCCTTGCCGCGGTGCGCATAAGAGCGACCGGATCGAGTTTTCTTTCCTGTAAAGTGGCAAACCCGTGGCATATCCCACCTCGCCTGCTGTTGTCCAGAATTTACGAACCCTACAAGTCTAGCGATTTTCCTCCTCCATGCAAGCTCCCAATCCTGTTCCTGCAATCACCCAAGCCCTGATCCGGCGTTTGCTATCGCTGCAAACCGCCGATAATCTTCGGTTTGAGCTAATCTTGATACTCCAGTACCGGCAATTCCATGCCGGTTGCGGCGTTTAGACCTGTGAGGACCGATGGACGATTCGGCGTTGGCGGAACTGATCCGAGGGGCTCAAAGCGGCGATCCGGCCTCCTTCGACCGCCTCGTGGAGCAGTTTGCGACCCGGATATTCGGATTCCTTTTTCGAATGACCGGCTCCCGACACGACGCCGAGGATCTTATGCAGGAGGTTTTCGTCCGAGTCGTGCGTACCATCGGCTCCTACAAGCACGACGGTCGGTTTGAGTCCTGGCTGTTTCGGATCGCCGCCAACCTGGCGCGGGATCGCCTTCGGCGGCTGAAGCGAGCCCCGAAGATGCTGGGCGGAATGCTGGCGCCGAGCGGAGATGGCGACCAAGGTACCAGCTCGGCGTCCCTTGAGCGGGCCGCGGGTGTACACGAGCCGGCCGATGCCGCCCTGACTCGCGGCGAGGAGATGGATGCCCTGAATGCGGCCTTGGCCAAACTGCCGGCCGGCGAGCGCGAGGTGCTCATGCTCAGGCACTTTTCGCAGCTTTCGTTCAAGGAGATCGCCCAGGCGGTCGGATGCCCATTGGGCACGGCGTTGGCCCGAGCCCATCGAGGCTTGGCCCACCTGCGAGGATTGATGGGCGCCGTCGCGCACTCGGGGGCCAGGCGCGACTGCATGCCTCAGACCGAGGGAACGAGTCATGACACCATTTGACAACGAAATGCAGGACGAGATCGTGGCCGGCGAGCAGTGGCTGTCCGGCTTTGCGACTCCCTCTCCGGCGCCGGATGCGCTGCAGCGGACGAAACGCGCGGTCCAGAGTGAATTGGCCCGTCGGCAAACCACCCGCTCGGCTGCACGGCACTGGGCCGCGTGGCATGGCGTCGTTGCCGCCGCCGCATCGATCACTTTGGCCGTTACTGTTGGATGGTACTCGTTCCACAAGTACGAGGGCCCCGTCGCCCGCGTTCTGAAAGAGGAACCGCTTGTCGCGTGGTCGACAGAGGCCTTGGAGCAGGCCGCCCGACTCGATGTCTTGGATGAAGGTCTGTCCGACTTGGAGGAACTGTCCGCCGATCAGCCGTGGGCGCTGAGCGGCGCCTCCATGTACGATGCCCTGGAAGGTGCGTTGGAGGAAAGTCCGGGCAAGAGCACCGGTGACGCCGGCACTCTGCTGCCGCCTGCCTCGGAACAGGGCAGAGCTAAAACCATCGCATGATCCGCCGCGGCGCGGCGATCTGGAGTATTAGCATGCTTCTGATGTCGATTGTCACCTTGACGCTATGGTGGTCGAGCCCCCCGGCGGGCTCGGTCTGGTTTGACGGGCCCGACATGCCGGCAGGGGCGCTGCAGGATGAGCCACCACCGCCGGGGCCGGCGGCCGACCAGGAAGCAAAGCACCCCTCCCGACAACAGCCGGCGAATGACCAGGGGCGAGGTCAGCGCCGTTGGGACAGGGCCAGGCATGAGCGCTGGCGCGAGTTCCGTGAAGGCCGGGACTCCACGCCTCCGCCCGAGATGGTCGACCTGGCCATGAGCGTCCTGCAGGAGAAGGTGCCGGACTATTACCAGGAAATGACGGTCCTACGGGCGAAAGACAAGGCCAAATTCGAGTGGGCCATCGGGAGGATCATGCCGATGGTCATCGAGTATGCAGAGCTGCGCGATCGCGATCAAAAGCTCGCCGACACCATCATCGAGGAATTCAAGATCGAGCACGAGCTTCGCAAGCTGAGTCATGATTACAAGGCCGCCGAGGGCTCTGCGGATAAGCAGGCCGCCTGTGTCGAGCAAATCCAGAAACTCGTCCGCCAGCAATTCGAGCTTCGCGCCCAGCGACAGGAGGCCCGACTCAAGGATTTCGCCGAGCGGCTGAAACAACAGCAGCAGGAGCTGGAACGCGAACGAGAGAGATTCGAGCGCCGGCAGACGGAGATGGACGACCAAATCGCCAAACGCGTCGAAGAAGTCAAAGCCGGGAAGATGGGCGAGCGTTTCCATCCGCATGGGCCGCGGCATGCGGGCCCGGGCGAGTCTGGCGGGCCGCCGCGGGGATTCCACGGCCAAGGTCCCGGATCAGCAGAGCACGAGGGACAACCGCCCGCCGATCGCCCGCACGGCGATCACGACGGCCCTCGACCGCCTGATCAAGACAAGGAGCGCGGCGCCCAGCCGCCTCCGCCGCCCGATACGGAAGCGGAGCCTCAAGAGTAATCTGCTCTCTGTGGTTGACCGCGCCAGCCGCTATGATTCCGGCGTCAGATTGAATTCCAGCACGGCATAGCCGTCGATCTCGAAATACTCCACCACGATCTCGATCGTTTGGTCCGAGGAGGCCTCGTAAACCGCCTCGTCGCGCTTGGGCGGATGCCAGCACCAGTCGTCGATGACCGGCTTGCCCTTCACCTTCACCCGCACCCCGTCGTCGCTGAGCGTGGTGAACTTCCATTTACCCTTGGGCAGCGGCAGCCTGGTCTCGGCGATCATGCCGAAATAATCCGGGCCGATCTTGGCGCCGGTGAGATCAGGCGACAGCTTAAGACTGCTGGGGCCCCCCATCCCGAATCTGAACATCAGTTGGCTGGTCTTGACTGACACTGCTTTTTCGCCGCGGGCAAGCTGTCGCCAGCCGTCGAGGTTCTCCCGGGGATCGACATCTTTGGTCCAGTTGAAGAATGTGACGTTCCAAGTCGCGCCCATCAGCACGCCCTTGAGCGAGTTGCGGTAATGACCGGCCGTCACCTCGAGCGTGTACGGGTAAACGCCGGGCTCCTTGGCTGTGACGACATAGCGTGATGCCGCCCCCTCCTTTCCCGGAATCATCTGCCCTGCGACGCCGGAACCGACCAGCGCCATATGGGGTTCGCCCGGCATGCCGCGCATTTCATAAGTCTGCGAACTTGCGGTGGATTCGACAAGTCGGATCAACGGCGATTGATGGTCCCAGGGACCCCACTCCGTCATGATGATGTTCTGGCGCCCTTGCAGATCCTTGCGGGCGCCGACCGGGCGGGTCTCACCATAGACAGGGTGCTCAGGGGCCTCAAAAGGCTCCACCTGCATGTCCTTGGGGCGGATCACCTTGTAGTCGGCTTCGGTCTCATTCTCGCGGCCGACCGCGATGACGGTGTTCGGACCGATGGTCACGTCGCCATGACCGCGAAATTGGAACACGAGGTCATCGTGGTCGAAGACGTTCGCGGCGATGAGATTATCGATAGAGTCGGTGCCATTGGCCTTGGCCCACGGCAGCTTGGCAATGCTCGCGTCCTCGTCCCACCAAAGGTGAACGGCGCATTTGTTCCTCGCGAACTTGTTGTGAAGGATGCGGTTCTTGCTGCCATGCTCGATGTTGACGCCGCCGCGCTCCAGTCCGTAGGCACCTTCTCCATTTTCTTCGATCACGTTCCCGGCGATGAGCGTCTCCTGTGAGTATCCGCCCCAGACTCCGCAAATCGCGTTGCCGACCAGGCGGTTGGCGATGAAACGGTTGCCGAAAGAAAACGTCATCTCAATGCCGTGTGCGGCGGCGTAAGAGAAATCGTTGTCGATCAACAGGTTGTCGTTATCGCCGCGGCGCTTGTAGTTGAAGTCGGGCGTAGGGACTGGGGCTTCCCCAAGGGCCTCCCGGCCGGCAAATCCGAACAGGCCGTCGCCCCCATGCGTCGCCGAATTCTCGGCCAGGACGTTTTCGCTGCACTGCTCGAAGACGAGAAACCCGGCCGAATCCTGGCCGCGGTTGTAAACGCCGTGGCTGTAGCCGCGGATACAGAAGTCGACGGCGTTCCGGCTGATGACGTTTTTGCTGCACCGCCACAGGGCCATACCCCAGCCGGAGAGAAACGAGAGATCGTTATCGTAGATCTTGGACTCCGTCACGCGATCCAGGCAAAGACCGTTCTGGCTGTCGCGGACACGGCATCGCCTCACGGTGACTCTGGCGGAATTGTCGATGTACATCGCCGCGCCGTATTCATTGAGCCACTGCCTCTTGTCGTTGTCGTGCGGGCTGAGCCAGTCGCTTTCGTCTTCGGCCATCGGCGTTGATCGCAGATGAGCTCGGCGCGAGTCGGAAGCGTCCACGTCCTGCACGGTGAGGCCGTCCGCGCGGCTGGCCCATACTCCGCAACGATAGCCGTGAACCTTCGCCTTGCGGATGGCCACACCGCTCTGACCGTTCAACCGAATACCGTAGCCTTGGTACTCGTCGGGCCGCGTCCCCTTCTTGGCCCCTTGCAGGATAGAGCCGTCGGCAAACTCGACCACAATGTCCGAGGCCGTGATCTGAATCACGCCGTCGTCGTTCTTGTCCTCGATGACAATCCCTGGTGGGATGACAATCCGGCAGGATTTGGCGATCACTGTGTCGTCGGCCTTCACGGTCAGGTCCGGCAGATCCTCACCCGCCCCCATTACCCCCAACATCACGATCCAGCCAATGTTCACAAGCATGTTTACATTCCCACCTGACATGGCAGGCCCGGTGAACAGTGCCTGCCGCATACACGAACCCTCGGCCCTTTGGGCTTTTCCCGGTGCTCCCGCTGCTTTCGGCAGCCTCCCTGCTTCAGGTTATCCGCACAACGCGGCGCGTGCCATGCCGGCCGCCCTATGGCCGCTCGGTCCCCGGTCGACTCCGCTCGGCTCTTCGCTACAATGCCCGGCCAAGGAGCTGACACAAGGGCCGGGCCGTTCCGTCTTATGCGGGCTCCGATGCTAGGCAGCACCAGCTCGCCGACAGGACCATCGAACCTACCGATTGGAGCAAGATCGTATGGATATCCACGAACTCACGCGAGGCCTCAACGTCGACAACCAATCGAAGATCGTCCTCGTCGTCTCGGACGGCCTTGGCGGGCTGCCTTTGAGGCCGGGTGGCAAGACCGAGCTGGAGACTGCCAGGACGCCGAACATGGACGCCCTCGCCGAGCGCGGCGTCAGCGGGCTGATGTTCCCCGTGCTGCCCGGCATCACGCCCGGAAGCGGGCCGGGCCACCTGGGGCTGTTCGGATACGACCCGCTCAAGTACACGATCGGCCGCGGCGTGCTGGAGGCCCTTGGGATTGACTTCGACCTGGGCCCCAAGGATGTGGCCATCCGGGGGAACTTCTGCACGGTCGACGAGACTCTTGCGATCACCGACCGGCGGGCGGGACGGATTCCAACCGAGAAATGCGTCGAGCTAGTCAAGAAATTACGCGCCGTCCGCATCGACGGCGTCGAGCTCTTCGTCGAGCCGGTGCGGGACTATCGGTTCGTGTTAGTTTTGCGCGGCGAAGGGCTGGAAGGGGATGTCGATGATACCGACCCGCAGCGCGTGGGCGCCAAGCCCCTCGCCCCGAAAGCTCGGACGCCGGGCTCCCGACGAACCGCCGAGATCGCCGCCGAGTTCGTCCGCCAGGCGCGGGAGATCCTCAAGAACGAGCACCCCGCCAACATGCTGACGCTGCGCGGCTTCGCCCGAAAGCCGCCGATCCCGACGATGAAGGAGGTCTACGGCCTGAAAGCGGCCGCCGTCGCGGTCTATCCGATGTACCGCGGCCTGGCCCGCCTGGTCGGCATGACCATGCTTCCGCCGATGGCGACCGTGGAAGACCAGGTCGCCGCCCTGAAGAAGAACTGGGACGCGTTCGATTTCTTTTTCTTCCACTACAAGTACACCGACAGCACCGGCGAAGACGGCAACTTCGACGAGAAGGACCGCCACATCGAAAAGCTGGATGCCCAGGTCGGCCAGATCGCCGCGATGAAACCGGCGGTGCTGATCGTCACCGGCGACCACAGTACGCCCAGCAAGCTGAAGAGCCACAGTTGGCATCCGGTGCCCGTCGTGCTGGCGGCGGACACCTGCCGAACCGATGAGGTGAAGCAGTTCGGCGAATCGCACTGCCTCCGCGGCGGGCTTGGCCAGTTCGAGGCCAGATACCTCCTGACCCTGGCCTTGGCCCACGCGGAACGGCTGCAGAAGTTCGGGGCGTGAGGCGCCGCCTTATTTCGCCTTCCGCAACGCCTGATCCAGATCAGCGATGATATCGGCGGGGTGTTCGCCGCCCACACACAGCCGAACCAGGTTGGGTGGGATGTTCGCCAGCTTGCGGCCCTTTTCACCTTGCTGCTGGTGTGTGGAGATGGCCGGGATGGTGGCCACGCTCTTGATCCGCCCCAGGTCCGTCGCCCGCCAGATCCGTTTCAGTCCGTCAAAGAACTTGCGCGTCTTTTCAGGTCCACCCTTGACGCAGAATGACATCAGATGGCCGTAACGGTTGACCGGCTTGCCGTACTGCGGGTCATCCTCCGCATCGACCAGCCACAGGTACTTGCTGGCCAGCTCATAGAGCGGGTGATCCGGCAGGCCGAGGTACTGCACGCTCTCCACCATCGGGTGCTTCGAGAGAAATTGGGCCACGACCATGGTGTTGCGGCTCATCATGTCCATCTTGGATCGCAGCGTCCGCATGTCGTTCATGG
>DATKKX010000263.1:0-11401 GCA_035542775.1 Phycisphaerae bacterium | reverse complement strand
CGCCATGACGGACCGGCAGTTGGCGGTCGTCCGCAACAGCAAGATCGGGTTCGTGTTCCAGACCTTCAATCTGATCCAGCGAACGACGGCGGTGGACAACGTGGCGGTGCCGCTGTTTTACGCCCGCAAGAGGCATGTGCGGGATGCGTCCATGCGGGCCCTCGAGCGTGTCGGGCTCGGTCCCCGGGCCTTGCACAAGCCCAACGAGCTGTCCGGCGGCGAGAGGCAGCGTGTGGCCATCGCCCGGGCGATCGTGAACGAGCCCAAGATCCTGCTGGCCGACGAGCCCACCGGCAACCTGGACAGCCGCACCGGGCGTCAGATCATGGCCCTGTTTCACGAGTTGCACAAAGCCGGCGTGACCGTTCTGATCGTGACGCACGAGATGTCGGTCGCGCTGCAAGCCCGGCGTTTCATTCGCATGTGCGACGGGCAGGTGGTGGAAGACCGAGTTGTGGACGACGAGGTGCGGCGCGAAGTGCTGGCGGCGATACCGACGCCGGACCAGCCCGACGATGCGCCGCCGATGGCGCGAAGGGTACGAGTGTAAGCGATGTTCTTCTTTCGCGTATTCCTGATGGCCATGCGGAGCCTGTGGATCCATCCCTTGCGGAGCATCCTGGCGACGCTGGGCGTGATTATCGGCGTGGCGGCGGTCGTCGCGGCCATGGCGATCCTCGAGGGGATGAGCGCGCAAGTGAACACCGGCTTCGCCTCGATGGGCTCGAACCGGATGTATGTGACGCCGTCGGTGGAACGGCGCAGCGGCCGGCTGGTGGGCAACTTCGATTCGCTCAAGCTCGACGACGCCTGGGCGGTGGCCAAGGAATGTCGCACCTCGGTCGAGCGGGCCATGCCGCAGATCAACAACGGCGGGCTGGTCAAGTTCCTGTCCAAGAACACCACCTCCAGCATCCTGGGCGCGACCGACCTTTACCCCGTGATCAACAGTCACAACGTCGTCGAGGGAGAGTTTTTCAAGGACTCGGACGTGGAGAGCCGGGCCGCTGTCGCGGTGCTGGGGGCCAAGGTCAAAAGGGAGCTGTTCGGCGGCCGCCCGGCGCTTGACGAATCGATCAAGATCGCGGGCACGCTCGGTCTCCGCACGTTCAAGGTCGTCGGCGTGATGGAGGAGAAGGGCAACATCGCCTTTACCGACGTCGACCGTCAGATCATCGTGCCGATCACCACCGCGATGGACAAGCTCTATGGCGTGGACTCCATTCACGCCATTCTCGCCGAGGCCAAATCCCCCTCGGATGCCGACATCGAACGGGCCAAGGAAGACATCAAGAGGCTGCTGCGGCAGCGGCACAAGATCCGGGCCGGCGGCCAGGACGATTTCCAGGTCCAGGCCCAGAAAGAGTTCGTTGAGCAGTTTTCCACTTTCCAGAAGATCGTGGGCGTGGTGCTGTGGTCGATCGCCGGGATCAGCCTGGTGGTCGGCGGGATCGGCATCATGAACATCATGCTGGTTGCCGTGACCGAGCGGACCCGCGAGATCGGCGTGCGGATGGCCATGGGGGCCCAGCGGTGGGACGTGATGCAGCAGTTCCTGGTGGAGGCCAGCATCGTCTCGTTCCTGGGAGGCGCTTTCGGCGTTCTCATGGGGTGGGGGCTGGCCATTACCATCGAGAGGATCACGCGGGTATTCGAGACGGTGACGACGACGTGGGCCATTGCGATCGCCCTGATTATGGCCACTTTCGTGGGTGTCGTCAGCGGCATGTACCCGGCCTGGAAGGCATCTCGCCTGGACCCCGTCGAAGCGTTACGATATGAATAGCTGTCAGCGATCAGCATTCAGCGGTCAGCTCTGAGCAGCATGACCGTCTGAGTCGGCATTGACCTGAACGCTGACTGCTGATCGCTGAGAGCTGTTCTTATGAAACGACGCGCTTCCAAGACCGCGGTCTTCGCCGGATCGTTCGATCCTCCCACACGGGGGCACATCGACCTCATCCAGCGATGCCGCAGGCTGTTCGACAAAACCATCGTCGCGGTGGGGCGAAATCCCGAGAAGACTCCGATGTTCACCCCCGAGGAGCGCGTGGAGATCCTCCGCAAGTTGCTGGGCCCCGATGACAACGTGGAGGTCGAGGCCTACGAGGGCCTGACCATGGATTACGTGCGGCGGAGGAAAGCCGACGTGATCGTCAAGGGCATCCGCGACGGCGAGGACCTGCGCAACGAGCTTCGCCAGGCCAACGTGAACATGCTGGCCGGCGACGTGGAGACGGTGTTCCTCTTCACCACCGACCAGACGGCTTTGATCAGCAGCACGCTCATCCGGCAGATCTGCGAGATGGGCGGGGCGCGGGCGAGCCACCTGGAGCGTCTGGTGCCCTCGCTGGTGCTCAAGCGGATCCGGCAGAAGAGCAAGGCGCGTTCGGCGACCAACCGGAGAGGACAGGCGAGCGAAAGCGCCCTCCGTCGCGCCAGGGCCGGCACGACAAGGAAGTCGAAAACCCATGAGCGAATATGAGATATCGCGGACCACGGGACGGTGCAGCGTCAGCGGCCGGCCGTTTACGGAGGAGGAGACCTTCCACACGGTTCTTTTCGAGACGCCGCAGGGCTACGAGCGGCGGGACATCTCCGAGGAGTGCTGGCAGGGGCCGCCGCCCGATTCGGTCTGCCATTTCCTGGCCCAGCTTCCAAGGAAAGAGAAGCCTCACAAGACATTCGTCGATGACGAGGTCCTGCTGGATTTCTTTAAGCGGATGGGAGCCACCGACGACGCTCACAAGCTGCGGTTTCGTTTCGTGCTCTCCCTGATCCTCATGCGCAAGCGGCTGCTCAAGTACGAGCGGACCATCCGGCGGGAGGGCACCGAGGTCTGGGAAATGCGGCTGGTCCGGGACAAGAGCGTCTACAAGGTGCAGCACCCGTCGATGAACGACGCCGAGATCGAGGACTTGACCCGCGAGCTTGGAGCGATCCTGCAGGGCGGCGCAGCCGGCGAAGAGGCCGCGGAGGACGTCGAGGCCGCGGATAGCGCCACGGTCGAGCAGGAGGAAGCGTGATTTGAAGGCAGGCTGCCAGAGCCGGGCGGAGGGCGCGGATGCTTGCCAGGCGCCGCGCGCCCTGTTGCGTTTGGTATTCCGGGCGGCAGGCCTGGCCTTCGGTATGGCCTGCCTGTTGAGCGGCCTGGGGTGCCCGCCGCCGCCAGTCAAACCGGAGCAACCGCCTGCCCCGCCCCGGGAACTCCGCGACATCGTCGACCTCATCGAGCGGAACAACGCCCTGCTGGATCGGCCGCTGTGGTCGCAGGGCGTCACCGTCGCGGCGCAGTTCAGGGATGACAAGGGCCAGCATCATTCCTACAACCTGGAAGGTTCTTTCCTGTTCCGTGCCCCGCGCTGCCTGCGACTGGACCTCCGGCCCGGCGTGGGCGACCAGGTGATGCAGATCGGCTCGAACGACGAGGATTACTGGATCTGGGTCGAGCCGGAGCTGCACACCATGCGGTGGGGCCGGCATCGGCATGCCGGCAAGCCCTGCGCGGGGAGCATGGCGGTGCGGCCGGATCAACTGGCGGCGGCACTGGGGCTGCGCGGGCTGCCCGATCGGGAGAAGGGCCTGATCGGACCGGCCCGGAAGTTCGGAAAGGCCTACGACATTCTGTACTATGTGCGGCGACAGCCGGGCCGGGAGTATCTCCTGGAGCAGGAGTACTGGGTGGAGAGAACTCCGCCGTACATGATTCGAATCGTGCGCTATCGTGACAGCTTCGGCCGCGACGCCATGAATGCGTTTCTGGATGACTACCGGCCGGCATGGGAGGGCGGGCCGTTGATCGCCCACAAGATCAGCGTTCTGTGGCCGAAGGAAGAGGGCCAGCTCGTTCTGTCCATCGGGGCGGCCAAGGCGATGGAACCGGGGAAAGTCAGTCCGAGGGCGTTTCAACGTCCGCAGCAGGGCGATCTGCCGGCGGGGATCACGCGTGTCATTCAGATCGACGCGGACTGCGACGCCCTGGAGGCGATGGAGTTGTCAAAGCCCGGACGGCCGCAACGGACGCCGACGAGTTGTCCCGCATGGCTGAAAGACATCCTGGACTCGTGGAAACCTGAATGAGCCGCGTGACGGTGATGCTGTTGGCGGTGCTTGGATGCGCCGCAGCCGCTTGGGGCCAGGAGTGGCAGGCGGCGCGGTTGTGGGTGGTCGGCAGCGAGAAGTCGATCTGGCTGGTGGGGGCGTCGCGCGGGGAGAGCGGGGCCTTTCCGACCGTACAGATGTGGTGTGCCGGCGCCAAGGACCCGACGGGCTCGCCGAAACAGTCCCGTTTCTTGCCGGCGGTTTCGGGCAGCATCCGCGATTTGACGGCCGACGCCCAGGCGTTGCACGTTCTGTTCTCTGATCTGACCACCCGCGAGTACTTCGAGGATCGCGAGTCGGCGGCAGGGATGCGCTGGCGGGATCAAAGCGACGAACCGCCGCTGGCATGGGGCGGAGACTCGTTGGAGGCCGTGTTCTGGGCGCTGGTCGAGACCGAAACGCTCAAGGCTTCGGCAACGCAGCCCACCACCGAGGATGATCGGGCGAGCATCGACGAGATGAAAAGTGATCGCGTGCCGCGATTCACGCTGCTGCAAATGCGCAACGATGAGTGGCAACGGCTGCCGGCGCCGATAGCGGCAGACCAAGGCGGGCGATTCTGGGTGGCGGGGCGCCAGGGTCGGCCGTGGTTGTTCTGGTCGGTGCAGAGTCGCGGCGTGCTTGCAGCGACCCTGGCTGAGGATCAGGCGTCCTCGCAGCCTGTGCCTGAAGCCGTCGGCGATTGGACTCGCCCCGAAGTCGTGCTGAGCGACAGCGACCTGCAATGCGGTTGGGCGGGAGCCTCCAAGTACGGACCGATCTTCGTCGCGGGCCGCGGCCAATCGTCGGATCGCGTGCGACTGTACTTGTACATGCGCGAGGGCGGGGAATGGACGAATAAGGACGCGGCCCGGGACGGTACGGAGTTCCTGGAAGTCGATCCGGAGGTCTGTGGGGTGGGTATCGGCCGGGACCGGCTATCGGTCGCCAGACCCACCGGCAAAGGGGCGGTCGAGTTCGGCACCGGCGAGATCGGCCTGTCGCCGTCGATCCGTTTCACAACCCTCTCGCTTCAGGGGCAGGCCGTCGAGGAAACCCCTCCAGGGCAGGGGCTGGTTACGCTGGCGCTGATGCTTGCCCTGCTCACGCTGGTGATGTGGTCCCGGCGTGAGCAGATTGCCCGGCCGATTGTGCTGCCGCCGGGCTTGATCTTCGCCCCCGTGTGGCGCCGGCTCATGGCGACGTTATTGGATGCCGTGCCCGCCATGTTGCTGACCATGCCGCTTTTCTTCGTTTTTCTGCCGGCCGAAGCGACGACGATGGACCCGGCGGCCATGCAGGATATGTTGAACGATCCGGCGATGCGGTCCAAGTTCGCGCCGCTGTGGTACGCCTTTGTACTCCTGTACAGCCTGTGGTGCCTGATCTGGGAGCTGGCCATCGCCAGCACACCGGGCAAGTTGCTGTTCGGTTGCCGCGTGATGGGGACCACGATGGCCCGGCCCCTGCCGCGGCAGATCATCTGGCGGAACGCTTTGCGAGTGATCGAAGTCGGCCTGCGCGAGCCAGGTTGGATCGTGACCTTGATGATGATGGTGCTGGTGACGCGCAACCGCCAGCGGGTGGGGGACATCCTCGGCGGCACTATCGTCGTCATGCCGGGGACGGCGGAGCAGCAAGAACGCGTCGATGGTGACGGCGAGCCGTGATTCCGTGATGCATTCAAAGCGGCCGGTCACACCGCGAATGGATGTTTACTCAGGGCGTTGTAGATCGGGCCGCGGGGGGTCAGCGTGGACTGGAAGAACGTCACGCCGCTGACGGCTTGAGTTCCCAGGCGGGCCGGCGGCTCGGCCTTGAGCACGGCGCGGATTTCCGCCCCGCCGCCGGCCCGGTCGCGGGTTCGCGCCAACGTCAGGTGCGGCGAGAAGCGGCGTCGCTCGCGGGGGAAGCCGAACGGCTCGATCAGATCCTCGCAGAGGGCCTGGCACTTGGCCAGTTCGCCGCTCGGGTCCTTGATGCCGACCCACACCACACTCACCGGCCCGGACGGCGGGAAGCAGCCCAGATCCTCGACCCTGATCTCTAATGGCCAACACTTGGCGGCCAACTCGGTCAACGCCTGGGCGATCGGCGTGATCTGCTGATCACTGATCTCGCCGAGAAACTTCAGCGTCAGGTGAATCTGATGCACCTCAACCCACTTCAGCTTCGGCAACTTGGCCTTGAGGCGGGATTGGAGCGTCGCAAGTTGTCTCCGGATCGGCTCATCGAACTCGACGGCGATGAATGTGCGCATGGCTCACTCCCGCTTTATTCAAATGACAGCGTCGCTTTGAACTCTCGCAAGCGGGCATCCACCGCTGCGCGATTCGCCGCCCGCAAGGAATCCAGCGAAAAGTCCTCGATGGTGATCGACGCCACGCACGTGCCATAAGCAAGAGCGGTCTTGAGGGCCTTCATGTCGGTTCGATCGACCGACGCCAGGTAGCCCATCATCCCGCCGCCGAAACTGTCGCCCGCGCCGGTGGGGTCTTTCACGTTGGTCGACGGAAAGGCGGGGATCACGAAAACCTCGTCCCGCGTCACCAGCATGGCGCCGTGCTCGCCTTTCTTGATGACGACGAAGCGAGGACCGAAGTCGAGTATCCCCCGACCGGCGAGAATGAGGTTGTTCTGACCGGTGAGCATGCGGGCCTCGCTGTCGTTGAGCAGGACGCCGTGCACCACTGCCAGCGTCTTGAGCAGCTCGTCGCGGGCCGTCTCAATCCACAGGTTCATCGTGTCGCAAACAATGAGCTTGGGCTTGGCCAGTTGCCCGATGAAGCCGCGCTGCAGGGCGGGATGAGTGTTGGCCAGGAAGAGGAAGGTTGAATCACGGAATTTCGGGGGGATGGTCGGGGCCGCCTCGGCGATGACGTTCAGCTCGGTACAAAGCGTTTCGCGTTCATTCATGTCGTCGAGATACTTGGCCTTCCAGCGGAAGGTCTTCGCTCCGGCGCGGATCTCCAGGCCCTCCGTGTCGATCGGCCCCTGTTTGAACAAGTCGATGAAGCGTCGGGGGAAATCCTCCCCGACCACCGCGACCAGCCGGACAGGACTGACCATCAGGCCCGCCGCGAAGGAAAAATACGCGGCCGATCCCCCGAGGACCTCGTCCCCCTGCCCGTACGGCGTCTCAACCGTGTCAATGCCGATGGTGCCGGTGACCAGTAGCGACATGCAAATCTCCGTATTCAATCCAATCGCTTGTCCTGGCCCGGCGGTCACGCCAAGCCTCCGCGCGGAATTGTCAGGCCGCACGCCCTCAAAGGCAAATGTGGCGACAACGGCCGCTCCTGCAATGGGTGGCCTTCATCAGCGCGGTTGACTATCGGGCGGCCAGTGCGGCCATGTTGTAGTGACGGGATTGACGAAACTGACCAGGTCCGTGGCTACCCCAGCAGATCGAGCAACTCTCTGTTCATGCGATCGGCAACCTTGACCAGCAGGCCGTTGGCCTGGTATCCGATCTCGTGCAGCTTGATGTCCACGAACTCCGTGGCCAGATCGACGTCAGAGATGGGCAGGTCGACGTCCGCCGCCGCGTCGCCGCCGCTCGGGGCAGCCTCGCTCTGGGCCGTCACGCCTGCCGCGGATTCTTCGCGTCGGGCGCGATATCCGTCTGTGTTGACGTTGGCGACGTTCTGTGCGGCGATTTCGATCCCCCGCATATTGCGGTTCAGACCGGACAGTGCTGTATCGAGAATGGATGTCATGCGGATCCCCCGTGCATTCTCGGCCATTTACAGAATACGATTTGGCGACGGACCGGACCTCAGCGCCCCCCGGAAAACACTCGCCAAGGACGAATTTCGGTACGAATGACAGGCTTGCTTCGATCCCTTTGGGTTGGAGGCCAAGGTCCGATCATGCATCTGATACGGCCACGAGCAGGGCGGCAGCCAAGATCTTCCGTCTTTCGGCAAGTCCGGAGAGACCGCACATTTTTCACGCGCCGCACTGACCTTCGGCACGGAAGCTCACCCAGAACGTCGCCCCCTCGCCCGGCGGGGATTCGACCCACACTCGTCCGCCGTGTACTTCGGCTATCCGCTTGACGATGGCCAGTCCGACCCCGACGCCGTCCTTGTCGTGGTCCAGTCGATGGAACAACTTGAAGATCTTGTCATGGAACTCCGGGGGGATGCCTTTGCCGTTGTCCCTGACGAATGCGCGGACTTCGTCGCCCTCTTGCATGGCCCCCAATTCGATCCGCGGATCGGCGGCGTCGCTGCCGTATTTGATGGCATTCACCAGCAGGTTGTCGAAAACTTGATGGATCCGCTGGCTGTCTCCCAGGATGACAGGCATGTCGGCCTGGATGTCTACCTTGATCCTGCCTTCGGCCAGCTTCTCGGCATGGGCAGCCACCACCTCGCGGGCCAGGTCGGTGAGATTGATGGGCGTGGGCTCGTTGGCCAATCGGCCGATGCGGCTGATGTCGAGCAGTTCGTTGTTGAGCCGGGCCATACGGCTGGAGGCGTTCTGGATCCGGCGGAGGTGGTCCGTCAGGCGGTCCATCCGCCCGGACTCGGCATCCTGGCCAAGATAACTGAGGAATCCCTGGATGGTCACCAGCGGCGATTTGAGATCGTGCGAGACGGTGTAGACGAGCTGCTCCATCTCGGCGTTCTTCTGCTCCAGCTCGGCGTTGGCCTGCTGCAACTGCTGCTCGGCGTGCTTGCGATCGTTGATGTCGAGGCAGATGCCCGACATGCGCAAGGGGCGGCCGGCTTCGTCGTAAACCGCCTGGCCCATCGCGTTGATCCATCGCACCTGACCTCCGGGGAGCACGATGCGGTACTCGCTGGCCAATGGCATGCGATCCTCGAGGGATCGCTCGATTCTCTCCTCGGCGATCCGGCGATCCTCGGGATGCACCGAAGCGCGCCACGTGTCGAAGGTGGCATGAGCTTGAGCCGGGTCCAATCCGAACAACCGGAACATCTCTGGAGACCATTCCAGTTTCTCGGTTGTCAGGTCCCAGTCCCACATGCCCGCTCCCGCCGACTGCTGGGCCAGGGCCAGCCGTTCGTGGGCCTGGCGCAGGGTCTCCTCCGCCCGTTTGCGCTCGGTGATCACGTCAAAGACGGCGACAAAGTGCTCGCGTTGCGGGCAGTACACGGAGACTGAAAACCACGCGTCCAAGGAGCTGACATAGGTTTCACACCGTTCGGACTTGCCGGTCAACGCCACCCTGCCATAAAGCTCGAACAATCGCGGGTCAGACTCTCGAATGCCGGGAATGACCTCAGAGACCCTCTTCCCGATCACATCCTTCAGGCCGGTCAAGGTTTCGAATGCCTGATTGACCTCCAGGTAGACGAAGTCTGCCGGTCGCCCCTGGTCAAAGATCATCTTGCAGTAGGCGAAGCCGTTCAGCATGTTGTCGAACAACGAGCGATAGTGTTCCTCGCTCTCGCGGAGGGCCTGCTCGGCCCGCTTGCGCTTAGTGATGTCGAAATGCAGCCACAGCCGGCCGTACGATTTGCCGTGGGCGCTCAAGGGGACGAAGCTCCGAAGACACATTCCGCCTCCGCGCATGGCGACTTCTTCATCCCTTACCGGTTGTCCGCGATCGAGGATCTCGCGGATGCGGGCGACGGCCGCATCGGGATCGACGTAAGCATCCCTGATCTTCGCGACCACCGCTGGCGCGGCGAGCCCCACCAGGTCGGCGGGCGCGTCCTTCAAGCCGAAGCTGTCGCAGAAGGCCTGATTCGCGAATTCGACCCGCCCCTCGTCCGTCACCAGCAAGACGCCGGAATGCATGGTGGAGAGCACGCTGTAGAAACGCTGGACGGTGGTTTGCTGCACTGCCTCCGCCCGCTTGCGCTCGGTGATGTCGCGGATCGCCGTATGGCGCCTGGCGCTGCCCGGGGCGACGGGCCTGCCGTGAGCCTCGATGATGATCCGCGTGCCATCCTTGCGCAGCATCGCATGTTCCGTCGTCGATTCCCGGTTTTCCCGGATGTTGGCCAGCACGCGTCCCCGGTCTTCCGGCGCAATCAGCTCGGCGATGGCCATGCCCTTCAACTCGGCCGCCGTGCGGCCCAACATCTTCGCGAACTGCTCGTTGCAATCCAGAATCCGCCCGGCCTGGCTTTCCGCGACTCCCTCGAACGTCGCCGCGGCAAAGGCCGCGAACCGCGCCTCGCTCCGGCGGGCCTTGATCTGTGCCACGCGGATGGCGTGCAGGATGCAGGCGACGAACACGCCGACGGCCATGGATACGGCCAGTCGCGCCAGAGCTGTTGGGTCGATCGTTTGCCGGAGCGATCCTGTGATGAACAGTTCAACCGGCACGTCGCACAGCAGTACGGACAGCAGACCGGGCCCGATTCCCAGCAGCAGCGTCGTCACGACCGTGGCCACAAGGGCGATGTTGTACGGGGCGATGGTCCCGATCCAGGGAATCAGGACCCACCGCAAGAAGGTCGCGGCCACGGCGATGACGACCGCCAGCGGGTAACGCCAGGCACGTGGAAGGCTCCAGAGATGTTTCGGCGTCAGGAATTGCACCAGCCGCTCGTCCCAGACCGCACGCCGCCGACCCCAACGGGCCGCGTCCAGGCGTATGCCCTGTACGCCCGTCTCGCGCACGGAAGCCATTGCCGCGACGAGCATGTATGCGCCGCTGAGAAACTGCGCCGCCCGGCCGGTCCAGCTCAGCAGGCCGGCGTGCACGGTCTCGATCATGATGCCGAAGAGGCCCGCCGCGAGCAGGGCCAGGGCCAGCGCGTACCAGTACCGGAACGCGGATAGAGGTCTGCGACCGCTCCCCAGAAGGACCGCGGTGAGGACGAACATGGCGACCGCCGAGCCCAGCGTAAAGTACCGCACCGACGTGCCGCCCTGACCCTGGATGAAGAAGACAGGCAGCAAGCCTGAGTGTGCCGACAGCGTGACCAACCCTACGGCCGCCAGGGCGCCCGTGTAGGCCGCCGCGAGCCACACGCCCGGCGCACGCAGCGCACGCCCCGGCCGGAGGGAGATGACCGCACCTGTCAGGTGACACAGGGCCGACAGCCATACGCCGGTATTGTGAATGGTTACGGCGACGTTGATGTCCGGCCCGGCGGGGCTGCTCCGGCCGATGCCGGCGGCAATCCCGACGAGAGCTGCGGCGCCCCAGATCATGACTCCGCAGCCCAGCATCAGCAGCCCCGGCGTGCCGCGGGCCAGGAAGCTCCGGCCGATGAGGTAGGCGACGAGCAGGGAGGCCAGCAGCGAAAAGACGAAATTCAGCGCTATCAGCAGGCGGGGCGATTCGTACGCGGCCCCCTGCCAGTCCATGGCCCGCAATACGAGCATGGCC
>DATKKX010000262.1:0-19359 GCA_035542775.1 Phycisphaerae bacterium | reverse complement strand
CGCGAGACGACGTTGAAGGCGTCGCTGGGAGGCTGGTGCGCCTCGTCGATGGAGATGAAGTACGGCGAGCGGATTGCTTCCGTGAGTCTCTTCCACGCCGTGTTCTCGCTCTGTTCCGCGTAGCCCAGCGATGTGTATGTGCAGCGCGGCACGCCATTCAAGGCCGCCTTGGCGGCGAAGAAGCTGAATGAGTTGGGGTTGAACCAGGGGTACTCGACGCCGACGGTGTGAATCTTCCCGCTCGTCCGCTCATCGCAGGTCAGACGGACGAGCCTATCTATTTCCCCCGCTCGCGTGGGATCGGGATCCACCGTTCTGAGCCATGGGCTCAGCATCGGGCCCGGGCCGATCAGGGCCTGTGTCTGGGCTTGAATCCATGCCCACTGGCCGGCAAACAGCACCAGCAGCACAGATGCCAGCGACCAATCGGGAAACGCCGCCAGCACACGCATCAAGATGACGGCCAGCGGAACCACCAGCGGCAGCAGGTAGCGCGTTTCTTCGTTGACTACGCGGGAGAAGAGGCTGAGAACGAGCAGCACCTGAAGGACGGAGCATATGGTGAGTACATCGAACCGGTTCAACCGGCCGGCGCGGCGGCAAACCGCCCGCACCAGCCCTGTGGTCGAGGCGACTGCCACCGCCGCGCCCAAGACCCATATCAGCGGCGCGGCGACAAAGCTGTAGCGCAGGGCGTCGGACCAGAACCACATTTTGGCGAGAAACGGTCGATCGCTGCCGTAGAGCAGAGACGTAGTGCCGCTGGAGGAGCCTGCTGCGTGTTCGTACACATGCCCGGCGTTGCGAAAGTACCAGGCGAGGGCGCATACCGCGAGGCCCAGGCCGGCGAGCAGTAAAATCGCGTTCGCCACTATGCGGCCTCTGGACAGCGGTTGTTCTGTCGGCCGCTTTCGGACCAAAGCCCCGACCGCCAGGATGCCCGGCAGCAGGCAGTAGATCGGCGTCGTTACCTTGGCCAGCATGGCAATGGCCACGGCGGCGATCAGTTGGGCAACGGCTCCGAGCCGACTGATCTCGCGCCCGCGAGCTGCGATGCAGAAGATCCAGGCAACAGCCAGGGTTTGAAGCGGCTCGGCAAAATACTGATGCGACATGCCGATGAAGAGCGGCGCCGCCGCCACCGCCGCGCAGGGAACCATGGCCACCAGGGGGCGGCCCGGCACCAGCCGTCTGCCCAAGCGGAGCAGCAGCAGGAGTGTCACGGCCTGGCATAGCAGGATCGACAGCATCAAGGCCGGCTCGATCCGTCCGAACACGCGTTGACCGAGGGGCACAAACCACATACCTAGCCAGGTGATGCCGGGAGGCTTCGCCGGCAGGGCCGCAAGCATCATTTCCCAGAATCGCGCCGGCTCGTCCCGCAGCGTGCGATACAACTCGACGCTGACCTCACCGTACCAGGCCTGGTCCCACGGCCACACGGAACGATCGCGGGCGATCCACACGACGCTCGGGGCCAGCAGGATGATCACAAGCAGCAGGCCGCCCAAGCCACAGCAATGGCATGCTCTCGCAGTCGGCGCAGGGAGCGCGGAAACCGATTGACGAGTCGACGGCAACGTGGCGGAGGTAACGGTGTCCATGGCGGCCCATCATCCAGGATTCAAGAAAGGAAAGACCTCTCGTTTCACGACCGGCGACCAACTCGGCCGGCGGCGCCTGACAGCGGCATGGTAGCTCCGGGCCCAGCCATCGCAAGCCTGTTAAGGTCGTGACCGGCGATGCCCAGGAAATTGCCGTGACCCACTGTTCGCCAGGCACGTCGGCCCCACAGGAAGGCGACGCTACGGTTGGACCAGCCGCGAAGGGACTGCAAGGGAGATGTTGTTGATGCCGTACAGGTCCCGCTGGCTCATTGAATGGCGAGTGAATGAACCGACCAGCATCGCGGCCACCGATACTACCCCTGCGACGGCAGCCGCGACAGCCAGGCGGCGGTGCGAACTCCAATAACACCACATTGCGGTCAGCCCGAAGATGCCGAGCAGCGTAATCACCCCGGTCGTTACATGGCTCACGGGCACGAATTCCAGCTTGAATTCGGTATGCCCCGGGGCGACGTGGAAACGATAGAGCTCGTCCACAGTGGGATCTTTGTCAGACGGCTGATCGCAGCGCCAATAGGGCGAGTACTTGGCGAGATAGACAAGATCTCCACGGCCTCCCGCCTGTACTTCGAAGAAGCAGTGATTGGGCCCGAAGCTGGTGAGCTGCAAGTCGATCGCGGTACCGGCCTCGCGGGGGCGCCAGTCGAAACGGGACGCGGGAAATTGAGCTCGACTTGGGGAGACGCAACCGAGCCGGTTGCTCGTCATTATCTCGGAGATCGGTGGGTCGATGGTCGGCGAGGTCACGCCGATGCCAGTCAGACCCATGTAGCCCACCGCCTGGCGGCCGGCCAAAAGGCCGCTGGGATAGGCATCGCACGTTGCGATGGCGGCCTGAGGTTCCATCCCGGGGCTGACGAAGGTGTTGTACCGGGCATAGAGAATCACGAACAGAATGCAGAGTATCGATGCGGATGCCGCCTGCACTACGGGCCGCCGTATCAACAGGAAGAGCACAAGCAGGACCGTTGAGCCGCACACGATCCACCGATAGCAGTGGCCGCTGACGGCGGGGGCGATCCATCCGGTCACCAGGGGCCGCCAGATGCCGACCAGATCCGGCGGGGCCACGGCCGAGTAGGTCGCGGCCATGATCAGAGCAGCGCCGAGGAACAGAAACGCCGTTACCAAGGCCGCCTTACGATGCGACAGCAAGGTGTCTAGGAACAAGCCGGCAAAACAGGCCATCGGGATGAACGCAACCCACAAGGTTTTTGACGGGCTGTTGAACGCGCCGAAGAAGGGGAGATAGCGATAAAGAAACTTGAACGTCAGGCCATCGAGACCCCGCGAGATATCGACGAGCAGAACCATCGCCAAAGCCAGACCGAGCGAGAGCCGCATGGTCGGGCGTCGCCAGGTCACGAGCAATCCGCCGAGAACCAGTCCAAAGAAGAACGGGAAGGTGAAGCTGCTGTAGTGGATATCAACGGCAAAGGGGTGAAGCAGGATGTCCTTGTACTCGGTGACGCCGATCGTGTTGATGCCCGAGATATCGCGGCCACCGCGCAGGGGGTGGTTCAGGACCCACTGGGTGGCCGGCCAGATGGCCCCCACTGCCAGCACCGTGCCTGCCAGACCCGCTCCGGCCACCAGCAGGATGCCGCGCAAGGATCGAGCCGCAATGATTGTTACCACGGCCACCAACATTGCGCCCAGATAGGAAAACTGCCCATAGCCGGTGAGCCAGCCGAGCAACACACAGGTGGCAAGGGCGAGGAAATCGGCGCGGAGGTGAGCTGCGCCGCTGCCCGCTCCTCGGGCCAAATTAAGGGCGAAGTACAGCATCCACGGCACCCAGGTCATGTTCTCGATACCGTGCGGAAAGCGGATGAAGTTGTTGAAACATTGATTGAGGAGGAACAGAGAAGCGGCGAGCATGCTCGCCGCGCCGGAAAGCCGGAGATGCCGGCGGTTGATCAGATAGAGCCCGACCAGGGCCAGAGCCGTGTGCAGGGAGATCTGTACGTACTGCGCCGCATAGTTCATCATGCCGCCGAAGTAGGTCGGCAGGTAAGTCCACCAGCGAAGCGGATAGAGCGAAGCCGTGCCGAAGGGTATGGAGAGGTGCGGAGACCCCATTTCAAACGTCGGATTCCAGAGCGGGAAGTACCCCTTGCTGATAAAGTAGGTATCGACCTGCGTGTACCAGATCCGGTGGCCGGTGAAATCGTTGGTGATGTTCAGGCCGAGTCCGAAAGGGCTCGGGAATGTCAGCACAATGAAGAAAAGGAACGGCTGCAGCGCCGTCGCCGCAATCCAGCCCATGTCCGCCCGGGACAAACGAGCGGACTGATCGTTGTTGTCGGAACCACGCATGTCGAACGCATTATGCGGAGCGGCCGGCTCGCCGGCAATGCACGCCCGCCGCGCCGGCCGGCGCGCGTGGCGCTTCCGCCGGGGCACGCCGGCGATCCACGCGTCCGACTTGACAGAATGCGCCCTCGCCGGGTATAGAATTCGCCATGCCGATCAGCATGCTGGCGGGCGACCTCTCCTTAAGGTGCACGCCGAGGGGGCTCGCTCTTCGCGTCGAGCCTTGTTTCACCGGTACCTCGCCGAAAGAAGATCGGCCGCGGTAGTGGGAGGCTGGACCGATGTCCGATCCGGTCGTGGCGATCGTCATCCCCGTGTACAAACAGCCTTCGCTGCTCATCGAGGCGGTTGAATCGGCGCTGCGGCAGCGGACCACATTCGACTACCGGATTGTGCTGGTCAATGACGGCTGCCCCTATGCGGAAACCGACGACGTCTGCCGCAGCTACGCTCGTGCTCATCCCCTGAAGGTACGATATATCCACCGACGGAACGGCGGTCTGAGTGCCGCCCGCAACGCCGGCGTGGAGGCGACTCTCAGACTGTGGCCGTCGGTCGAAGCGATCCAGATGCTGGACGCGGACGATCGGCTCGGTCCATGTGCCTTGCAGAAGGGCTTTGACGCGCTCCGGTCGCATCCGGATGCGGCCTGGGCGCATCCCGACTGCCGCCGATTCGGTTTCGGAGGCGACTATACGGACTCCAGCGGGCCCTGGTCGGTGCTGGAGGTCATGCATCTCAATTTTGTCCTCTGCGCCAGCATGATCCGCCGCTCGGTCTTCGAGCGCGGCCTGCGTTATGACGAGCAAATGCGGCTAGGCTATGAGGACTGGGAGTTCTGGATCCAGTGCGCCGAGGCCGGCTTGTCCGGCGTGCACGTGCCGGAGATGGAGTTTCTCTATCGCCTGCGCGGCGAGAGCATGCTCAGCGCCACGGCCCGCGACCATGAGCAGGTGGTGGGCTACATGCGCCGCAAGCATGCTTCGCTCTACACACCCCGTCGGGCCGTCGAGCTGGAGCAGGCCCAGTTGCCTCGCTACGCGATCTTCCTGACCGACACGCGGCGCATGGTGTTCACCACCGATCCGGCCCGCTGCACGGAATCGCTCTCGGTCGAGGAAACGATCAACCGCCTGCTGCGGCACACGACCCATCCGCATCGAGCTCGATTCCCCGGTTATTTTGTGGTGACCTCCGAGGCGTTCCTGCGGTACGCCGAAGCGAGTGGCTTTCTGAGCGGCCTGTTCTGGAGGCTCCAGACCTGCATCGATCAACGCGCGCAGAAGTTCGCGGCCGCGCGGGTTGAGGAGCGCAGCGCTGTGGAGTATTGCCTGGAGATGTCGCCCGCCTCGGAGCTGACCGACAGATGGTCCGACCGGATGGCGGTCGTGATGACCAGCACCGGGGCGCTCAACGAGTGCCTTCTTTCGCCGGACAGCGGGTCCTGGTTTCGGCATGGACTCGATGTCAACGCCCATGGCCTGGTGAAGACCATTGCCCTGCGGTGCTCAAGGCCGAGCCCGCCGGCCGACTTTCCCGCGGATGCGCTGGAGGCTCTTGCCGGCCTGTTCGATGCATGGGGCCCGGCCTATCGCGAGGCGCCGCGATATTCGCTGCTGCGCGGCAAGAACGCCTATCGGTTCGCGGATGGATCCGCCGAACTGGAACGGCTGCTGTTCAGCGCCGGCGCCTTGTTTCCCAGGCTCCTCGACCATTCCTCACGGGACATCGCCTACGTCCTGCCGATGTGCGAGTTCGGCGGGGCCGAGCGGGTCTCGATGAATTTCGCCCGCGAGACTCGCCGCCGGGGATGGCGCCCCCATCTGTTTGTCCTCGGTTCGTGCCGAGCCCAGTTGCTTCGAGAATTCGAAGGCATCTTCGAAACCGTGACCGTCGTCGAGGAGGAGGCTCTGTGCACGTCGGAACGGCTGCTCGGTCTGCTGGGCACGATGGACATCGTGGTGAACAACCTCGCGGCTGTCGTCAACCCCGCCTTGGGGGTGCTTCGTCGCTCGGGCGTCAGTACTTTTGCACATCTTCACAGTGTCATTATCACCCACGAGGGCACAACGACCGGCCAGGCGTACGAGGCCGTCCGCTACGAGCATTGCCTCGACGGCATGCTCGTGATTTCGAAGCGCCTGGGGCGATGGTGCCGGGCGTGGGGTGTGCCCGAGAGCAAAGTCATCCATGCGCCGAACGCGCCTTCGTTTGCCGTGAGCGAAGCGATGGTGCGAGCCGTCCTGGCTCAGCGGGCCGAGCGTCCCGCCGGGGAACCATTGCGGGTGCTGTTCCTCGGGCGATTTGATCTGGAAAAAGGTCTGGATCGACTGGCGGCGCTCTATGAGCAGACCCGCGACGCCAAGCCGCCCCTCGCCTGGCGGGTGGTCGGCAAATGCGTGTGTAACGCCGACGGTTTCGCCGACCAGTACCTGAGCCCACTGCGTTCAGTGATCGCCCCGCCGGTGTTGACCGCTCCGGCACTGGCGCGGCTGCTGGGTTGGGCCGACGTCATGCTGATGTTGTCGCGATACGAAGGGGTTCCTCTGTCCATCCTCGAGGCCCAGCAGCTCGGTTGCGTGGTGCTCTCCACCGATGTCGGGGCCATCGCGGAGGTGGTCGAGCATGAACGAACGGGCTTCCTCTTCTCCAACGAGTTGGACACGCCGGCGCTGGTCGGCGAAATGGCCGCCTGCCTGCGCGATCTGCAGTCGAATCGTGACCGGCTGATGCAGGTGTCGCGGGCCGCCGCCGAGTCGCGACGTCGCGTGCAATGGCGCGACACGTTTGAATACTTCGCTCGCGCCGTTGAGTCCCTGCGTCCGGTCAAGGAGGGTCACCGCACATGACCATGAACGTGGATCAGCAAATCCTCGATCGCCTCTGGGGGCCGGAGTTGAAGGTCATTTCCGCGGAGTTCGATGCCGGAGCGGTCCGTGGGGCCCTCGGCACCGAGGCCCGGGATCTGGGAATCGAGCACGTTGTCTTCCATCCCGGAGCCGACGGTGAAGCAGCTTCTCTGCAGTCAGCAGCCCCTTCCACTCCCCATTGGACGACGATGCCGACCCCGCCCTCCGGGCTCTGCCTGCTGGTCGTTGCCAGCGACCAGGGCCTTACCGATCTCGATGAGCTGCGCTCGTGGTGGGCGCAAAAGGGCTCCGCGCCTTCGCTGCCCATCCTCGATCTGCGCGGCGAATTACACCGATCGGACGACGATGAGACGGCCCGCTCCGCCAGGCTCTATCGACACCTGTTTCGCATGGCCTCGCAAGAAGCCCGCTGTTCCGCGGAACGCCAGGCACAGTTGCAGGGCGATGTTTGCGAGTTGCGCCGCGAGTACAGCCTGGTTCGCTTGAGCACTGAGCGGCTGCAGGAGCGTCTTGAGCGACTGGGGCACGCGGTCCCGTCGATCATTCACTTCATGCCGCCCGGCAACGAGAGCTTTCGGCCGCGAGGTGGAGAAAATACGACCCTGCGACAACCATTGCCCGTGCCGGCAGAGGGCGTTGCCGGTGTGGAGCTCTACAGCTCGCAGCCGGCCGGCCAGGGGGTCGGACAGGGACATCTGGCGGTCCTTCTGCGCGCCCGTGACTCCGATGCCGTGTTGACCTCTTGGCTGGTATCCTATTCAGACTTGGGCGCCGGTTGGTTTCGTTGCGTGGCGGATCGGGCCTTGACCAGTCTACAGCATCACCTGGAGCTCGGCATCAGCTGGCACACAACGAAAGGCGAGCCGCCGGCGCTGACCCTCAGCCCCATCGGTGCTTTCCATGAGCTCGCCGCCGTGGTCGGTGATAAGCCGCTGCCGCAGGCGGTCAGCATGGTGGTGTGGGGAGCGTTGCCCGGCAGCCGCCTGCATTCCTCGTCCGGCGTCTATTGCTGCGATGTGCCAGGATCCACCGGTGTGATCGAGTACCAGCTTGATCCCCACACCATCGCCCGGATCCAGCCCCGAGCGGAAGCGAATATTCCCTATTTCCACCCGCTTCCCGACGTGCCCGGCTTTCGTCTGCATCCTCTCGACCACACGCTGGCGACAGCATTGCTGCCGCATGGGTGCCTGCCCGGGACAGATCGCCTTGTCGCCACGGCGGAGATTCGCATGCCGGAGGCGAAGTACCCGGTCGAGTATGCCATGTGCTTGACCGACGCGGCGGCGCATTGCATGAACTTCCCCAAGAAGCCGAAGACTGATACGCATGTGCTGGGCTTCTCCGGATGGCAGGCGGTGCCGGCGGACGGGCAGCCTCACGCGGTGGCCCTGACCTTGCCCGGCCCTTTGCATTGCGCTGCCGATCTGCACTTTGCGACACGCATGGCCGATGGGCAGCCGATGATCAACCACTGGGCGGACTGGCTTGAAGTGCGAATCCGCCTACATCGCGGCACGGTCGTCGCTCCCACCCAAGAGAGCAAGGCTTAGCATTGCGGAGGGTTCATTCATGGAGGCTTTGGAACGGCTTGATCCCCAACAACACCGCGGCCTCTACGTGGTCGATCATTACGCGCGATATTGCTTTGCCGCCCAGTTCGTTGCCGGTCGCCGGGTCCTGGATGTGGCTTGCGGGCCCGGCTACGGATCACATCTGCTTCGCCAAGCGGGGGCTCGCGAGGTGGTCGGCGTCGATGTGGCGGAAGAAGCCGTCGAGACCGCCCGCCAGCGTTATTCCGCGCCGGGCATCACCTATCTACAAGGCGACGCCCACGAGCTGGGACCTGCCGTCCAGGGGCCGTTCGATGCCATCGTCAGCTTCGAGACCGTCGAGCACTTGAGCCATCCGGCACGATGGATCCGGCAGGCCCGCGCCTTGTCGCACGACGAGACGGTCCTGGTCTTCTCCGTGCCGAACGAAGCCGACAATCCGCCGGACAACCCGTACCACCTGCATCACTACAACCGCGAATCGTTCGACGCCATGTTGTCCGAGGAGTTTCCTCACCGGGTCATCGTCCCGTATTACACGGTGCTCGCCAGCATGATCGGGGGCTTTGCCGGTCGCGCCCAGGGCCCGTTACGCGTCGGTCGGATCGATGCCGCGGAGGTCGTCACGGATGATCTCCGCCCGGAAGGCTACCTGGCGGTTTGCCGCCTGACGCCGGGCCCGTTGGAACCTCATGAGGTGCTGACATTTTCGCGCCGCTCTTATCTGGATACAGAAGAGAATCGTGTCTGGTGCGATAACGAGCGTTCCGCCTGGATGAGGGCCACCCAAGAGCAAGCCGAACAAAGAACGGCATGGCGGACTGTTGCAGATGAGCGAGAACAGGTTCTCGTCGAGCAGGAACGCATCAACCAGTGGCACGAGCAGACGCAGCGCCGCCTCGAAGAGGACATTCACCGGCTCGAAACCAGCATACTATCGCTCAAGCAAGGCCAGCCAGGCGCGGCCGCCGCAGTGCTGGCGCGGGGCCCCGTGGCGGGTCCGGACGTGGACCAAATGACCACGGCACAACTGGCTGCAGAGCTGGTCCAGAGGCGCCACGAGCTCGCCCTCATACAATCCAGCCCCGGTTACGCCCTGTTGACGCGGATGAAATCGGTGATGCCCCCTGACAGCCGCCGCGGCCGACTGGTCCGGCGGACGATCCGAATACTGTCACGGCGGTAAGGCCGGCCTGAGAGGCAAGTCAAGCTTGACGGACCAGCTTCGCGGGCGGCATAATCATGCTTGTTTCCGTTGGCAGTGCTGAAGAGCGAGCGCGGTGGCTCTGCTGCACCTTCCGAGGATCGGCTTTTCCAGCCGCCACGCGACGAAAGCTCGACACATTTGGGTGGGTTCTTAGGATGACGGATGCGGGGACGCATGCGACGAGCGGAAAGCCGTCAGGGCTCCAGGGGATTCCCCGCGACCGGGTCACCTCTGCGGAGCCGGTCTACCGCGAGGCCCGATGCTGCCGATTGTGCGGGGGAGGCGATCTGGAAATCGCCATCGAGCTGGGCCGGCAATGCCTCACCGGGGTCTTTCCCCGGAATCGCGATGAAGAAGTACCCTGCGGGCCGTTGACGCTGGTCCGCTGTGAGACGTGCGGCCTCGTCCAGCTGCTCCACTCCTACGATCCCAACGTACTTTACGGCTCGAACTACGGGTATCGATCAGGCCTGAATCGCTCCATGGTGGAACACCTTCGCGCCAAGGTGGAGGAGCTTCGCCGCCTGATCCCGCTTCACACGGGTGATGTCATCGTCGATATCGGCAGCAACGACGGCACCACGCTGTCGTTTTATCTGCCGGACAAGCACGTCCTGGTGGGCTTCGATCCCTCCGCGATCAAGTTTCGCGAACACTACCGCCACGACATGCGGCTGATCGCCGATTTTTTCTCCGCGGGGGCCTTCCGCTCCGAGTTCGGCCGATCAACGAAGGCCAAGGTGGTGACCTCGCTGGCCATGTTCTATGACCTGGAAGCCCCGCTGGACTTCATGCGCCAGGTAGAGGAAATCCTCGCCGATGACGGCGTCTGGCATTTCGAGCAAAGCTATCTGCCTTCGATGCTCGAAGCAACCGCTTATGACACCATCTGCCACGAGCATCTGGAATACTACGCAGTCCGCCAGATCAAGTGGATGACCGATCGGGCCGGACTGAAGATCATCGCTCTGTCGCTCAACAACGTGAACGGGGGCAGTTTCGCCGTGACGGTGACCAAGCGCAATGCGCCGTACCCGGAGAACGAGGCCCTTGTCTCCGGCTTCCTGAGGGAGGAAGAGCGGTTGGGACTGAACGGGCCCGACACCTACGCGCGCTTCAGGGAGCGCGTGTTCCGCCATCGTGATGAGCTGCGGGCGCATCTGCACGAGCTGCGATCAACAGGTCGATCGGTCATGGGGTACGGGGCCTCGACCAAGGGCAACGTGCTGCTCCAGTTCTGCAAGCTGAATGAGGATGTTCTTCCCGCAATTGCCGAGGTGAACCCTCACAAGTTCGGCTGCTACACGCCCGGAACCAGGATCCCCATCATCTCGGAAAAGGAGGCCAAGGCCCGCCGACCCGATTGCTTCCTGGTCCTTCCCTGGCACTTCAAGACCAACCTTCTCGAACGGGAAGCTGAGTATGTCCGCGGCGGCGGCACGATGTTCTTTCCGCTGCCCCACATTCATAAGGTTACCCGATGAAACGGGCCATGATTTTCGGTGCGCGGGGCCAGGACGGCACCCTGCTCACTCAGCATCTGGCGTCGCGCGATCGCCTCGTGGTGGGCCTTGACCGCGGCACGCTGGACCGTTCCGACGGCAGGCCCTGCCGCCCGGTGGATATGCTCGATGCCGGCGCCATTGCCGACCTTGTCGGCGAGTGTGGGCCTGACGAGGTCTACTATCTGGCGGCTTTTCACCATTCCTCGCAGAGCAGCGAGCTGCTGGCGCCGGCGGCCATCTGGAAACAGTCTTTTGACGTGCACGTCCACGGATTGCTCAACGTGCTGGAGGCCCTCCGCACGCGCACCCCGCGGGCCAGGCTTTTCTACGCCGCATCTTCGCTGGTCTTCGGTCATCCTGAACAATCGCCGCAGACGGAGGAGTTGCCGCTGGCCCCGCAATGCGTATATGGAATCACCAAGACCGCCGGAGTCCACATTTGCCGCTTCTATCGCGAGCAGCATTCGCTTTTTGCCTCCGTAGGTATTCTTTACAATCACGAGTCGCACCTGCGGCCGGAGACTTTTCTCTCGCGGAAGATCGTCCAGGCGGCGGCGCAGATCCGCCAGGGCCGGCGGCGGGAGTTGGTTCTGGGCGATCTGTCGGCTCAGACGGATTGGGGCTATGCTCCGGACTACGTAGATGCCTTCCGCCGCATTCTGGAGTGGGAGCGCCCCGAGGACTTCATCGTGGCCAGCGGCCGGTTGCACCGCGTACTTGATTGGGTGGCGGGAGCGTTCGACGCTCTGGGCCTGCGATGGCGGGATTACGTTCGCGAGGATGCGTCACTTATCACCCGCACCAAGCCCGCTCTGGTCGGCGACAACAGCAAGCTGCGAAGGCTGACCGGATGGCAACCGGCGACTTCCTTCGAGCAGATGGTGGTCAACATGGTTCAGATGGAGCTCGGCGCCTGAGACGGATGGAAGGAGCCCGGTTTGATGTCTGACGGAATCCTGGTTTTCATCCCGACGTACAACGAGAAGGAAAACGTCGGCCGGATGCTGAACGAAATCACCGCGCTGGGCCTGAACCTGGACATTCTCTTCATGGATGACAACTCTCCCGACGGGACGGGAGAGTTGCTCGACGGGCTGGCGTCGAAAAACTCCCATCTCAAGGTGATCCATCGCACCGGCAAGCTCGGGGTGGGCAGCGCCCACATGGAAGGCATTCGCTACGCCTACGAGCACGGGTACGACCGCCTCGTCACCATGGACTGCGATTTCACGCACAACCCGGCGGACATACCGCGGATGCTGAAGCTTGCCGAGAACTGCGACATTGCCGTCGCCTCACGCTGGATGAGGCGCGACAGCCTGCCCGGCTGGAATGCCATGCGGAGGTTCCTCACTTTTCTGGGGCACTTCTTGACCAGGCATTGCCTGAACATGCCGCACGACGCCAGCGGCGCATTCCGCGTCTATAACCTGCGGCGCATTCCGCAAGAACTGTTCGACGTGGTCGTTTCCCGCAGCTACGCCTTCTTCTTCGAGAGCCTGTTCGTGCTCATCCATGCGGGACATACCGTCAAGGAACTGCCCATCGTCTTGACGGCCCGCACGTACGGCCACTCCAAGATGAGCCTTCGCGATGCGGCCCGCAGCGCCGAGTTCCTGGTGAAGCTGTGGCTGGAGAGCCACATCAATCCGGGTCGGTTTCAGCCGGGCCGCAAGGTGCCGCTGAATCCGGCGTTGCACGACTCACAGGGCTGGGATGCGTATTGGGAGAAGAAGCAGGATACATCCGGCCTGGCATACGAGTTGATCGCCGCGATCTACCGCAGGCTCTTCATCAAACCCAATCTGGAGCGTGCATTGCGGCGGACTTTTGCCCCCGGCGCGCACCTGATACACGCCGGCTGTGGAAGCGGGCAGGTTGATCAGAACCTGCAAGAGGATTTCCGCATCACCGCGGTGGATGTCTCTGCGCAGGCCTTGTACCTCTATTCACAGAATAATCCGCGGTTCCATCAACTGGAGCATGCCAGCGTTTTCGCGCTGCCCCAGGATGACCAGTCGGTGGACGGCGTCTACAATCTCGGCGTGCTGGAACATTTCTCGCGCGATGAAATCGTCAGGATGCTTCGGGAATTCCACCGCGTGCTTCGCCCAGGCGGCATGGTCCTGGTGTTCTGGCCGCATTCTCTGGCGTCCAGCGTTTTCGTGCTGCGGGCGGTCCACTTCATAATCAAGCATGTCTTTCGCAGCGACCGGCGACTCCATCCGCCCGAGCCATCCCTTCTCAAGAACAAGACTGAGGCGCAGGCGGTGCTGATCCAGTCCGGTTTCGCGATGCGCAGCTATTCTTTCAGCATCCGCGACATGTTCATACAATCTATCGTGGTCGGCGTGAAGCAGCCGCACAGCGAAAGGCCCAATCCCGCTGTGGATCAATCTGAGCCCGCGCTCCTGCAGCGGCGCTCTGCCGGTGTTGCCAGATCTCCTTGCCGGGAAAGCGTCCTCCAATAATAGAGAATCTCCATGCACGCGCCGCTCGGAGATCCCGAACGGCAGAGGCGCGCACCAGCAGAGCCCGTGCGCGTTTCCGCAGTGACCACATATGACGCCGGCCACGCGACACGTCCCATCTGGCAATTTTTCCGTTTTCCGGCTGATCGTCGACGACTGGTCGAACATCCACGGGTTCGACGAGACGTTGAAAGTGCGGGGGCTTCCCGGGACATTGTGGTTCCTGGCCACGAACGAGTGGATTGCCAGCATGCCGCCGCGGATCTTCGGCCTGTCGTGGGTGGTGCAGACCCTGGTCGGCTACCTGGGGCGCTACTCGCCGATCCCCTATTTCCTTTTCATTCTCCTTTTTCATCTGCTCGGCTCCTGCCTGGTGGCGCGGCTCGCGTCGCGGTTTCTGAGGTCGCTGTGGCACGGATTCGTGTGCGGCGCGATCGTGCTCCTCCCGCCGACTTCCTCCAACGCCCTGTTCTTCCTGAATAACTGGTTCTTTGTGCTGCCGTTCCAGCTTCTCATTCTGCAGATCTACTGGATCTGCACGCCGAGCGACCGGCGGTGGCTGGACGTTCTGCGAATCAGCGTCGTGACCATGATTGCAGAATTGTCCGGAGAGCAGACTATTCCGCTGCTCTATGCCGGTCTGGTCCTGTTCCTCATCCCGGCGATGGTACGGGGGATCAGAAATCGCTCGTGGTACGGCGCTGTCCGGCTCGCCGTGCCGATGCTCCTCGGCCTTGTTACTCTGGCGGTGTACGTTCTCTTCCTGATGCGGTCAACGCCGCAACCCTCCGCCCTGCCGCATCAAAGCCCGGCGGTTGTCTTCGAGGTCGTGCGGAAATACATTCTCGAATACGGAAAGCTCATGGGCAGGATGCTCGACGTCACAAGCTGGGTATTCGGCGGGTTCTCAGTAAGGCCCGGGATGAGAATGATCGCGACCAGCAGCCTCTCCAGCCTCATCCTGTTGTGGGCGACGTTCCGGCTGGCACCGCTGTCGCTACGGTCGCCGCGCATGGTGGATTTGTGGAAGATGGCCGGCTGGTGCGCGGCGTGCGCCGTCGGCGCCGCCTTGCCGTGTTTGTACGGGGCGCTGACCGGAGAACGCACCTCGTCGGCGACGCGGTACATCTATGTCGCGGCCATCCCGACGCTGTTGCTGGTAGTTGCCCTTCTGTCGATGCTCATCAAGCTGTCGCCGTTCGTCATCGCGAGAACGCTGGCCTTGCTTCTCACCGGCGCTATCGCGTATCTGGGCTTCACCATGACCTATTCGCTGCAAGAGGTGTGGAGAAGCCAAAAAGTGGCGGATGACAGGGCCTGGGCCGTGGTCGACGCCGCGATGACGGACAGGATCCGGGCGATTGTGACGTACAATCTCGTCGATGACCGTCCCCAACTGGCACCGGTCGGGATGTCGGACGCCCTATCCGACTTCGCGGCCAATTGGGGCGTGTCCTCGCGATTATGGGTGAAGTACGGTCATCCTTTCATCATTGCGCAGGACGCCCAGGAGGTCCCCGCGGAAGGGCGGGTCAAGCTGTACCTTATATTATGCCGGGGAAGAGATGGTGGCGAGAGACGAGGTCCTGTACGTGACGGCACGGTACGAGCGGAGATTTCGGATGCTCGCCGATTGGGATGTTCGTGCCACAACCGACTTTGCAGAATTCGCCCAACGGAGGCAGAGTGCCCCCAGAAACACGCAGTGAGAACGTGAAATGACCAGACTGCAGAAAAGACCCGCTCAGAGCGGCATGACCCGACGCCGCGACCGATCATGTCCGGCCGCGAGGATTGCATCGGAGCGCTGATTTTGCCCGGCTCAGATCCCCAGATTGCGCCGCAGACCGCCGGCCATCGGATAACATCGCCATTTGTTCAGCCGCGGCCGCCGGTCAGCGCTACAATTCCACGGGACCGGAGCAAATCGAATGCACCCCAGTCAGCGCACGTTTTTCAGTGACATGGTTGATTACGCGGGCTTGTTTCCGCCCGCGCGGCTATCGCTCAACGAGTCCGTCCGCAACTATGCGCGCTATCGCAGGGAGCCCGAGGGCTGGATGCTGGCGCGTTTCGTCTGCCCGGTCGACCTCCTGGGCGAATTGGGCCCATACATCGACGAGCTGTTCAGCGAGGGGCCGCCGCTCCGCCTTGCGGTGGTCGACCGTGGCGGTGAGACCGATACGGTCTTTCTCGAAAACCTGCGGCGCGATCTGGAGACCGTCCATCGGCTGCAGGAAACGCACCATAGCGGCGTCAGAGTAGAGAGTTTTGAGATGCGCTTTCCGTCCGAGCCCGTCGACAGCGATTGGCGCGACTATGCGGAGAGCCTGCTGCCCGATGCCACGGCGGTCTTCGAAGCAGCCGGCCTGTCGTCGGTCCGGCGATTTTATGAGCCCCCGTTGACCGGGGACTACCGATTGGCCACCCAGCTAATGGCACACACCCTGGCAGTGCTGAATGGCGCCGCCGTTCCGGCCGCGCAGCCGGGAACCGAGCCAGACAACTACGATGAACGCCAGGAGGAGGCTGCATTGCTCTCTGGTCGCGGCGTCGGAGGGATCAAGCTGCGATGTGGTGGAGTCGGTGCTGGCGCGATTCCTTCGGTTGAGAAGGTGGCAGCGGTCATCGAGGAGAGCATCCGCGGTCACGTTCCGCTGAAATTCACCGCCGGCCTCCATCACCCGACGCGGCGGATCGATCCGGCTCTCGGAGTGTACGTACACGGATTCATGAACGTCCTGGCAGCGGGCATCCTCGTAGATGCGCTGGAGCTGGAATACAACGACCTGGCGGCCATCGTCGAGGAGGAGGATTTCCGCGAGTTCCACTTCTCCGAGGACTTTTTCGGTTGGAACGACGCGGAAGCCACGATCAACGAGATCGAATACGCCCGGCGACGCCGCGTGATCAGTTTTGGAAGCTGCAGCTTCGAGGAGCCGCGGGACGAGCTGCGAGAACTTGGGCTGATTTGAATTCCTTGCCAAATGCCTATGGACCCAACCAATGATCCGCGACTGCGTTCCTTTGTCCTGGTAACGGCGGAGTCGCACTTCCCGATCCAGAATCTTCCCTACGGCGTGTTTCGTCCGACCCGTGGCGAGCGGCCGCGGGTCGGCGTCGCCATCGGCGACATGGTCCTGGATCTGTCGGTGTTGGAGAGCCGAGGCCTCTTTGCAGAGGCGAATTTCGGCACCGCCCGCGTCTTCGACCGGCCGTCGCTGAACAAGTTCATGTCACTCGGCCGTCCCGCCTGGCGGCAAGCGAGGCAGACGATCAGCTGGCTACTCCGCGAGGACGAACGCACCCTGCGCGACGACCAGTCGCTTCGCCGCAGCGCGTTGATACCGGCGGCGTCGGCGGAGATGTGCATACCAGTCGAGATCGGAGATTACACCGATTTCTACTCCTCGCGCGAGCATGCCACCAACGTGGGGATGATGTTTCGCGGCAAGGAAAACGCCCTCATGCCGAACTACCTCTGGATGCCCGTCGGCTACCACGGGCGGGCCAGCTCGGTGGTGCTCAGCGGCACGGATCTGCACCGGCCGTGCGGGCAGACCAAGAGCGACGAGGCGAACGCCCCCACGTTCGGACCAAGTCGACTGGTCGATTTCGAGTTGGAGACCGGCTTCTTCATCGGACCGGGCAATGATCTGGGCCGCCCAATCCCGATCGAGCAAGCGGCGGAATACATCTTCGGGATGGTGCTGGTCAACGACTGGAGTGCCCGCGACATCCAAAAGTGGGAATACGTCCCACTCGGCCCGTTCCTGGCCAAGAATTTCGGCACGACGATTTCGCCATGGGTGGTGACGTGCGAGGCGTTGGAGCCGTTCCGCTGTGCCGGCCCGACCCAGGATCCACAGCCGCTGCCGTATCTACGCTTGCGCGGCGACCAGGCCTGCGACATTCACCTGGAGGCGAGCCTGCAGGGCGCGAACATGGATCGCCCGCACACAATCTGCCGCACCAACTTCAAGTATCTCTACTGGAACATGAGCCAGCAGCTTGCCCACCATACGATCACAGGCTGCAACCTCCGCCCCGGCGATCTGCTGGCCTCCGGCACGATCAGCGGCCCCACGGCGGAGGCGTATGGCAGCATGCTGGAGCTCGCCTGGCGCGGGGAGCGGCCGATCAAGTTCCCCAACGGCGAGGAGCGCCGGTTCATCCAGGACGGCGATCGGATCACGCTGACCGGCTGGTGCCAGGGGAACGGCTATCGGGTCGGCTTCGGCGAGGCAACGGGGCGAATCCTGCCGGCGCGGGAGTTGTGACCGCAGGTCTAGCTGAATCCTCTCGCAGCCGCGGGCGACGCGCCAAGTTGCCGAGCTCTTGGAGCAGCACAAGAATCTCTCAGGGGCCCTTCGGCATAGCGGGCCGGGACTTGCGGGCCGATCGAAAAAAACAGGACCCAGAGCCATGTCACAAACCGATTTTCTGCCCATTCGCGGCTACGACCATCTCGAGTTCTACGTCGGCAATGCCAGGCAGGCGGCGCAGTATTACAGCCGCGTCCTTGGGTTTCGGCCGGTGGCCCGGCTGGGTTTGGAAACCGGCTGCCGCGACCGGGCCAGTTACCTCATGCAGCAGGGCCTGGTGCGGTTCGTGCTGACCAGCGCGCTGGCGGCCGACCATGAAATCACCCGCCACTGTGCCCTGCACGGCGACGGGGTCAAGGTGATCGCTCTGGAGGTCGGCGACGTCGAAGCCGCCATGCGCGAGGTCAAGGCCCGCGGGGCCACGATCCTCCAGCCGGCGCAGCCATTCGAAGACCGTCACGGCGTGCTCAAGACCGGCGTCATCAAGTATGCCGGCGACACGGCGTTCAAATTCGTCGAGCGCGGCGGCTATCGCGGCGTGTTCGCTCCCGGCTTCGAGCCGATAGAAGGCCCTGCGCCGGAAGGCGTCGGATTGGCGGCCATCGACCACGTCGTCACCAACGTCTATCTCGGCGAGATGAACTACTGGGTTCGCTGGTTCGAGCAAGTCCTCGGTTTTACGCAACTGGCCCACTTCACCGACAAGGACATCAGCACCGAATACAGCGCCCTGATGAGCAAGGTGATGGAGAACGGCGGCGGCAAGGTTAAATTCCCCATCAACGAGCCCGCCGAGGGCCGCAAGAAATCGCAGATCGAGGAATATCTCGATTTCTACCAGGGCCCGGGCGTACAGCACATCGCCATGAACAGCAAGGATATCTGCGCGACGGTTCGGGCACTGCGCGAGCGGGGCATCGATTTCCTCCGCGTGCCGGACACGTACTACGAGGACCTGAAAGAACGCGTCGGCAAGATCGACGAGGACTTCAGCGAGCTGAGAGAGCTCGGCATCCTGGCCGATCGCGACGAAGACGGGTATCTGCTCCAGATCTTCACCGCTCCTGTGGAGGACCGGCCGACGCTGTTTTACGAGGTTATCGAGCGACACGGGTCGCGGGGCTTCGGCGTGGGGAACTTCAGGGCCTTGTTCATATCATTGGAACGCGAGCAGGCACGGCGAGGGAATCTATAGGCCGGCGTGAATTCTCAGTTTCTCGCCCCGGCTCATTTCGGCTCTGTGTTCCACGTTGATTCCCCCTCGCGAGTCACCCATGAGCGGTGGTAGTCCTTGTCCTCCACAGCGGCGGCAACTGTAGTGAGACGGAGCGGCTCGTGCGTGTCGCACATCACGGCCAATTCATCGGTCCGCTCAGTGCCGATCGACTTTTCGTAGGCCCCCGGATGGGGACCGTGCGTAATGCCCTGTGGGTGCAGGCTGATTGACTCCGGCCCGATCCCACGACGCGAGCTGAAGTTGCCGG
>DATKKX010000261.1:0-11382 GCA_035542775.1 Phycisphaerae bacterium | reverse complement strand
GAAAGACGGCTCTTCCCCGGGTCGATCCCCGAGAGACTCCTGCCGCCATTGTTCCTGCAGTTCCCGCCGTTGCTGGCACAAAAGCGAATGCTCCTGAGCGGCCGCGTCCTGGCGTCGACGCAGTTCCTCGACCTGCTCATCCAGCCGGCTCCGAGCGATTCTGAGATCGTCCTCCTGCATCCTGCGGCGCTCGCGGATTTCGTGCTCCGCCTGTTCCCGGCGCTCGCGGATTTCCTTTTCCAACTTGGCCAGCCGCTGCTCGATATCGCGATCCAATTCCTCCAGGCGCAATCGACAACGAGTCTCGACGGCCTCTTCTTTCCTGACCACTTCCGCCAACCGTTCGGACAGGCCGACACCGAGATCCGTGCGGGCCTGGTCAGTGTCCGGTCGCTCGGCGATCACGTCGTCCTGGGCGGAGACGGCTGCGTGCGCCGCGATCGTCGCTTCCAGCTCACGGGCCCGGTCCTGCAGGCGGGCCTGCTCCGCGGCGACCTCCGACTGAAGCTGCTTGCGGCTCGCCTCCAACGCGGCCTTTTCCGAGTCCATCAGCGAGTTGAATTCCTTCCGCTTCGCCTCCAGGGCCTCCGACTCCGCGGCAAGGTCCAGATCCAGTGCTTCATGCTCCCTCTGACGGCGCTTCAACTCTTCCTCCGCCCTGGTCAATTCCGCGGCCCGGGCCCCCAGGGCCTGCTGCTGTGCCTCCAAAAGTTCCTCGCGGCGACGAAGCTCCGCATGTTGCGCCTCGGTCTGGGCCATCAGGGCTTCCACCTTGCTCGTGGCGTCGCCCCGCTCCTTCTGCAATGCCAGCACTTCCTGCCGTTGACGCTGCAGTTCGGCGCGATCGTCCTCCAGGCGCCGGCGCAGCTCGTCCATTTCGTGAGTTCGCAGACCCAGCTCGGCTTCCCGCTCGGCGATTTGACGCCGACTTTCGTCGAGACTCCGCAAGCCTCCCTGGAAGGTCCGCCGCGCCTGCTCCAGCTCCTCCCTTTCCCGCTCCAGTTGCTGGCGGTCAGCGGCGGTTTGCTTTCGCTCGGCATCAAACTGAGCCCGCCCCCTCTGCAGCTCGCGGTCCTTCTCGGCGACCTTGGCCAACTCGGCATCCAGCGTGCGCAGGCGTTCGTCGACGATCGCCGTATCCTTGGCCAGTTGCTCCCTGCGGGATTTCAAATGCCCGGCCTTCTCGGCAAGCTGCCGGCGGAACTCCTCGGCCTCTTCGACGCGCCGGGTCAGATCCCGGCGGAGCTCCTCAGTCTCCTTCCTGGCCGTCTCGAAATTCGCCTTCTCTTCAGCGAGGACACGCTCCCGGTCCCGCAGGAAGACCCCGTCTCGCTCCAGACGGGCGTGCTCCGCCTCCACCGTGGCCTTGGCCGCGGCGGTCTCCTCCTGGTGGCGGGCCAGTTCCGCGCCGAGCCTTTCCATTTCACTGCGCGCGGAGGTCAGAGCGGCCTGATCCGCCGTCAACCTGTCTCGTCCTCTCTGGAGCGCCGCCTGGGCCTCGGTCAAGGCCTGCTCCCGCTCGTCGAGGTGGTGGCGGTCGATCTGAAGCGATAGCTGTGCCTCGTCCAGAAGAAGCTGCTGCTTGACGATCTTGTCCCGGGCTTTCTCCAACGACGCGACGCCATCGGCATGCTCTGCCCGGAGACCGTCCAGCTCGCTCCGCTCTTCGGCCAGCTCCTGGGCCTTTTGTTGCAGCCGCCGCTCGAATTCCTCGATTCGCGCCGTCCGCTCGTTTATCCCCACCTCTTGATTCTCGAACTCTCGCTCCCGCGCGGCGAGGCTCTCTCGGACAGCGTCAAGATCCTTGCGAGCTCGTTCGAGTGCCTCGACTTCCGCCTGGTGAGCGGCCTCCCGCTCCTTCAGCGCTTCCTCCTGGCGAAAGACCTCAGAGATGCGCGAAGCCAGTTCGGCACGCTGACGCTCGACCTCCTCTGAACGCTCCGTCAGATCGGCGAACTGCTGGCGTTCCCTGGTAATCAGGGCGGCCTGCTCTTCGAACTTCCGTTTGGACTGCTCAATTTCCGCCGCCTGTTGGTCGAGCAGCGCTTTCCTCTCCTCCAATTCCTTCAACCGGGACTCGACCTGTTCGCGTCCGCGGAGGATCTCCGCACGGCGTCCCTTGAGCTCCTCGAGTTGGACCTTGATTTTCTCGCCCTGCTTCTGATTCTCCTCGGCGCTGTGCTGGGCGGCCAGAACTTCCTCCTCCAACTCCGCCCGCACCGCCTCCAACCGGCCCTCGGTCTGTTCGACACGAGCCTGCCACTCGTGCAGGCGGCGCTCTCGAACCTCCATGGCCGCGGAAATCCGGGCCAGTTCCCCGTCGCGACGATCCAGGTCCGCTGCCCGCTTGCTGATGTCGCGCCCCTGAGCCTCGAGAGTCTGCCTGAGCTCCTCCACCTTCTGCGCATCCCGAGCAATCGCCTGCTCGCGAGCGGCGGACTGCTCTTGCGACCTGGCCAACTCAGCCTCGCGGCGGCCGGCGGCATCTTCGAGTTCCTTCCCGCGCTCGGCGATCTCCTGCGAAAGTCGCGCTCGTTCCGCCTGCACCGACTCCGCCAGTTTCGCGGCCCTGGCGCGGAGATCAGCTTCCATCGCGGCGCGAGACTCCTCAAACGCCTTGAGTCGGGCGGACTGTTCCACTTCCCGTCGGAGGATCGCCCCTTCGCGGGCCTCCAACTCAGCCGACCTGACCTCCGCGTTCCGCTCGACCTCCGCCAGGCGGGCCTGATAGGTTTGCTCCAATTCCGCGCGGACCGCCTCAATGCCCTGCTGCTCCGTCCCGCTGAGGGCCTCAAATCGCCGCTCGAGATCCTGCTCACGCCGGGCCAGCGCAGCCCGTTCGACCTCGATCGCAGTACGCTGTGCGGCGATTTCGTCCGCGAGCTTCGCCTTCCGTTCCTGCGTCCACTCGGAGAGCTCCTTGGCTCGCTGCTGGAGCTTCGCATGGTAGGCGCGAAGCCTCTCGCGCTCCCTGTCGAGCGCTGTTTGCAGCTTCCGGGCCCGTTCATGCAGGGCCTCCTGGGCCTTGGCCACTCGCGCCCGCAACTCCGAGGCGCGTTGATCGAGCTTGCGCGTCTGGGCGCCTACCGAGCCGTACATGCGGGTCTGGAGGGCGGCGCGTTCACGAAGGCGCTGCAGCGCCTCCTGGGCGTTTCTCAACTCCGCCTCCAACTTCGCAGTAGCGGCCTGAGCGGTACCTTCCTTTGCGTCGGCGTCGTTCATCCGGGCCGATTGCTCGCCTCCATCCGGTGGCGGCTCGCCAGGAGCCGCTTCGGGCGACCCAGGGCGATCCGCATCACCCTTTCTCCGGGATATGTCCGCAGCCGCTCGCTTGCCTGTCGTGATCTTCATCGGCACGCGTTCCTGGTGCTCAGCTTCCGGCACAGCATCCTGTTTTTCAACCGTGATTTCGCCGCGCCCGGCCGCGCCCGGCCTCATCATGGCCGATGAGGTCGCCGACGCTCGACACCCCCATGGAGATTCTACCCGCTCTCCCCCCTCCTGGGGGCCTGTTTCCGGGGAATGTTGTTCCAGCCACTCGCCGGTGTTGGCGATCTGATCGGACGCCTCCCTCAGCCGTTCGAGGTCCTGGACCAGCTCGGCCGCCAAATCGGCCTCAGTGACCGCTTCCGCTGGCGGCAGGTCGAACTCTCCATCCCCGGACAGGTCTGCACCGAGGTCCTCGGGAGGGAGCGGAGCCTGAGAGGCGACCAGCCGGCTTTCCAGGCCCGATCCGCCGCCTCGCAAGCGCAACGACACAACGACGCCCGGATCGGGGAAGCCACGATCTTGCCCCTCCAGTATCTGAGTCGCCTTGGCGGCATCGATTTCCGCGACGCGCCTGGCTATGCCATCCTTGCCTACCTGGGAATTGAGATCGCCCGCCTCAGCCGGCACCTCGTGGCGATTGTCTTGCCTCATGAAATGTCGCTCCGTTTCTTACGACTCCGCCGTAGACGTGAGCACTGAACGAACCGCTGCTCTCGCGGCCCGGCTCTGTCCCCAGGGCCGGGCCTCAACGGCCGTCCTACCGCCCTTCTCCTTCCTGAGGTCCGCCCGGAGCCGAAGAAGCAGCAGCCACCTCGGCGCCGAGAGCGGTCTGGTCATCGCTCTTCTTCTCCGCGCTCCGTAGAGTCGCGTTGTCCTTGTCGAACTGCCCCCTCCAATCGGCGCTGGACCACCGCCGGTCCCGGCGGGCTCCCGTCAAGGAGGCACGCAGGGTCCGCATTTCGTCCTCAATCGAGGCCTCACCTGCCTTTTCCTGTTTCCCCATATTGGTCATGGCGTCGCGTAGAGCTTCGAGTTCTTCTCGCAAGGCAGCCAGGCGCCGGTCGCGATCATACACCGTGTCTCGCAGCATGTGGGCCAGAACGGCGCCTTCCGACGGCAGATCATCAGCGGCGGAAACGCCCGACCGATGGGCGGTGCTCGCGTCGGCGGGTTCGTTGGTCGCCTTGGGCCCAGCGGCGGCAGGCGGCTTGCCGGGAGCGGCGCCCGATTGCTTCTTCGACAGCTCCACCTCGATATCCGCGAGTCGCACGCTTAACACCCGCTCCAGCTCGGTCGCGGCCTTCTCCAGCTCATTCCTGCCTGCTTCCTCGATGGCCGCCCGGTGGGTCCGCAGTTCGGCCTCCCGGAGGTCCAGAGCGGCCCGCCGCTTGGTCATCTCCGCCTCGATCGCGCAGCGTTTGTCGCGGGCGGCACGGGCGACCTCCGTGGCCTTGTGCTGCAACTCCGCTTGTCGAACCTGAACCCGCTGTCGCTCGACGTCCAGCCCTGTTCTCAGCGTTTCCTCCTTCTCGACCAGTTTCTTCTGAACCAGCGCGAGCCGCTCCACTTCGCGATCAAGATCCTCCCGGTCCTGGCCGGCATCTCTGGCTCTCGCCGCGACCCTCGCGATCTGGCCGTCCAGTTCCTGGAGCTTCGCCATCAACAGGCCGCGTTCCTTCGCCAGCGAGGCCTCCTCGCGCCGCAACGTTCCCAGGAGGGTCTCCAATTCCGCGGCCCGGGCACGGTGCCGAATCCCGGTCCGGTCGATAAAGTCGCGCATCCGGCGAATGCCCAGGCGGAGCGAAACGAACTGACTCTCGGCTCGATCGATTTCGTCCTGCTCTTCGCGAACCAGTTCAGCCAGTTCAGCAGCGCGCGCCTGCAGACTCCGCCGTCGGGTGCCACTCAAGGCATCTCCGAGGATTCCATTGTTCCCATCGTCGAGCGATTGCGTGTCGCTCGCGTGAGTCGCTTCAATGGTCTCCAGCTCACCGGCAAGCCGCCCGAGCACGGTCAATTCCTCGCTTGCCTTTGCGGCGTTGAAGCCCGACTCGGCGGCGACACGGCCGCGATTGAGCAACTGCCGGTTCTCGCGCGCCACTCGCAGCAGCTCGGAGGCTTTTTGTTGTAGCTCAACCTGATAGGCCCGCAGACGCTGGCGCTCGCTGTTGAGCCGCTCCAGATGATTCAAGGCCCGCTGGTCCAAGGCCTTCTGGGCCGCCGCCACGCGAGAGCGCACCCTGGCCAGACGATCCTCGTCAGCCCCTCCACGTTCGTTGCCGGTTTCGGCTTCCATTCGATCCCTCTGCTCCGTTGCTGATGGCTCTCGAGCCGGCTCCGTCGGCTCCATCCGCTCATCCTCGGCCGCGAAGTCGCTGTCCACCGTTGGTTCCTCTCTCTCGCCGATTTCGCCTATGTCGCCGGCAGCATTCCCCGCTTCCGCCGACTCCACAACGGGCGCGGCGGCCTCGGCGGGCTGGTGATCTTCCGCGTTCTTCATGGGCTCCAGTTCGGCCTCGGAATGCAAGTGCTCCGAGGCTTCGCCTTCATCGAGATCCGATGACCCAGCGGCCGTTGCCTCAACTTCCTCGGACGAGGCCACCGTGCTGTCCGACCAAAGCAGGTCATCCTCCGGCGTCTCGCTCGCACCGACACATCCGGAGACCAATTCCACCGCGAGAGGCTCCTTGCCGGGCAGCAAAACCGTCTTGCCGGATGAAAGCCGGACGCGGTCCGAGTAGTCCGGCCGGACTGCTTCCGCAAACTCCGGGGAGGCCGTCTCGATCTGGAAGGTCATTTCGTAAGGGCCGATCGCGATCCGATCTCCGCTGACCAGGCGCGCAAACCTGGTGGGCATGCCGTTGAGCCGCGGGTGGTCGCCTTCCTGCAGACCGCGGAGAAGCGGGCCTTCCTGAGTCCAGACGACCAGGCAGTGCCGAGGCGCCACGGCATCGTCATGCAAAACCACATCGCACCCGGGATCGCTTCCCACGATCAACACCGGGTCGATCGTCATGACCTCGCCGATGGAGCTGTCGTCGCGCAGCTTGAAGGAAGGCTGCTCTCCAGTCAGGACGACCCGGTCTTCGTCCAACTCCACCCGGAAGTGGCAGGTATTGACGGCCATCTCATCGCCGTCAGCTAAACGCGCCCAACGAATCCGGCGGCCGTTCAGGGAGGTGCCGCCCGCGGCCCCGAAGTCGCACAGATAGGCGGTGTTGCCCAGCAGCACGACGGCTGCGTGGGCAGAATCCGCCTCCTGCGGACGGAGTCTGAGATCGCAGCCGCTGCCGGATCCGAAGACCGTGAGCGCCTGCCCGATTTCCCATCGCCCGCCACCCTCGCCGTCAGCCAGCCCGCGCAAGCGGAGTCGCGGTGGCCGCCGGGAGGCATCATGCTCGTCTTGAACAGTCACGTCCGTGCATCCTTCGCTGGTCTGGCAGCGCGCCGCATGCATCGCACTCCTGGGACAGTGCCACAGCGTCCGTCGCTGCAAGCAGGAACCTGCACCGATCCCAGGCCTAAAGGCGACGTTTAACGCTATAAACGATAAAGCGCGTCACTAAATCCGTCAGGCCGCTGTTTTCAGCCCATCGCACACTTGCCTGGATAACCTATAAACGGCCGTTTCATGGGTTTAGCATCACCTGATCACGCACAATATCCGGTTTTGAGGGATTCTCTCACGCCCCTGCCATCCGGCGAGGGTACTGTCGATGGTTTCAGTATTGAGAAAGCCCTTCCATCGGCCGCCCCAGACCTGACCGGGACAAGTCCGGCCGTGAATCCTGGGCCGCCACCCGAGCCAAGCGCCAGGCGCCCGGGAGCAACACTTGGTGGGTTCGCAATGTGGGACGACTTCTGCGGCGCGGTCAGACCTGACCGGAGGAGGCGGCCCCGTCGGAGTCGGTGCGGGCCGGATATACGCGCTCTTCAGACGCTGAATACGTTCTGGCCACGTTCTGGGCGACATGCTCGTAGACCGTGGCCAGAAAGCCGAGCAACGGGAACCCGCCACGCTGAAATGGCGGAGGCCCCAAACGAGGCAGCACAGGCGTGGACGCCGCCGCCGGCCGCTCGAACAAGCGGTCGCCATCCCCTCCCATGGACCAGAAGCTCTCCGGATCGGCCGGCAACCGCGGGGGGATGTTCACGGCGGATCGCGAGGCTGCCGCATGGGCCTTGCCGCCGCGAACCAGGGACCTCCTGGCCCGATGCGCCCCACGAGGATTGGAATCATGTCCTTCGCCTGCCACGCTATTCCTCCGCTACTGCTTCGCTCGACAGCGACAAATACTCCCGCAACTCCCGCGAGCTGAGGCCGGTCAGCCACTCGTCGCCGCTGCCCATGATGTGATCCGCCAGGGCCGACTTGTCCGCCAGGACCTGGTCGATCCGATCCTCGATGGTGCCGATGCAGACGAACTTGTGGACCTGAACGCGACGCGTCTGGCCGATACGGTGAGCCCGATCGGTGGCCTGATCCTCCACCGCCGGATTCCACCATCGATCGAAGTGAAACACGTGGTTGGCTCGAGTCAGGTTCAGCCCGAAGCCCCCGGCGCGGAGCGACAGCAGAAAGAGCCTGGTGGGATTGTCCGGGCTCTGGAACTGCTGGATCATCTGCTCGCGCCTCTTTGCCGGCGTCCCGCCATGCAGGAAGAAAAGGCTGGTCTGCAGCCGATCGGACAACAAACGCTCGAGGATGTGCCCCATCTCTCGATACTGTGTGAAAATCAGGGCGGCGTCGCCTTCATCGAGAAGCTCTTCCAGCATCTCGACCAGCCGCTCGCACTTGCCGCTCCGCCGGTCCAGCGGGCCGTTCCGCCGCAGCAGATGCTCCGGATGGTTGCACACCTGCTTCAGCCTGGTCAGCGTGGCCAGGATCAGCCCGCGACGCCGGATACCCGTGGCGGAATCAACTTCCTGGAGCATCTCCGACACCAGTCGCTCATAGTACGCGGCCTGCTCGGGGGTGAGATTGCAGTACACCCGCATTTCCATCTTCTCGGGCAGATCGCACTCCACCTCCGGGTCCGACTTCAAACGCCGCAGGAGAAAGGGCCGAATCATCCGCCGAAGCTGCCTGGCTCGCTGCTGGTCGCCCATTCTCTCGACGGGGACGGCGAATCGCTCACGGAAAGACGAGGCCGACCCCAACAGGGTCGGATTGAGCATCTCCATGATCGACCACAGCTCCGAAAGGTGGTTCTCCACCGGAGTCCCGGTGAGGGCCACCCGATGAATGCCGGGCAACGCTCGAATGGCGAGGGTCTGATTGGCGCCCGGATTCTTGATCTTCTGGGCTTCGTCCAACGCTACGCGATGCCAGGATACCTCCGCCAAGCTCTTCAAATCCCGCTGGGCCAGGCCATACGTGGTAATGACCAGGTCATGCCGCCGGGCGGCGTCGACGAAGGCTTCTCCCAGCAGGCGATCCGGCCCATGGTGAACCAGCACTCGCAACGAAGGGCCAAAACGCCGGACTTCCCTCTCCCAGTTTCCAACCACCGACATGGGAGCAAAGAGCAGTGTCGGACCGACCGGCGCGGACAAGGAATCAGGGTGCTTCCCCAGGCCGTCGCCGACTCCTGCCGACTCTGGCCCGCCCTTATGCTGCTCGCGCTCGTGGAGCAGCAGGGCGATCAACTGGATAGTCTTGCCCAGGCCCATGTCGTCGGCCAGGCAGGCCCCAATGCCCAGTCGATCCAGAAACACGAGCCATTCCAGTCCTCGCCGCTGGTATGGCCGCAGCGTCCCGACGAAAGAAGCCGGTTGTTGGAGCGGCTCGATCGCCACATCCGGCGCCCATTCCAACAACTGTTCGAGCCAGGACGTACCCAGGAGCCCGACCACAGGCAGGCCAGTATCGAGGTCGACCGCGCCTCCGGCCAGCCGCAGCGCGTCGGCGAGCGTCATCTTTCCGGCCGGCCGGCTGGCCACAAACTTCAAGGCCAGCTCGGCCGCGTCCCAGTCCATGCTGACCCATGAGCCGAGCAGCTTGACCAGCGGAGCCTTGTGCGAAGCGATCCGTTCGAAGTCTTCCAGCGAGACAGTCTCGTCACCGACTGCGATACGCCAGTCGAAATCCAGAAGCGTGCTCAAACCGAACGAGCCGACGGAAATCTCCGAGGGCATGCCGGAAGCTTCATCGCCCGCGGGGATGTCCGGCGGCCTGACCACCAGCTTCAGCCCGAGCTGCCGGTCCGTCCTTGTCGCCCAGTCAGGCAAAGTAACGTCAAACCCGCGGGCCTTCAGCAACTGGGCCCACTCGCGCAGGAAGGCATGCGCTCCGCCGGTCGTCAGTTCCACCCCCGTGGAGGACGCCTTTCTCAAGGCCGTCTGGAGCTCGGGAAAAACCTCCGCCGCCCGGGCCAGCTCCGCCATCAGCCTTTGCCGGCGGCCGGCCAGATGCCGCGTGAGAATGCTGGGCGAGCCCTGCGGCTCAGTCCAGATCTTGGAGATGTCCAGCGGCTCGTCGTTCTCAGCCGACCTCAGATCGAACCGCACCCGCCAGGCGGCCTGAGCCGGATCGGCGTCATCTTCCGGCTCGACCAGCGAGAAGCACAGCCGCGGCGCCGCCGCTTCGGGCTGATCCAACCGTCCGACCCAGGATCGAACCTGTGCCGCGATTTCGGCGTTGTCTTCGGCGGATCCGCCCATGACACGGTTGCGCCCCAGCAGCGCCGAAAGCCAGCGCATCTCTCCGTCGGGCTTCTTCGAGACGCGGCGGCGGACCTGCCCGAAGAACGGATCGTTCTCCAGCATGCGCCGGATCACGGCGTCAGCCGATTCCGCCAGGAAATCGTCCACGATGCGGGCGGCCTCCGCGTCATCAGGCGTCGCCGTCGCCGCCGCACGACAGACGGGCGGCATGGCCGCGGCGAACTTCTCCAGCCAGGCAAGCTCGCCGGAGTCCTCGACCAGCAGCCGCCATCTGGCAACGAATCCGCCATCGCTCTTCTCCTCGACATCGGGCAGAAACTGCTGTCGAGCCAGGAGCGAAAAGACGAGCTTCGCCAGTTGCGACCAGTATCGCAATGAGCCGCCGCACATCGCGTCAGATACATTGACCAGATCGCTGAGCAGATCGACGGCGTCAGCCGGGGAGAAGGCCAGTGTCGGGACCGTGACACTGGCCAGACCGGGGGCCGTCCCCGGTTCCGCATCACCGGCGGCAGTGGACGACACAGGCACACCCTCGCGACTCGGCAGCCACAAGACCAGCGATGACTTCTCACCGATGGACGCGATCAGCCCATCGCGAGAAACCTCGCCGACGGCGGCCTGCACCTCCGGAACAGTGAGTGCCGCGGGGTGAAGAGGAGGCGGACTGCGGCGTCGAGCTCGCCCAGGAGCCGGCGACCGGCCCTGACACCGCGGTGAAGCCGGCGGTGGTTGCTCCTGCGGCGCAGGCAAGGCCGGGCCGGCCACGGCGTCGACCCGCTCACCCCACAGGTGCAACTGCGACTGCCACCAAATGCCATGAAGAATGCTCATACGACCAATACGGTCCCTGACTGGGCAAAATTCGAAAAAACAGCGCAACCCCCCAGCCTACAAACCCACGGCCACGTTGCCAAGAGGCCAGCTCGCCAGACAAGAAAGGTATGATTGGCGGTCGGTCGGGAGACAGCGATGCGGCAGGTTCCAGGGACGTTCGCGGCGTGCGCTTGTGCTCGAGGTCCCGCCTATTGTGAAAAAAGAGGCCGCGTGCAGATTCCCTGCTCGCGGCCCCTCTTATGCGGAGTCTTGTATCTCTTCCCCTGCCGGCACGAGGGCCGTAACAGGAGAGGACATTCAACGTTGTCAGTGTGTCTCGCTCAGGCTTCCCTGTCATGGACGGCGGGTTTAGACCGTCCATTAACACATTCCCCGAGCGATCACGCTTCCAGGCCTTTGGGCGCGCCCGGGGCGCGCCGCATGCGCAGGCTTATCGCCGTCGCAGCAGACCCAGAATACCCAGGCCCAGCAGCGCCAGCGTTGCGGGCTCGGGAATGTACCAGTCAACGAACACACACGTCGGCGGCGGATTCTTCGCAAAGCCTTCGTTCAGATCCACCGTCTGAGATCCCGTGATGTGGAACTGGTCATGAGCCCACAAGGTCACCT
>DATKKX010000260.1:0-17934 GCA_035542775.1 Phycisphaerae bacterium | reverse complement strand
TGATGGACTTGGCAGGCAGGCACAGCTCCTTGGCAATCTCTGCACCGGCGGCCGAGCCTACGACGGCCAGATGCTTCACGATCAGAGCTTCTACCGTGCCCGGCTCCAGGCCCGCCTCCCGGAAATTCGCCGGGGCGCGCGGGGCAAAGGCCTGGGCGGCCTGAGCGGCATCATTCGCCTGGGTGGTCGGTGTTTCAACGACAGCCGGTTTCGGGGGTGCCAAGACGGACATGAGACGCTCCCAAGTTTAGATTGTGGGGATGGTTATCACACCCTCATACCGCGGCGGGAGTATGGACATCCCCCGGCTATGATCGGCCGGGCTCAACGCTCCCTTGATGCAATGACCTGGACCCGATCGCCGACCCCAAACTCGAACACGCCGGCGAGAGTCCTTATCGCCCCCGCGAGAGACCAGACGGGTGTTCAGGTAGGAAACGGCCTATAATCACCCTCATGTCTCGACTCGACTACAGGACCGCCGGCGAATCACATGGACAGGCGTTAATCGTTCTGATCGAAGGCCTGCCCGCGGAACTGAAGCTCGACCAGGTTGCGGTCAATGAGGCCCTGCGCCGTCGACAAGGCGGCTACGGCCGCGGTGGCCGGATGGAGATCGAGCAGGATCGCGCCGGCATACTGTCGGGCATTCGACGCGGCCGGACCATCGGGGCTCCCGTGGCCGTGGAGCTGGCGAACAAGGATCGGCGGATCGACGAGGCCCCGGAAATCAACCGGCCTCGCCCGGGTCATGCCGATTTTGCAGGAGCGATGAAATGGCTCACGACCGATTGCCGGGCGCCGTTGGAGCGGGCCAGCGCCCGCGAGACCGCCGCTCGTGTCGCGGCCGGCGCAATCTCGGCGTGCCTGCTGCGGGAGTTCGGAATCGAGGTGGTCGGCTACGTCGTTCAGATCGGTGACATCACCGCTCATCTGCCGGAGGATGCCGCACTCGAGCAACTCCGCGCCGCGCGCGGGTCAAATGAGGTTTACTGCCCCGATGCGTCCGCCGCCAAGGCCATGGTTGCGGCGATCCGCCAGGCAAAGCAGAACAAGGACACGATCGGCGGTGTGGTCGAGGTCCGCGCGTTCGGATTGCCGCCGGGCCTCGGAAGCTGCGCCCAATGGTCGGACAAGCTGGACGGCAGGATCATGGGTGCCCTGGGCTCCATCCAGGCGTTCAAGGGTGTCGAGATCGGCCTCGGTTTCGGCTGCGCCGAACGTCCGGGCAGCACCGTCCATGACGAGATTTACTACGACGCCGGTCAGCGCGAGACGCCCAACCTGGGATTCGTCCGGCGAAGCAACAACGCCGGCGGCCTGGAAGGCGGCATGACCAACGGCATGCCTGTCGTCGTCCGCGCCGTGATGAAGCCGATCAGCACGCTGCTGCGCGGCCTGAACACGGTCAACCTGAAGACACTGCAACCGGAACGGAACGATTATGAGCGCAGCGACATCTGCGCCGTACCGGCCGCGAGCGTCATTGCGGAATGCGTCGTCGCCTTCGAGCTGGCTCGGGCTTTTCTGGAAAAATTCGGGGGAGACACGATGACAGAGGTCCGCGCGGCCTACGATTTCTACATGCAGTCGGCGCGACGACTGCCACAGGCCGCCGGGCCTTCTGACAGGGCCTAGACAGCCGCGCAAAACGGGGCCGCCGCGGCAACCGTGCCCTAACAGGATCGTGAGGGATCATCGCGGAGGACGTTTCTTCACTCCATGCTCCCGCATAGAAAGTATTTGCTGATCCTGACGATTGTACTTGTGGGAGGCTCCCTCGGCTGGACCGCGGCGTACGGACTGCGCCTGCGGAGCGAGTCCTACCGGGCCAGCGTCGAGGACAAGTTGAGCCGCTTCTTCGATCTGCCATGCAATCTCGGCGGCATCCGGGGCCACACCTTCGCCAGCCGCGCCTTCGAGAACGTCGAGGTCTGGCTCCCCGGCCGCCGCGATCGCATCTTTCGCTGCGACCAGGCCATCTGGTGGGAAAAGCATCGCGACGACAGGGCCTCCAACGAGCTTGAACTTAACAAGGGACTCCTCCTGCTGGGCACCGACCGGTGGCGGGGGGACGACTACGGCCAGGTTTTTCGATCCGGCCTGGGGCACAACTTCGAAGACCTCGATCTGACGCAGGTCAAGCTGTCGGATTTCGAGATCGGCTTCGATCGCGGCGGGGTCTCCATTCGGTGCCGCGACACTTCCGGCTTGATTGACATGAGCAATCCCAAGGACGGCGTCGCCCATCTGGTCGCTTATGAGCTGGGCGGCCATCGAGTCAGCCAGGGCGTCCGGATCGAGGCCAGGTTTCTCCCGCAAAACGGCGTCGATGTCTCCGAATTCATCCTCATGCTCCCCGAAGTGCCGCTTGCCTCCATCGGCATCAGCTCGGTCCTCGGGAGTCGCGTCAGCACCGGCCAATTCGCGGGCCGCGTTCAATATCGGAAGACGGCCGACGAGCCGGAGATATGGCTGGACGGCCGCCTCGAGGACGCCGACCTGGCTGAGTTGACCGCTGCTCTGCCGCTCGGGCCGTTTCCCGGCCGATTCTCCGTATCCGTCGATGGCGCGAAGATCACCGGCTCGACGGTCACGCATTTCCTCGGGCGAGGAAGGCTCTCCGGCCTGTCGCTTTCTCCGTTCGGCCCTCTGGTCGGCCGGTCAAGTCTGTCCGGATCGGCCAGCTTCAACTTCGATTCCGTTGATCTGGCCCTCGGGCACATCAATCGCCTTCGGCTTGAGGGCACCGTCTCTGATTTGGTCTTGGAGGAGTGGCTGCAGCTCCTCGGCCACGGATCGGCCACCGGCAGGCTGGTCATACGGGTGAACAATCTCGACGTGGTCGACGATCGCGTGCGCTCGGCGGATATCGAGATCAACGCCCTGCCGCCCGCCGATGCGCCCGGGACCATCGACCGGGACCTCCTTCTCGAAGCCGCGGAAAAGGCCTTCGATTTCTCCTGGCCCCCATCCCTTCCGCGCGAGCTCCTCCCGGACAAAGTGGAATACGCCGAGCTGGGAATGCGTTTGCTGGTCCGCGACAACCATCTTCGCATACTCGGTACCCATGGCGCCGACGGCGATACGATTCTGACCATCAAACTGCTGGGCACACCGGTCGCCGTGGTCAAGGAGCAGCCCGCGACGATCGATCTCACTCCCGTCCTGGGGGATCTGTTGGCGGCTGCGCGGGCCTATGACCCGGCCCAGATGCGTGATTGGTGGCGCTCCCACATGAAACGCGGAGAGCCGCCGCAGCGGTAGATAGTAAGAAATCCATTCGGAGGGCGTGACACGCCGACGGCATTCAAGTAGGATTCGCCGCGCGGCAAATGGTCCGTCTATGCGGTGACGAGACCCGGAATACGTATCCACCATCCTTGGAGCCTCTATCATGGGACAGGTCATGGTTGTCGATGGCGGTCAACTCAGGCGACTGATGAAGATCTGCCGCGCGCTCTGCTCGGGCAGCGGCGCCACCGTCCAGCAACTGCAGGTCAAATTGAAAACCTCCCGGCGCACGATTTTCCGCGACCTGAACAGCCTCGACGACATGGGGATCAAAGTGGAGTTGGGTGACAAGGGCTACAGAATTCGGCGGCCTGCGGCAGCCTGTAAGAAAGCTCTCGCCGACCGGCAGATGAAGAGCTTGAGCAAAATGCTCGACTCCTGGCTCAAATAGGATCCCCGGCTGCCAAGGCCGACGAAGGCCCCCGCCGCCTCAGGCCACGGCTACGAACTTGCGGATATTGCGGATGAGGTCCGGGGCGGTTTGCTTCTTGGACAGGTCGAATGGCAGAAAACTGCCGTGGTTGTGGTCGCTGGCAAGGATGATGAGCCTGTCGAACATGACGGCATAGCCCATCTCCTGGGGCTGATGGCCGGTGATGAAGAGATCCACGTCGAGGAGTTGGCTCAGCGCCTCAAGCTGTTCCACCGTATAGCGTCGCCCCCAGACCATGTGGAAGATCGACCTGTTCTCGTGAAGGTCTTCTATGGTCGGCTGGCGATTGAAGATGTCAGCCGAAAACTCGTCCATGTCGTAGAAGTTCGGCAGCGAGTGCGACAGCCATACGCGGTTCTCCGTCCGGGCGGCCAGGGGAAACGACGCGATGAACTCCGAGATGGCTGCCAGCACCCCGGAGGCGCGGTTCGCCCCGTAAGCCGTCGCCACCCCCGCGTTGAAATCCTCCAGAACTGCCCGACCGTTCTTGGCGATGGGGTAGTCCGTGAGCTGGGCGAGCTCGTGGTTCGATTGAAGGAAGTGGACCTGATCTGGGAATTCGCACTTGTATCTCGCCGCCTCGAGCAAGGCCTCGTGCGAGTGATCCACCTGCGACGCCTGCACGTCCGCGTGCACGATCTCGTGCAGGATCACATGGCGGGCCGTCACGCGGTCAAGCATGGCGTATTTTTCCAGCTTGGCGAGGTTCTTGCGGTGCCCGTGCAGATCCCCCGTCATGACCACCTGCCCATAGCCCGGCAAGCGAATCATGGCGCCCTTGCGGTACGGGTCCTCAAGGTTGAGCCGCGCCGCCTCGCGGAACGTCGCGATAGCCTGGTCCGCGTCAAACTGGCCGGCGGAGGAAGTCATGGCGCCTCGTCGGATTCGCGTTTGTGGTCTTTGGTCTCCTCCTCGACCACCTCGCGAATGAATCCGGAGAAATCATATGAATCGTCCGAGTCGGCCGCATAATCGACGGGCTCAGGCACCGCTGAGGCCGGAGTTGGAGACGGCGGCTGCCCCGAAGCGCCGCCCGGCACCTCCTGGCCCGTCCGTCGTCGCTTCATCAGCACGTGATGAATCATCTCCAGCTGGGTGATGATCTCTTTCATGTCCCGGGGTCGGCGGCTCATCTCGTGCAGGCAGCTCTGCATTGCCAGCTTGGACAGGGCGGAGGGGATGTCCGGGTTCAGTTCCTGCGGCGACGGCACCGGCCTGCGCCGGGCGGAGATCGGATCGGTCTGCTTGCCTTTCTTGGTGATCAACGTCGGATACGTCTCCCCGGTCAGAGCCCAATACAGCGTCGCTCCAAAGTTGAATACGTCGGTCTGCTGCGTCAGATGCCGCCGCTCGACCTGCTCCGGCGCAATGTAGTCCGGCGTGCCCTGTATCCTCGGCTTCCGAAAACCGATCAGGCAACTCTGCCCGAAGTCGATGATCTTCACCGTCGAGTCAGCGGTCACGAGAATGTTGTTGGGCTTGATGTCGGTATGGATCAGGCCCTGCTGGTGCATCGCATCCAGCGCCTCGGCCACCTTCAAGAACAGATCCACCGTTTCGTCGATACGTTCAGGACGGCGCTTGTCGAGACTGATGCCGTCCACGAACTCCATCACTACTTGGACCTCGACCAGCTTGAAAAACTGCCGGATCCGCTTCAGCTCGTAGGCCTTGCGGAGATAGGGGTGATTCAGGCGGCTCGAAATCTCGAACTCGCGGATCGCTTGATCGAGGAACCGGCAGTCTTCATTCTTCTCGCGTTGAACCCGCTTGAAGGCGAAGAGCTCGCCGGTCTCGGGTTTGACGACTTGATACACCTGCGAACGGGCACCGTCGCCCAGCTTCTGGAGGATGTTGTACCCGGACACTAGGTCTGTCACAGTCCGCTCGCGCCCCTCTGGAATTCGACGAAGGCCACGCAGGCCCTTAATGGGTATAGCAAAACCCCAACTGTCATGCACCCTCCACCCGGAGGGAATCATCGTGGCCGCGTGGCATGCCCTGCTGCGCCAAAGTGCTGAGGCACGACCTCGCAGCCAGATCAGATGGGTGCTAAACCCTTGACGGCCCAAATTTTAGGAGAGGCTGCTTCTGTCGTCAAGAAAGCTGCGGTAATGCTCAGGCTTGAACGCGCTCAGACGACGGTCACGCGGCGTTCTGCTCCAGCGATTCCTCGGCCTCGCGGATGGCGTCCACAAACGTCGCAGGAGTGGGAGCCGCGCGCAAGGCTTGCTGGAGCTTTGGATCCAGCATCAGCCGGCAAAGGCGGCCCAGGAGGAGCAGGTGACTCACTTGGTCCGGGCTGCAGATCAGGAAGAACAGGTCGGTCAGCCCGCCTCGACGCTCACCGAACACGACACCCTGCGAGGTCCTGGCGGCGGCGAGCACGGGCCCTTCAGAATAGAAAGGGCGGGACGGATGTGGCACCGCGACACCATCCTGCAAAGCGGTCGAGCCCTGAGCTTCCCGCTCTTGGAGCGCCTCGACCAGCGCGGGGCCATCCAGCGTCGGATCGGCATGCTCGGCGAGGTCAACGAGAGCCCGGAGCACGGACGACTTTGTTTTGGCCACGAGGCCGACCGCGACCGCGCATTCCTTGAGCGCCGGGGTGATGAGCAATCCGGCGGGAGCCTCCGGGTGTTTGTCCTTTTCCCGACGCGCCGGCAGGCTCTCGAGGTTGGCCTCAATCCAGTTCCAGATTTCCCCGGCCCTGAATCGCCAGACCCCCCGGACGCGCGAACCGGGCAGAATGCCGCGCTCCGCCATCCGCACGACCTCTCGCGTGGAGACGTGCAGGCTGGCGGCCACTTCCTTGACACCGATTAAGGTTCGCGGCATTGCATACCACCACGGACGCCGTGCGTGCGCGGCGAGCGACATCTCTGACGCCCCCTCGCGTCACCCCAAGGCCGACGATCACACACCGCTCCTACCGCACGCGCCTTGAGCAGTCCGATCAATCTCTGCTATCGGCACACCCCAGGGCGTCCTATAGCAGCAGCCTGATGTTTGCAGGGGCTCGCCGGTCGCCGAGACGCCCGGCTCCACTCGTCTTATGTAGCCTATGCGCGGGCAGGAGGTCAATCCGGGAAGACCGGATCATTCGATGAGGAGCCTATAACCAGCGTCGCCGGACCCCACGCGAAGGGCGCATTTCCCCGAAAAAAGGCGCTCCAGCAGACCGCCGACAGCGAGGCCTCGCCAGCCGCGGTTCAGAGCAGGCGGGCATGCTGGATAGGGCTGGCGGGTGTGGCTCCGGACGAAGCTGCGGAGATCCTGCTTGTTGGCCAGCAAGGCAAAGGACAGGTGGTTGTGGGCGCAGAAATCGCGAAGGAAGGCTGTGCTCAGGGCGATCAGGACCTCTTCCTCGGGGTCATCCTCATCCGAGGTGGGTTCGGGCCAGGCCTCGCGGGGAAGGCTCATCGCTCGCCCTATGGCCGCCGCCAGACGGCGCAGAGCAGCAGCGCTGAGGTTCAAACCGCGAAGAGACCGGAGCTTGGCGATGTCGGTCCAACCCCTGCGGGCCATCTCCACGAGCAGATGGTCCCGGAGCACGCCGCGCGCCGGGCGATCATATTCCTGGGCCAGCTTGTCGCGCTCCTCGACCAGCGCCTCGGCAACGGCCAGCTCCTGGGCCGTCAATGAGCCGATGCCTCTCAGTCGACGCAGCTTCTGTTCTCCGGTCGGCGCGAAATGCTCGGGGGTGCACATGGCGGCGAATTCTTCGTTCGCCCATTCCCGCCGCCCCAGGGCGCTCAGGCGTGCATCGAGCACGCGGTATATCTCCGGCAGGTGGATCACGTCCTCCACGGCATAACGGATCTGATCCGCGGTCAACGGGCGCTTGCGCCAATCGCTCAACGTCTGTGACTTGTGGATTCGAGTCCGAACCGTCATTTGAGCCAGCCGTCCCAGGTTGATGGGATAGCCCAATCCGACAAGGCCGGCGGCGACCTGCACGTCAAATACGTTCGCCGCCGCTTTGCCGACCTGCTTCCAGCAGATCCCAAGGTCCTCGGCGCCGGCATGGACGACGACGCGAATCCGCTCGTCGACCACCAGTTCCCAGAAAGGCGAGAGATCTAGGCCGTCCATGGGATCGATGATCGCGCACAGCGAATCCGTCGCCACTTGAACGAGGCACACTTCCGCCTGGTAGCACTCCTCTCCCACGAACTCCGTGTCAAAAGCGAACATCCCCTCCTTGGAAACGCGCGAACACATGTCGGCCAAAGCCGAGTCTTCGGTAATGATCTCCGGCGTACGCACATCCGTCACGGTTGCACCGCCATCCGTCAACCTCCTCAAGGGAACGCCCCAACACCCCCCGTTCGCGTTACCCTCATGACTCAGTGTAGTCCGACGCCGTACCGCCGCAAGCCGCGCGGAAGGGCCGCGGATCCCGCAGGGCAAGCGCACGTTCGTCCCGCATACGCCGGACGAGGGCGATGATCCCCCGGCTGATTCACTCCGCTTTTGCCAACCGCCGCACAAGCTGTTAACCTCGTCATCCCTTCCGCCGCACTCGGACCCAGCGGCGGCTGACCGGATTGATCGCAAGACAAGGACTGCTGAATGAAAAGCCAATCGCATTCCCGCAAAGCCGGCCCGACCAAGGGCAAGCCTTCCAGGAGCAAGCTCCCGCGACACCATGGCCGGAGCGATCTCGCCCGTCGGCGGGCGGCGTTCATGTCCGGCCCCCAGGTGGAGCCGATTCACCTTCGGCCCCATACGAACGTCGCCGACATGATCGACCACTGCTACGCTCGCAGCGGCTTCAACGGACGGCGGCTGGCCGAGGCGTGCCAGCTCTATTCCCGCATGCTGAATTCGGGAGCGACGGTCGGCTTGACGCTGAGCGGCGCGATGACCCCCATCGGCATACAGGGCGTCCTGATCGACCTGATGGAGGCCGGGTTCGTCGATTGGATCATCTCCACGGGCGCTAACCTGTACCACGACCTGCACCGGACGTTCGGCTTTCCGGTCACGCAGGGGCACTGGGCCATGGATGACAACGAGCTGGCGGAAGTCAACATCGCCCGAATCTATGACACTTTCATCGGCGACAACGAGACGTTGCTGGCCACTGACAGAGTCATCCAGAGGGCGGTCGAGCGCATCGAGCGCTCAAGACCCTTGTCCAGCGCTGAATTCCACTGGCTTCTCGGGCGGCAATTGGCCAGGGTCGCGCCTCGCCCCGAAAAATCCATGCTCATCACCGCCCAGAGGTGCGATGTGCCCATATACACGTCAAGCCCCGGAGACAGCTCCATCGCCCTGGCCCTCATCGTGACCAATCTGTTCAGCGAGCCGGTCCGGCTCGATCCGGTTCAGGACGTCATCGAGACGGCGGCGATCGTCCGCGCATCCGAGCGGAACGGCGTGGTAATGGTGGGCGGAGGAAGTCCCAAGAACTTCTATCTGCAAACGCAACCGGCCCTGGACCAGTTCCTGTACGACCACAAAGGCGGCCATGACTACTTCATCCAACTGACCACCGACGCGCCCCACTGGGGAGGTTTGTCCGGTGCCACGCCAAGCGAGGCCAAAAGTTGGGGAAAGGTCAAGGACGCGACGAAGAACAACGTCGTGGTTTACAGTTGCGCCAGCGTCACCCTCCCGCTGCTCGCCCAATACGTGCTCATCCGCAATAAGCCCAGACGGCTGCGGCGTGTCTATCGCACTCTTGATCAGCGGGTCGAAGAGCTGCGCAGAGCGGCGGCACGAAACACGAAGCTGCGGCAGCAGTTGAAAGCCCTGGGGCCGTAGCCGGCGGACGGGCCGAGCTGCTATGCCGGCCGCGGTTTGAAGATCATCCCTCGGCGGGTGCGACCGTCGAGGCGGACCTCCAGCGGTTCATCGAAGCGGACGTGGCGGAGAAACTTCGTCTCGGTGACGGCCGGCTGCCGTTCCAGCCAATCCCAGTCCACGAAACCGCCGCCCGCGGTCGGATTCACAGTGAGGTAGCCCACTCGAAGGCAGGTCAGATTCTGGAAGAAATGTGAACCTTGCGACGGGGCCACCACGAAGTTCTCGAGGCTTGACTCCACAACGACCTGCGCTGCGGAAATGTGCTCCCACATGACCGGGATGCCCAACCACGGATCGGCCGAGCCCCACCGGCCCGGCCCGATGAGCAGACACGGTCGCCCCGCCTTCCGGAGATTCTCGTTGACCTGGCTCAATTCGCCGACGATCGAGCGCGTGTGGGCGGAATCGAACGCCTCCGGTTTCACGAAGACGATGTCCCGCACGTTGCGGATGTAGCCGTTGCCCATGGTCTGCGGGCTGTAGCAGACCAGCTTGTCCTGATCCACGTTTTCCAACGAGACCTGCTCAAAGGCCTCATCCGACACTGTCGGCCGCATCTGCAGGAGACTGAACTGCATCGGTTCGGCCTTCATGTTCACCGCGAACTCGATCTCGATCGGACAGGCCATGGCCTGCTGGCCGATCTCCACCAGAAAGGTCAGTATCTCGGCCAGGGGGAAGACGCCGGCCTTCAAGACGTGGGCGAAGGTGACCAGACGCGACCCGGCTCTGACAATGCCGTCATACACGGCGTCGTCTTCCGGGCAGTAGACCGAGCCGATTGCGGCAAGCGTGCCATCCCGCTCGGCAACGTCAAGATCGCTTCTGATCAGGTTCTGGTCGGCATCGGCGGAGCGGTACGGTCCCGGGTGCCGCATGTCCAGCGCGAAAAACGTCCGCTGGGCATTGGCCAGCATGTCTTCCGCCGTGCTGAACTGGGGCAGCACCTGCGGGTACTTCGGCGAGAACATCAGCATTTCGCCGCCTTCGACCACCATCTTCCCCAGGCCCAGGGCCACGCATGCGATGCCGTCCTCGGGCTTGAGTCTGCCCAGCGGGTAGAAGTTGTACGATCGCGCCACGCCGGAGAACGTCGGGTAATAGCGGTCCTCATACTGAGCGCCCACGAGCTCCTGGAGGATAACGCCCATCTTCTCCTCCTCGCCGTGGTGCCCGGTCGCTTCCTGATAGTGCCTGGCGGCTCGGAAGAAGGTGGAGGCATAGACCAGCTTGACGGCGTTGCAGAGCTGCTCCAGTCGCACGACCTCATCAGGATGGTTGTTGGGAATCATGTATGTTCGGTAGATCCCCGCGAAAGGTTGCCCGTGTGAGTCCTCCAGCAGGCTGCTGGATCGCACTGCCAGGGGACAATGCACGGACTGCACAAAAGCGGCCAGATCGTTGCGGACCGCTTGCGGCAGCTCACACGCCAGAAAGACGCGGGCCAGTTCCTCGTCGTCCCTGTCCTGCACGAGCACCTCGCCCAGCCGATTCTCCTCCAGGAACGAATCGAATATCTCCGTGCCCAGGGCCGCCGAGTTGGGCACGGCGACACGCACGCCGGGCCAGCGATGACGAACGTCGTAGCGTTTGAGCAGGGCATTGATGAACGCCAGCCCGCGGGCCTTGCCGCCGATCGAGCCGCCTCCGATTCGTGCGAACGGCACGGCCCGCGAGAACTGACGCCGCGAAAAGTCCGCGATCACGCCGGCCTGGCTCCGTTCGTAAAACTCCGAGAGCGTATCAATGAGATACTTGCGCAGGCCGGCGGCGTCCGCAAACTCCGACACCTTGCGCGGGCGGATTCTGGCCGCCAGCTCGAATTCCGTCCGGGCCATGAGCCAGTTGCTGAAGTGGTCGGAACCGCCGTGGTAGAGCAGCGACTCATCCGGCACCTGACGCAGCTTTTCCACCATGTCGCGCAGATCTGTCGCCCGGGCCACCTCGCGGCCATCCGGCATTCTGAAGACGAAATCGCCGAAGCCGAAGTTGTTGAGGATGAAGCCGCGCAGCTCCTGCAGCAACCGCATCGACTTCTTGTGCAGGAAACAGGCCCCCAGCTCAGCGGCGGCACGCTCGTGCGAGGCATCGGAGGACTGGAGCAGGACGGGCATCTGGGGCGATTCTTTCTTCACGCGGCGGACGAATTCCAGTCCGGCCTCGGAGTCCAGTACCCCGTCCCGCGAGAATCTGACGTCGGAAATCACGCCCAGCAGATTCGACCGGAACTTGGTGTAGAAACCCCAGGCTTGTTCGAATGTTTCGGCCAGCAGAATCTTGGGCCGGGCCCGCATCCGCAGAAGCTTGTGCACCGGATTGATGCCCTCGGCCATCAGGGCCTGCGTCTGTTTCATCAGCTCCGTATAGATCAGCGGCAGGTACGACGAATAGAACCTCATCGAGTTCTCGATCAGGATGATCACGCGGACGTCGCCCACCCGCGTGTCATGCTCGACATTCAATCGATCCTCGACGTGTTTGATGATGGCCAGGAGGATCTTGGCATCGCCGTACCACATGAAGAAGCGGTCGATGGCCCCGCGCTTCTCAATGCTGGAATAAGGCGCCACTTCGCGCGGATCGTCGGTCAGCACGATGACGGTCAGCTCAGGCTTGATGCACTTCACCGCCGCGGCGAATACCGGCACCTCCATATCTCCCAGCCGTGTCATGGTGATGACCAGATCGAAATGGCGATCCTTGATGAGTCGAAGGGCCTGTTCGCCGGTCGAGACGTGCGACACCTGGGGCGCGTGACTCAGGTTAAGCTCCTGGTACTTGCTCAAGATGAGGTCCGCCACCAGCCCGTCCTCTTCCAGGATGAAGGACTCGTACAGGCTGCACACCAGCAGCACGTCCTGCACGCGACTGGCGAAAAGCCGGTGGAACGCAAGCAAACCCGTGGCGAATTCCTCGAACGGCAGATCGTTTGTCACTTCATTCATGCTCAAGCCTCGGCCGCGGAAGTTGCATCCTCATAAACCAACTCTCATCGGCCGTCCATACCCGACATCCGCCAGCCATAACGCCGCCGACCTGGACGCGGTCAGGACCACGCCGGCCGCCGTGAGCGACTCTCCCCCTCTATCGGCCATCTCTCGGGCCCGTCCGCGCCGGCCTGCCCGACCACGGCCTTCATGGAAGCATAGTCCCTCGTTTTTCATAACGAAGAGGGGCGAAACCGACGAGCGGTTTCGCCCCTGGGATCACTTTCGAATGGCGTCCGGACCAATCAAACGATGCCGTGAGCCATCATGGCGTCGGCCACCTTCAGGAAGCCGGCGATGTTGGCGCCGTTCACGTAATTGCCGGGGGTGCCGTACTTCTCGGCCGTGGCCCGGACGTTCTCATGAATGTTGATCATGATCTGATGGAGCTTCTGGTCCACTTCCTCGCGGGACCAGCTCAACCGGATCGAGTTCTGGCTCATCTCCAGACCGCTGGTAGCCACGCCGCCGGCGTTGGCGGCCTTGGCCGGCCCGTACAGGATCTTGCCCTCGAGGAACACGTTCACGCCTTCCGGCGTGGTCGGCATGTTCGCGCCTTCGGAGACGCAGAAGCAGCCGTTCTTCACCAGGTGGTTGGCGTCGATCTCGTTGATCTCGTTCTGGGTCGCCGAAGGCAGCGCGACGTCGCACTTGATCTCCCACAGCGGGTTGTTCTTCATGTTCGGCTCAACCGCCTTGTAGGTCGCCTTCGGATACTTGTTCACATACTCCTTGATGCGGCCGCGCTTGTTATTCTTGAGATCCATGACGAAAGCCAGCTTCTTGGCGTCGATGCCTTCTTCGTCATAGATGTAGCCGGCCGAATCCGACAAGGTCACGACCTTGCCGCCGAGCTGGGTCCACTTCTCGGTGGCGTACTGGGCCACGTTGCCCGAGCCGGACACCAACGCCCTGAGCCCCTTGATGCTCTTGCCGCGGGTCTTCAGCATTTCCTCGGCAAAGTAGACCTGGCCGTAGCCGGTCGCCTCCGGTCGAATCAAGCTGCCGCCCCAGGTCAGGCCCTTGCCGGTCAGAACGCCTTCGAACCGGTTGACGAGCCTCTTGAACTGGCCGAACAGGAAGCCGATCTCCCGGCCGCCCACGCCGATGTCACCGGCGGGCACGTCGGTGTCCGCGCCGATGTGGCGGAACAGCTCGCTCATGAAGCTCTGGCAGAACCGCATGACTTCGTTGTCGCTCTTGCCCTTGGGGTCGAAGTCGGAGCCGCCCTTACCGCCGCCCATCGGCAACGTGGTCAGGGCGTTCTTGAAGATCTGCTCGAAACCGAGGAACTTGATGATGCCCAGGTTGACCGACGGATGGAACCGCAGACCGCCCTTGTACGGGCCAATCGCGCTGCTGAACTCGACGCGCATGCCGCGGTTGACCTGCACTTCGCCGGCGTCATCCACCCAGGGAACGCGGAACAGAACGACCCGCTCCGGCTCCACGACGCGCTCGAGGATCTTGGCCTTGCGATACTCCGGGTGCTTGTCGAGAACCGGCATCAGGGACTCGACCACCTCTCGGACGGCCTGATGGAACTCCTTTTGCTCCGGATTCTTGGCGATCACACCCGCCATGAAATCTTCAACTGCTCTGGTCATGTATTTCTCCTTGTTCTCTTTATTCCACACACCCGACACGTTGGAGCGGTCTGCAGGTGTGATCCTCTGATACCAAACGGCCTAACGTCGCCCGCGCCTCAGATGCCCTGCCTTGGTGGAATGCCTGACATTGCCGTTGTCGACATGGGTCTCCATCCGCCAGCGTCGCGAGTTTTTTCGCGGTTTCTTCCGGCCAAACCGGGATGCCCCAATGACTCCTGCCAGCCGCTTTCCTGAACCAGCGGGCTTTAATCCGCACTCAGTAATCGGGCTTGGCTATGACCCCCTTCATCGGGAATCCGCAAGTCTAACCGTATTGGTCCAAATGGCAAGCGCCGTGCCATCCACATGAGATCTGCGCAATCTCAAATGCCCCCGCCCCATGTTGGGCTCCCCCCGCGTCGCTACCCTATTTCAGGTTGCCCAAGTCAGGCCGTGTCAGAAGCTTCTGAATCAGCAGGTAATTCACGCCGTGGTATTCTGTCACCTCCCCGCTGACCACGAATACGACTTCCTTACTCCCCGCTGAGGAGGCCATCTCCATGTCCTCCAACAGCCGGTTGGGCAGCAGCCGGATCGGCAATTCCGTCTCGCCCCGTCCGCGGCTCTCAAACGAGAAGATCCAATAGTCGCCCTCACGAGTCAGACGCCCTGGACGATCCACGATCCGGTAGCCGTCGGGCATCAACTTCGGGTTTACAGGTCCGACCGCGTTGGCAGGCATCGCTGACGGCTCGACCGTGACTCGCTCCTGGCCGGGTTGCACCGGCCGCACGATAGGCTTCGGGGCGGCGTTCCCCGGCCGGGTGAGTTGCTTCAGAATCTCAGCCGGCGTTGGCTCGCGCCTCGGCTCGGGATCGGCGGCCCTGGTTGTCGCTCGCGCCTGCGCCGGCCTGGTGGTAGGGGCGGGCTGTGATGCAGCAGGCTGCGTCGTGGTCGCGGGCTTGGGCTGCGCGGCGGCTTGTTCGGTTCGTGGCTGGCCTCTCAGCAAAGCCGTGAGGCCGACCACAACGGCCGTGCAGGGCACCACCCACCGGAGAAATCGTCTTGTTCGATTACATCTTCCCATCTTCGCAGGAACCTCCGATTTACCGACGACTTTTCGCCTCAACATTATCTGCCGATAGCCGGCTCCTCGGCGTTCGAAACATCTGCCGCGATCGCCACATGGCGGCGCGGAAACGCGCTCCCCGGCGCCATGGACGGTAATCCTACAACCAAGAGCGGGGGAAAGCACGCCTCAGCCTAACGGCGGATTTGTCGCCGCAATTCCTCTGGATCAGCGGTCGGGGCCTGGCACGCGAAGTTCGTGCACACATAGGCCGCAGGCCTGCCGCCCAAGGGGGTCTTTCCTCTCAAGAGTGGGATCCTCCTCTCCAACTCCGCCGCCGAAGCGCCGTACATCAATCCGGCGAACACGCCGTTCGGCACGTAAGTCCGCCATGCCGTGTTGACCAGGACATCGAGCTCTGCCGGGGCTGTCGGAGTGCCGACGAAGGCCACTTCCCGAGGTCGGCGATAGTAGAAATCCAGCCCCGCCAGCATCCGCTCGCAGCGTAACGGCGCCTCCGCCAACTGTTTTCCAAAAACGCGAAGCAGCCTTTCCGCCTCCTCCGCCAGGTCACGCCGATCCAGCAGCACCGACAGTCCCAGCAGATTCATCAATTCCGCGGAATTGCCGGATGGGATCGCGCTGTCGGTCCCGTCCTTGGCCCGGACCAGCAGCTTCTCGGCATCCCCGGCGGTAAAGAAAAACCCACCGTCCTGCTGATCGCGAAAGTACTTCAACACCTTTTCATTCATCGCGACGGCATGATCCAGCCACTGTACGTCAAACGTCGTTTCATACAGCACAAGCAGAGCGTCGATCGTGAACGCATAATCGTCCAGGTATCCCGGCGTATCCGCTCGGCCGCCGCGGTAGCTCCGCATGAGGCGCCCGTCCCTCATCATCTTGCCAAGAACAAACCGCGCCGCTGTCGCCGCCGAATCGCGGTAACGTGCCTCCCCCAGGATCCGATAGCCCCGCGCCATGCTGGCGATCATCAGTCCGTTCCATGACGCCAGAATCTTGTCGTCCAGGTGCGGCTTGACTCGCTTCTCACGCTCCTCCAGCATCCGCTTCCGCGCGGCCTGCACGCGCCGCTCAAGCTCCTCCGTTGTCATGCGGTGCAGCTTGGCCACCATCTCCGCCGGCCGCGGGACATTCAGGATGTTGCGTCCTTCCCAGTTCCCTGCGTCGCTCACGTCGTAGTAATCGCAGAACAGCTCCGCATCCTGCCCTTCCAGAATCTTGAACACCTCCGCCCTGGTCCAGACGTAGAACTTGCCCTCGACGCCTTCGCTGTCCGCGTCGCGAGAAGAATAGAACCCGCCCTCGGGGCTTTGCAGATCGTTGATGACATAGTCGAGGATCTCTCCCGCCACCCGCGCGTACAGTGGCTTGGCGGTCAACTGGTACGCCTTCAGGTAAATATCCGAGACCAGCGCCTGGTCATACAGCATCTTCTCGAAGTGCGGCACCAGCCAATCAGCATCCGTGGAATACCGCGCCATGCCCCCGCCCAGTTGATCGTAGATCCCGCCATGTGCCATCTTGTCCAGGGTCAACTCGACCAGTTCCAGCAGCCGCGCGTTCCCTTTGCCGCCGTCGCCGCCTGCCGCCAACGACTGGTGATAAGCCCGCAGCATCAGATCCATCGCCATCGACGGCGGAAACTTGTTGGTCCCCCCGCCGGAGATCCCGCCCTTGAGCGGATCGAACGCCCGAGCGAGCTCGTTCGCCGTCCGGGTCACGACTTCATAAGGCAGGATCCGCGAGCCGGGCTCGACCGTCGTGTACTGCCGGACCGCATCGGTCAGCGCATCGGCCTGGCGCGTGGCCTTCTCACGCTCATCCTTCCATACCTGGGCCAGGAACAAGAGCACTTCCTTGAAACCCGGCCGGCCGTACCGGCCCTCCGGCGGGAAATAGGTCCCCGCATAGAACGGCCGCAGGTCCGGCGTCAGCCACACCGACATCGGCCAGCCGCCGGAGCCGGTCATCGCCTGCGTCGCCGTCATGTAGATGTCGTCGAGATCCGGACGTTCCTCGCGATCGACCTTGATGCACACATAGTGCTCGTTCATCACCCTGGCGATGTCCTCGTTCTCGAAGCTCTCGCGCTCCATGACGTGGCACCAGTGACACGCTGAATAGCCGATGGACACGAATATCGGCTTGTCCTCGCGCCGCGCCCGCGCAAGGGCCTCCGGTCCCCATTCGTACCAATCCACGGGATTGTGGGCGTGCTGGAGCAGATATGGGCTGGTCGCGTGAATCAGCCGATTGGTGTGTTCATGTCCAGCCGAGGCGTCCGCCTGCTCATCCGCCGGCATCGTAGTCATAGCCGATCCGCCTTTCGCTTCGCTTCCATCACCGGGTTCCTCCGCCCACGCCGCCGCCGCGACGCAGCCGATTGCGAGCGTCGTGGCCAGGGTCGTCCATGTCCCGACCCCGCGGGACGACCGCCGCAGGCGCGGCTCGACGCAAAGTCGAACTCGGCTGGGTTTCACGCGGAGTCTCCCGGCCCGCGGTCGATGGAGGAAGTATAGCGCCTTTGCCAATAAAGAGCCCCCGATCCGGGTCGGGGGCTGATGAAATCGATCCGAGATGTTCTCTTCGGCGATGCGTTCGCCGTCATGCGTCGCGCCATGCCGTGATCGGCAGGCCCTGCATTACCGGATATTGAATACGATCCGCGTCACGTACGCGTCTGCAGTGTCGCCGCTCGCTCCACCGTCGATGTCCAGCAGGATG
>DATKKX010000259.1:0-3820 GCA_035542775.1 Phycisphaerae bacterium | reverse complement strand
GAAGTCCGCCGGCAGGATGTGCTCATCGATCGCCCGGTTCACGTCGCGCAGCGGGACGGCGGCGACCATGGCGGCCTCGGTGACGGTGAGCAGCCCGGCGGCGTCCATGGCGGCAGGCTCCATAAATCCTCCGATGCGTCGGAAGATAAGGGGGGTGCGGTCGGGGATCAAGAGCATGGGTGCAGGGAGCCGATCCACCTCACCACCCGTGTCCCCGGAAGGCGCGGGAGCGGAGGGTTCCGTTTAGGAGTCACCGCAAAATAACCGCGCTATCTGATTTTCTGGGGCTGATGGTGTAGTTCCACTCCGGGTGGAACTCGTTGCCGGTGATCGAGAGCGCGGCCATTTCGCTGTCACTGACCTTGATGCCTTTGGCATAATCGGCGGTGTCGAGTTCGCAGGCGACCGTCAGGCCGGTCTTGGTGGTGGTCGCAGCGATCAACTCGACGACGGCCAGGCGACTGGTCAGCGGTCGGGCTTGCCAGTTCTCAGAGATGTGGCAGAAGAGGCGGTGCTCGATCTTGTTCCACTTCGAGGTACCCGGCGGGTAGTGGCTGACGCACAGGTCCAGACCGGTCTCGTCAGCCAGTTTCTGGAGTTCGAGCTTCCACAACCGGACCCGGGCACCGTTGGAACCGCCGCAATCGGCCGTGATCATCACCTGCTTGGCAGCGGGGTAGCGTTGGCGGCCCATCGTCTCCAGCCATCGGCGGATCGCATTGACCGCGAACTGGGCGGTGTCGTGCGTGACGCCGACACTCACCCAGCCGCTGTTGTCGGTGACGTCGTAGACGCCGTAGGGAATGATCTTGCCCAAGACCGGATCCTGGAAGTCGTGACCATTGACCCGCCGCCGTCGGCCTTGGCGCCGCCATTCCGTGCCGGCGGTCTTGAAGTTCCCGATCAGCTCCTTCTTCTTGGTGTCTACCGAGATGACCGGCTGACCCGCAGCCTGCTGGGCACGGACCTGGGCATTGATATGTTCGAACTGGGCGTCGCGGTCGGGATGCTGGTGACCCTCATTGGCCTTGACGTTGCCCTGGCGGCTGAAACCGAGTTGGCGCAACAGGCGGCCGACCGTGTCGGCAGACACCGTGTGCCCCCTCGCTCGCAACGCCACGGCCAGCTTCTCCAGGCTTTTGGAGACCCACAGCAGCGGCCGTTCCGGGTCCCCCAGCGTCGCGGCCTCAACCAGGCTCAGCAAGTCGCCTACCAGAGTCCCATCCCGGTCCGCCAGCTTCCGGCGCCCGCCGCCAGGACGACGGATGCGGTTGCCCGGTCCTTCGGCCCGGTCGAGTTCCTTCAGTCCCCGCCCGATCGTACTGCGGGCGATGCCCGTGGCCCGCGCCACGGCGGCGATCCCGCCGTAGCCCAAGGCACGCACCTGGGCCGCAGCGAAAAGTCGGCGCCCACGCTCATCCAGGTTCGGACTGAGCAAGGCGTAGTGGCGCCGGATCTCGTTCTCATCGATCATGCTGCCGAGTCTATCGGCTTCGACCGCATCTGGGAATCGGCTACCCACAGTTGCGCCATGTCGATTCACCTATTTTGCGGCGACTCCTAAGCTCGACTTTGGCCATCAAGCGGCATAGCAGAGTGTATCGGTGAGCCGCTCGAAGAGTGTGCGGGGAATTTTCAGGACGTCGTTGGTTTCCTGGGATGTCGCAAAATCCTCCGGCAGCCAGAGATGGCGGCGCACGACAGCGATGGCATCGCTGAAGGTGACGTCGGATTTGGCGTACCAGCTCGCTTGGCGCGGCCGGAGTGCGGTTTGCGTCATCAGGTCGTTGGCCCACAGCGTGATCAGGGAGACCAAGCCGAGCAGGGCCGGCGTGGTGCGGGCGATCGCCTTGTCCGACCACTGACGTTGGGTCTCCAGGCCCAGATGGGCGTGGGCTTCCTCGAAGGTAACCTCCAGCCGCCAGCGCAGCACGAACCACTTCAGGATCTGCACCGGCTCGCCTCCAGGATCCGTACACAGGAACGCCTGAGGCTCAAACCGCCCGGCGGGATCGCGCACCAGAACCCAGCGGACCGGGACCACCGGCAGGCCGCCATGATACCACACCGCGGTTCCGGAGGTGATGTCGACCGCGCGCTCGGCCTCGCCGTACCAGTCCGGCACGGTCACCCGCCGCCAGGGCGTCTGCGCGTCCGTCAGCCGCTGGGCCAGCTTTGGCAGACGTTTGCCTTTGCGCCGCGGCCGGCCGATCTGGCCGGGGCGGCGCGGCGGCGCCGGGGCGAACAGGTTGGCGTCCAGCCGCAGCCGGGTCACGATGCAGACGTGCCGGCGCACGGCGGCCAGGAGGTCGAGCGCAGCGAAGCTGCTGTCGGTGACCGCCACAAGGCGTCGGTCGGGCAGCCAGCGCCGCAGTTGCAGCAGCATCTGGCGGCCCCAGTCGAGCAAGGTCTTATGGCGCAGGCCGCGCTGCCGGTGGTAGCGCTCGGACGGGGCGAGCACCGTCAGGACCGGCAGTGCCCAGACGCGTCCGGCCCAGGGCACCGGGGCCAGCAGCATCAGGCTGCGCCAGCGCAGACCGGAGGCCTTGACGAAGTGGCTGCGGGAGGATCGCACCGGATCGCGATCGATGCCCTTGGCCGCGATCCTGCCGCCCCGCCGGCGCTCCAAAGTATCATCGAGGCCGACCACAACCGGCCCGCCCGGCACGAACGCCGCCACCAGCAGCCCCAGCAGGCACCGGGCCAGAGCGGCACTGGACCACGTGTTGCGGTTGAGCACCCGATGATAGGTGGTGAAGGTCGGCACCTGCCCCAGACCCATGACCCGCAGGACTGCCGTCACGGTGCGGCGGCCGGGCGCCAGCACGGCGCCGGCCACCAGAACCAGGACCTGCGGCCGGGTCCGCGGCGAAAACAGGTCGATCAGGCCCGCCATCCAGCGCTCCAGAATGGCCGGCAGGGGTGCTGCTGTGGTCATGGTCGGGGCTCATTGCCATCCTCGCCACAGCAGACAACACAAGCGGCCGGCCGATCAGCACCATGGCGACGAGCGATCCGATCCTCCAGCGCCTCCAGGCGTTCGACCGCAGCCGTGGCGGCGGCGTCGCCGTCCGGCGCGTCAACCGCGGCTATTCGCTGTACAGCACGGCGACAGGTGTCCCGATCGCCCGCCTGCGCCCGACCGGACAGGCAGATCTGGTCGAGGTCCTCTGGTGGCGCCGGGGCCGCTGGGCGACCATCGGCGACCTCGGCGGCATCATCCTGCGGCTCGACCAGGCTCTCGATTACATCGCCAATGAGCCGCTGTTCTGGTGACGAGTGATATCAACCTGTGCGCGATGGCCAAAGTCGAGCTTAGGAGGTTCTTAACCAACATCGTGCATACGACAGCGTCTCATTCGCTCCAAGGTGGAGGCAGCATTGGTCGAGAGTATGATCAACGGCAGCTATGTTATCCCCCTTGAGGTGTTCTACAAAGACATGCTGTTACTGCGAACCTTGCTGGATCGCTTGTTCGCCGGTCTCTATGGCCCATTCGAGGTTGTGGCCGTGAGAAAGAAAGCTTGGATCTTTTGGCGAGCCAGTGATGTTTATATGATTGCTGGAGTAGATCGGCTACAATGCTTTGAATTCTCCTTTACAGACAAACACCTTGCAACTGATATCTGTAACGCCTTGAATAGGATTTACGGCTTTGCTCATATTCTGGTGCCCTACGGATGCGCGCAGCAGCCAACGCTAGCAAAATATCCGATCGCCGCCTTGGAAGGTGCGTCTGGATAGGAGAAAGACCGCCACCGCTGCGGTGCCAGGGACGCCACAGCGGTGATCCGATGCCCCGGCGCCACCGAACCCGGGC
>DATKKX010000258.1:0-16919 GCA_035542775.1 Phycisphaerae bacterium | reverse complement strand
CTCTCCCGCCCCGCCCATTTGGCAACCGCGCTGCTCAACGTTAGCATATCCCTTCTGACTAGACCCAGGAGTCCTTCATGAAGATCCATGAATATCAAGCCCGCCGATTGCTTCGCGACGCCGGCGCGCCTGTACCCAAGTTCGAAGTCATCGAGTCCGCCGTCCAGGTCCACAAGGCCATCGAGAACCTCGGCGGCGGCAAGCTAGTCCTCAAGGCCCAGGTCCACGCCGGCGGCCGCGGCAAGGCCGGCTACGTCGTCCTCTCCGACAACCCCGACGAGCTCGAACAGCACGCCCGCCGCATGCTCACCGTGCCCATGGTCTCCAAGCAGACCGGCCCGCAGGGCATCAAGGTCCGCAAGCTCCTCCTCGCCCGGGCGGTGGACATCGAGAAGGAGTACTACGTCGGCATGGTCGTGGACCGCGCCAAACGCTGCCCGGTCATGATGGTCTCGCGCGAAGGTGGCGTGGAGATCGAGGAAGTCGCCGCCCGCAACCCCGACGCCATCATCAAGGAATGGCTCCACCCGCACCTCGGCATCCAGTCCTACGAGCTCCGCCGCCTGTGCAAGGCCCTGGGCCTGACCGGGGACGCCGGCAAGACCGCCGCCAAGACCATGTCCGCCCTGTCCAGGATCTTCTTCGAGAAGGATTGCAGCCTCGCCGAGATCAACCCATTGGTGCTGACCAAAGCGACCAACGGCTCGCCCGGCCAGATCATGGCCATCGACGCCAAGTTCACCTTCGACGACAACGCCCTCTTCCGCCACCCGGACATCCAGGAGATGTTCGACGCCACGGAGGAGAACCCCAACGAGATCCGGGCGTCCAAGTTCAACCTGAACTACATCGCCCTGAACGGCAACATCGGCTGCCTGGTCAACGGCGCCGGGCTGGCCATGAGCACGATGGACATCATCAAGCTGCACGGGGGCGAACCCGCCAACTTCCTGGACGTCGGCGGCAGCGTCACCAAGGACGGCGCCACCGAGGCCTTCCGCATCATCCTCTCCGACCCCAAGGTCAAGGGCATCCTGGTCAACATCTTCGGCGGCATCGCCAAGTGCGACGTGATCGCCGACGCGGTGGTCGAGGCCGCCAAGGAGATCGGCTTCAAGATCCCCGTCGTAGTCCGCCTGGAGGGCACGAATGTCGACCGCGCCCGCGAGGTCCTCGCCGAAGCCAAGATCTCCGCCCTGATCCCCGCGACCGACCTGACCGACGCCGCGAAAAAAGTCTGCAAGGCAGTCGTGTAGCGGGAACGGTTGCTAGTTATTAGTTTTTAGTTTTTAGTTATTAGTTGTTGGTTCTTAGTCAGAGGTAGCGGCCGAGCTCCTGCTCGGCCGTTGCGTCTCATCGACCTGCCGCTGGTGCGAGAATCCGCTGGTGCGAGAATCCGCTGGTACGAGAATCCTTTCTCGCACCAACCTCCGCGGGAATCCCTTCCCGTGTGCCCCCCACCGGCGGGCTCTGCGAGCAGTGCGACTGCGCATGACCGTCATGTGCCGACCTGCCACCTTCCCTTCATCCTTCATCCTTCTCTCTGCCTGCCTCCGTGTCTCTGTGGTGAGCACCCGCAACCTGCGCCCGGAAGCTCTCCAGACGCTCGACATACCACCCCGGAAACCCGAACTCCCTCGCCGGCTTGACGATGCGATCCACATACGCCCGTTCCGCCGGCCGCCAGCCCCCTCTTTCACTCACTCCGAGCGAGTCGCCTGGCCGCCTCGTAACTCGCTCGCCGAGTCCGTGATCAGCCAGCTTCTCCTGACTGCCGCGGACCAAGCCACGCCGTCTCCCGCCACCAGAAATCCAGCAGTTCCTCGACCGTTCGGCCAACCTGCTTCGGGTTGTCGAAGTCCTGAAGATCGTACCAGACGTAAGTTTGCCGGCTTGTGTCGAGAACCAGGAAGTAATCGCCGTTGTCGTGGTACGAGAGCACCAGTTGCCCGACCGGCGGCGTTTCAAACATCATCGCCCACCCGGCTTGCCGAACGTCCTGCCACTCTTCAAGCGGGAGAATGCCGAAGTACGCCCGCAACGTATCCAGGTCTGCCCACAGATGAACGCCGTTCACGCGCATCAGCAACTCCTTCAGGTCCGCCGGCAGCGGGTGCTCGGGATGCTGCGTCTGCCAATCCTCGATCTCCGCCGGCGGCAGGCCGGCGCCAACGACGTGCCCATAACGGAACGTGCGCAGCTCCTCCCGCTGGTCCGGATGCGCTATGATCTCGGCAGCTGTGAGCGCCGTGTTCTCTGCCATCGACGCCTTGAGCTTCGGCCCCGCTTTGAACACCTTGCCCTCGACCGTCACAACCGCCTGAGTGGCTACGCGTTGGAGAAGTTCATCAGTGGTCATAGAAACAGCCCGCGGAGCTTGAAACCCCGGGAGATCTCACCCCTCAACATTCCGCCCACAGCATACTGGTTTTGGTTTTCCCAACCGCCAACACCGTCTATGCTGTCGCCCGACTCGATTGTGTCCCGCGATTCCTATTTCCTGGATCTCAATTCTGCCGTTGCCACCACTTCCCGAATCAGGTCCGTGTTCTCGTCAAGTTCCTTCGCGGTGATCACGACTTTCATGGCGTCCGCCCGCTGAGGGCCGGATTCGATTCCCTTCTCCTCCAACCTCGGCATGAGCTTCTCGCGCGCCTCTTCGCCGGGTTCTACCTGGAAGTGGACATGTCCGGCCTTCCTCGGGTGAAGCCAGAGGAAGTTCGTGCCAGATGTGCCAACCGCGACATGAGCTCGGTTGTACTTGATCCTGACTTCGCCGGCTTCCTTCGGCACCAGGGCGATGATGCCGTCCATCAGGTCAAGCGACTTCTTGCTGCCTCTCGCCTCCCAATACTTCCGGTCAACTTGTTCGCCCGGCTCGTCCTCGGCTTCCTCCATCACGTCAAGAACACGGACAAAGTTCAGGCACAGTTTCTCGTCCATGAGGAAGGCGTTGAGCTGGAGAGCCACGATCGGAATGGCTTTGTTCAGGAGACCGATGACGTTGAAGAATCGATTGGTGATTTCCTCCGCCACGATTACAGCACGATGTTCAGATGACGGGAACCGCCGACGTTCCACATCCCAGTACTCAATCGTTCGGACAATATGGCTCTCGTCCACGGTCCCGAGCATAATCTCGACTTCGTATCGCAGGTTTTCTTCTGGGTCAGACAGAACCAGGTCGATCCTGCCCCCCGTGGGTTGCGGCCGCTCCCGCTGAATGACAAGGACGTCGCCAAATCCCAGTACGCCGGGGTCTTTGCTGATAAGTTCCTGGAGCCACTTCTCATCCTTTCCGGCATCACGCAATGTGATGGGCTTCGCCTTCACGTACTCGTAGCTCATATCAGTCCCCTTTCCTCATTGCGGCTGTGTGGCCCAGGCTGTCCCAGCATGGGGGATTGATTTCTTCTCCGCCGTTGACGCCATCCTCCCCGTTACGGCACATGCCCGCCTCGTAACTTCCTCGCCAGTCTACCTCCCAAGTCTCAAGGCTTGATGCATGCCGCCTAAACCAGCCGCGTCCCCATCCCACACTCTTAGAATCGCACATCGTTCGTCTCTTCGCACTTCTCGGGTGTCGTGACATCCTCCACTCGCTTCTCAAGAGCCCTCACGAAGCGAACTGCGCTGCAAACGTGATTAAAGATGAACAGACTTTCTTCGTAGCTCAGCGTTGGGTTATCGTGAGCGAGGCTCTGGTCGTTGCGCACGCGGCTGAAAGACTCCATTGTGCTGATGCTGGACTTCAAGATGCGCTCGGTCATCTCCGATTCGATCAGTCCGGCATTCCGCAGGACTTTCACATATTCCCCAAAAATGCTGTGGAGCGGCTTGTCTTTGTCAGTGCTGATGCCTCGCTTCGCCGACAGAGTACGGATCAGCTTCGTGACGAACGTATGCAACCGATCGAGCCCTGCATCAGGCTCGTTCTTCTCAATGCAGTCACGTACCGCCCGGGCCAACACCTCGAAACCTCGCTCCGCTCCTTCCGGGGTGATGGCCTCGATCGCGTCTATGGCGCCGCTCTGCAGCAGGCGCGACGCGATGCGTTCGCATTCTTCAGAGAGGCGATCGCGTTCAGGGTCGCCAGCGCGCGGCCGGCAGTACTTAAGCAGGTCGGTCGTCAGCTTGCCAACAACGTGATTCGGTTCCAGTTTCCAGAAGGCGCGCAGACGATTGGCCTTCGAGCCGCTGGCGTAATCGTACTTGGCATCGTAGATGTTCCGACGCGTGCTCTCGGCTACGAACTCGGTTAGCGTCCGGTTCGAAAAATCGAGAACATAGCCGCCGTCCATCTGGAACAATCGCTCCAGCTTTGTCTTCTCGATGAAGGTCAGATCGGACATTCGTCTATTACTGCACGCTGCCACGCATGACGATAGCAGCACGTTGCCGGTAATAGCCGCGCGCGCACCCTGCACGGCTATTGGGAGTTCGCATGATTGACTGAGCCGGCCTTATTCTGCACCTGACTCCGCTTCGATTATCCGTTGCCCTATCACGTGTCCGATATCCCGGAGGTAGTCGGCCTCTATCTCGCCCGCAAGTTCGTGATGTACTTCCAGGAACAAGACTCGTCGTGCAGTCCAAGCTGACCGCGCCGCACAGATTCGATGGTTGTGACGGCCGCTGATTGGAGAATACATCCGGGAATACCCAGTATCAGACCAGACAACCCATCCCGTCTGATCCTTCATTTTAAGAAGAACCTCAAAAGGGCGATCGTCGTCATGGAAAGGGAAGCTGGCCCAGAGAATTCGCCCTTCGTGTGGCTGAATCGGTTGCCCGAGGCTCGACACGCGGGGGTGGCGGACGATTGTGCCATGGCGCGTGCAGACTGTGACCTGAGCATCAGCCTTAAAAGCTGGTGTGCGAAACAAACCAAGTAATCCCGGTCGGTACCGCAGGAAAACGTGCAGCGCGTGCTTAAGCACAATCGGCGGAAGCACCGTCCGCGACAGGAGACTGATTGCAGGCATCATGGGTGCCGCAGACATGGCGTGCCGTATCTGTTCCGCAGCTTCACGCACTTGGTCCATGGTTGTTCCGGGTGGTGAATACTGTGCCCACGTCACCCCGCTGAGATCGGTTGGGAGCTTGATGCTTATTCCATTGGGCCTGAGCATATACGATCTCTTGCGCCCAATCCGTCCCAAGAACAAGCCCAGCTCGAAAACAACATTATCCCTTGGAATATAGACCCCGCCCTCCTCAGTCTTCATCACATCATCCGGCCCCAGCACAAAAACGGCAAAGTGGCACTGGTTTGCTGCCTTCTCAAGAGACTCCACCGTGTGTTCGGACAAGACGAACACGCCGAGGTCCTTCCATGGGACAACTTCAAGACTGTCGCTGCCGATGACCTGCCTCAAGGCCTCGGCAACACCGACCGACTTGGTGGATGATGCCACGAAAATCTTCGTTCTCTGCTGTGGATATCCGTTCATCCTGTCGCTGTCTCGCCGAACAATAACGAGGCCGATCCGTCAAACACCCGAAGCGCGCTGCGGATCACCACATAACATACCCGCGAAGGCAGGCGCGGTCCAAATGCAACTGGTGCAACGCCAGTGCCTTGCACTCGATGGGCGTTCTTATCACAGCGTTTTGTAGTTGAAAGAGGGGACCGGCCCCTCGCGAGGTGTGATGCTCGCGGTTCGAGTCGCTTCGGCTTGGAGCCGGTCCCCTTTTTCACCGGATGGCTGCTCATTCCACCCTGCCCTTGTACCTGCCGTCTCGCACACCGTCCTCCGCGTCAACCACATCCACAACCTGCTTCATCTCCTCCTGGCTGATCATCCCTTTGGAAATCAACAAGCGAACGATCGCAGTAAGATACAGCCGCAGTTCATCGTTCTCCGCCTGGAGGCTCGCAATGTCTCCGCCGGCGCTACCGGCGGAACCACGACTCGTGCGGAGCTCATCGCGGAGATTCGCAATCTCGCGCTTCTGATTCGCCATGTCGAGTTGCTGTAGTACCTCGCCCACGAAAAACAACTTTCCCCAACCCATCTGTGTCTCCTCTTATGTCCGGCCGCCGGCCCCCTCTTTCAAGGGACCGCGAACGCCCGCCGCCCCGCCCATGAGAAAGCGGGCGCCAATCAACGCTTGACCAATTGAAAACGGCGACAGGCTCCTCGCGGGGCGTGATTCTGGCGGGTCGAAAGCCGCCCGGGCTCGGAGCCAGTCCCCTTTTTCAACAGCGGGCGATGACGTCCGATCAAGCGTGTGTTTCTTGCTGCTGCTCTGCTGCATGGCTCGCACTCCGGCCGACAAAGAGAATTGCGGCATTCGCCGTCGGCCGATGTTCGCGCAGTATAACCCCCACCCGACTCCGGAAACAAGCCCAGGTAACGCGCCCCTGTCCGTGCCACCCGCCCCACAAACCTTCTTCGTGTCCTTCGTGTCCTTCGTGCCCTTCGTGGTGCCCCCCTCCGCCTCTGCCGCCTCACTCCGGTATCGCAAACGGATACAGCGGCGCCTGGCCGTTCAGGACGCGGATGACGTCCTCGGCGACGTGGAACCGGCCGGCGGCGGCGTCCAGCGTCATGCCGGCGATGTGCGGCGTGAGGATGCAGTTGGGCGCACGGCGCAGCGGATGGTTGGCCGGCAGGGGCTCGGCCTCGAAGACGTCCAGGGCGGCTCCGGCGATGGCGTGGTCTTTCAACGCCGCGGCCAGGGCCATGGTATCGATGACCGCCCCGCGGCACGTGTTCACGACCACCGCGGTGTTCTTCATCCTTCCGAGCCGCTCGGCGTTGAGGAAGCACTTCACATCGGGCGCGGAGGCCAGGTGCACGGAGAGAATGTCCGACTGGGTCAGCAGCTCGTCGGGCCCGACGGCTTCGCCGGGAAACTCTGACGGCGTACTACCGGTCGGGCTCCAATAGATGATCCGCGAGGCGAAGGCCGCGGAGCAGATCCGGCCCAGCCTCTCGGCGACAGGGTCCAGCCCCAGCAGGCCGACGGTCTGCCGGCCCATCTCCCGGCCGGTCGGCTTCCGCAGGGCGTCGAACTGGCCCTCCCGAACCTGACGGTTCAGGAAGGTGATCTTCCGCTGCACCGCCAGGATGAGGGTCAGGGCGAACTCGGCTGTCGATGTCACCGCCGCGTGCGGGGCGTAGACCACGCTGATGTTCCGCCGCCGGGCGGCGCGAAGATCGATGTGGTCGATGATCGGGCTGGCCCGGCCGATGACCTTCAGGGACGGAGCGGCGTCGATGATCCGCGCCGTCACATGGGTCTTCGAACGCACCAGCAACGCATCCGCCTCGGTCATCGCTGCCAGGAGCGTCTCCGGCGAGGAATCGCCCAACTGCTCCACGGTCCCCACTTCCTGCAAGCGGGCGACGGCCGCGTCGTCGAAAGGCTCCGCGACGACGATCTGGAAAGTCCTGCCCTTCTTCATGTCAAATGCTCTCACACGGCCGGGCTCCCCGACAGACCGCGGCTGGACTTGCGTACGATAGCGTCCCGATCACACAATGCCTATAATACCGCCCGTTTTCAAGACCGCAACGGTACAGTTTTGTCGAGATGGTACCACAACCTACGAGGAATCGAACCATGAACAGGCGTCGGCGCCGCTTAGTACTCGCGTCCTGCGTGATCCTATTTGCTTGGGGACCGGTTTCACAAGCGCAAGACAAGACCAGGCCGGCGCCCCCGGGGAAGGCGGCTCCGACCACCACGCAACCCGAGAAGGGCAGTCCCGGCCAACCGGCACGGCCGGGCCCGGCCGCCACGCAGCCCGCGGGAAGTGGTCAGGAGGCGGCCCAGCCCACGATCCAGGCCCCTGCGGCCCGCGGCGTCGTGCCCAAGGAAGAGCTTCCGGCCGCGGTGGTGAGCGAGCCCTCCCAGGGCCGGCCGGTCTTCATCGTCGCGGGCGAGACGTTCTACTGCGTGATGCGGCTGGCTCCCGACATCGCCGGCAATGTGACCTTCACCCTGCAGCATGCCCTCGAACCGGAGATCCGTGTGCGCCTCAAGGCGGAGAGTCCGCCCTCCTACGTGGGCGAGTATTGCCACATCCTCTTCCTGGTTCCGCCGGGCACGCAAACGGGGCTCTATGACCTGGAGATCCGCACCAACACGGCCACCCATTACTCCCGCCACTGCATAAAGGTGGTGGACGCCTTCAAGACCAGGTTCCGTTTCATCCACCTGTCCAACATGAACATCGGGGACCCGACGGCGCCGGATTTCGACGACATGCTGCCCAAGGAGATCAACCTGCTGGCGCCGGAGTTCATCATCGCCACCGGCGACTACACCGAATGGGCCCGGGCCCTGGACGACCCATCCAGTTGGAAGCGGGTGCTGAAGTACTTTGAGATGTTCGACGCGCCGGTGTTCCTGCTCTGCGGGGCCCAGGACCATCAGGCCAGCTTCACCCGCTTCGTCGCCAGCCAGCCGATGGGGCCGCTGGACTACGGCAATTATCACGGCCTGCTGCTGCTGGATCACCCCGGCAATCCCATCGACCAGGACTACGACCAGTTGCAGTGGATCCAGACCGACCTCAAGAAGAACCGCAACAAGCGGTTCAACTTCATCGCCACCAACAGCGACGAGCTGGCCCTGCTGGACATCTGGAAGGAGAACGGCAAGCTCGACCAGTTCATCAAGGAGCACCGCATCAGGATGTTCATCACCGGCGGCTCGGCGGACTGGGACTTCCGCGAGTTCGCGGAGAAGATCAAGGGGCTGGAAGACTTCCACTATCTCCGCACCCACGAGTCCAGCACGTCGCTGCGCGATCGGGCCACGGGCTTCAGCCACTACCGCGTGATCGAGGTCGACGGCGACCAGGTCTCGTATATATATCCGGATGACAATGCCGCGGAGAAGCTCGAGTACTCCATTCCCACCGGCAGGCTGCGGACTTTCTTCGACGGCGTGAATGACGGCTCGGCCGACCACGTGAATGTCACCATCCAGAACGCCCTCGATCAGGCCTTCGATGAGGTCCATCTGTGGTTGAGGGTGGCCAAGGGCCCCGGCGAGGGCAAGCCGGCGGTGGCCCCGGGCCGGATCGTGCAGACGCTGGACGCCGGAAAGTACTGGGCCTGCGACGTGGCCGTGGACGTGCCGGAGAAGGGCGGCGTGCGGCTGACCCTGGCGCGGAGCGCATCCATGCTGCCGCCCCCGTCGCCGGTCGAGGTCGGTTACGAGGGCCCGGCCCTGTGGACCTTCACGACCAAGCAGACCGACTTCGGCATGACCTATTGTGCATCCGATGCGTCGGCACGCCTGAAGCTGACCAACAGCGGGAAGACGCCGCAGGCCTGCTGGCCGGTCATCCGCATGAACGGCGGTCAGTTGCACCCGGATCGGGCGATCTGTCCGCGGATGCCGTTGCTCCTGGAGCCCGGCAAGACGCTCGAAGTGCCCCTGGTGCTGAACTTGCGTCGCGTGAGCCCCGGGAAGCACACGCTCCAGGTTTATTTCCTGGAAGACCCGCTGAATCGGCTGCGGACGTTCGATATCACCCTGGAGCTGAAATAGCAGACCGCGAGGGTGGACATGACGTTCCAGCCGTTCAAATTCGCCTGGCTCAGCGGCCCGCGAATCCGCCGCCTCCTCGCCAACCGGTTGCTGGTGACGACGGCCGTGGTGCTGGCCATCGTCGGCGTCCTGCTGTGGCGCGGCCTACGGGCGCCGTCCGTTGGGGACCCGCCGGCGCGGCTCTCCGCGGCGCCGTCCGAGGGGTTGAATGAAGCCGTCAGCGGACACCGGCTTCCTTTCGCGGCGTCCGTGGTCCAGTCGATCCGGCGAAACGGCTGGGCCACCGTCACGGTGCACGCCGCGCTGGATGATCGGCGAACCGACGGAAAGCCGACGAAGTCCGGCGACGGCGACAACCCGACTCACAACCTGTACTGGGGCGCACGGCACGGCATCGAGACGCACCTGACCAAGATCGCCGGCTGGCGCCGGGTGTACGTCGACCAGGGCGACGGCAAGCGGATCGTCCGGCGGGTTGTCCTTCAGCAGCGTGTCAAGCCCACCGACGCCTGGCGAGCCCGCGGCATCAACGAGCCCTTCGATCTCTACGTGCTGGCCAACGCCTGGGTGAGCGGCGAGATCGTCGCTGCCATGGAGCAGCCCCTGCGGGACGCGTTTGCCAACCAGCCGCTGGAGCTGGTCGTGGAGGGCCGCAAGCTCCGCTTCGGCGCGGACAGCACCATGGTCGGTTATGTCGGGCAGAACCGCATGCTCGACCAGTACTGGGATCCGTTCGCCGGTCTGGACACGACGGCAGCGACCCGGCAGATGGGTGTCTTTTACATCTGCCCGCGCAGCGCGGTGGTATTGTATTCACCGGTGGTCAGTCACGGGCTGTATCCGGTGCTGTTTGCGCGGGAGTCGATCGTACCGGAGGCCTATCTGCTCGACGGATTGCTGAGCGCCTTCGCCGAGGGAGATCTCGACAAGGGATTCCTCACTTCTGCCGCCGCCGAGTATGCGCGGTTTCAGAAGGATGTTTCCCCGCAACGCGCCGGGGAGATGCTGTATCGCTGAGGCGCCGCGGACCCGGCCCGTCGCTTCCCGCTTCTTAACCCGCCGCGAGCAGCACGTTCACCGCCTTCACGAGGATCCTGACGGTGCTTCCTTTCTTGATGCCAAGCTCCTTGAGCGAATCAAGCGTCATCACCGAGCACATGTTGGCCCCAGGCGCAACCCGCACCTTTACCTGGCACATGAGACGGCCTTTCTTGATGTCGATGACCTTGCCTTGGAGTTGGTTTCGTGCGCCGTATTTCATGACGGTTCTCCTTGATCAAATGGCCCACTTCGGAACCCGGCCGATGAGCTCGCAAGTGAGATTCTGTAAACACTCGGTTTCATCCGGCCCGGCGAGAACTGTAGTGGCTTCGCCGGGAGATGCAAGGTGCGGTCGAGACCATCGGAGACTGCAGCGGTATTCAACACCCAGGCTGCCGGCGAGGCTGGCTCGAGCCGGCTGATAAGGCGCGGCGGACGGACGGCCATGCGTTGCAGTCCTCGTCGCTACCACCTACCCTATGGCCAAGGGAGCACCATGATTACGATTCGTCCAGAGCAGCCGGCGGACGCGGCGGGTATTCGCAAGGTCAACGAACTTGCCTTCGGCCGGCCTGTGGAAGCGGATCTGGTCGAGGCCTTGCGGCGGTCGGCGGCCTTCATCCCCGAGCTCTCGCTGGCGGCCTGTGACGGCGACCTCGTTGTCGGGCACGTTTTGTTCAAGCGCATGACCATTGAGTCGCCAGGAGGATCGACGCCGGTGCTGGCGCTGGCTCCTTTGGCCATCCTGCCCGCCCGTCAGCGCCAAGGCATCGGCTCAATGCTGGTTCGTGAAGGGCTGGATCGGTGCCGCCGCCTGGGCCACTCGGTCGTCGTCGTCATCGGCCACGGCACCTATTACCCCCGCTTCGGTTTCAAGCTCGCCCGGCCCTACGGAATCGACGCCCCATTCCCCGTGCCCGACGAGGCCTTCATGGTGCTGGAGTTGACGCCAGGGACGCTGAAGGGCGTCGAGGGAATGGTACGATACCCGCCGGAGTTCGACGGTCTCAGTTGATCAGACCGCCCGACTGGCCGTCGAGCCTGAAAAACTGTATCATGATTCAACCCAGATCGCCCATGCGGGGAAGCGCACGAGCAGATCTGTGCAACCAGACGGTTTTCGCTCGCGGCGAGAAACTAACAACCAACAACAACGACTGACAACCTCCTCATGACCACCACGACAAACCCCGCTACTTCTCGCGTCGCCGAAGCCGGTCGGCGCGGCACTGATGTTCGTTCCGATTGTTGGATCAAGATCACGCTGGCCGATTCCGGCGGGCTTGACGTTCAACTGAAGACCAAGGTGGAGGTGATGTACGGCGAGCAGACGCGGCAGCTCGTTCGCGACGGGCTGGCGGCCCTGCACGTACAGCACGCCAAGGTCGAGATGGAGGACGCCGGGGCCCTGCCGTTCGTCATCATGGCCCGCGTCGAGGCGGCGGTCCGGCGGCTTCGGCCGAACGGAACAATGGACGTGTCGGCCGTGCCGGAGTGGCTGCCGGAGTTCACCGCCGGCGCCCAAAGCCCGACGCAGCGGGACCGCTTCCGCCGTTCGCGGCTGTACTTGCCGGGCAACGAGCCGAAGTTCATGCTCAACGCCGGCCTGCACGAGCCCGATGGCGTGATCCTCGATTTGGAGGACAGCGTCGCGCCGGCGGTGAAGGACGAGGCCCGCCTGATGGTCCGTAACGCCCTGCGAAGCATCGATTTCAAGGGCAGCGAGCGGATGGTTCGCATCAACCAGGGGGAGCGCGGGCTGATCGACCTCGATTTCATCGTGCCGCACAACGTGCACGTCATCCTTCCGCCGAAGGTCGAAAATCCCGAGCAAGTGCGCCAGGTGGACGCCCGCATCGCGGCGATCTTGAAGAGGCATGACATCAATCGGCCGGTCTATCTCATGCCGATCATCGAGAGCGCCTTGGGGGCGATCAAGGCTTATGAGATCGCCACGGCCTCGCCGAACATCATCGCCCTGACCATCGGCCTGGAGGATTACACCGCCGACCTTTGCACGCAGCGGACCAACGAGGGCCGCGAAAGCTTCTGGGCCCGCTGCCAGGTGGTCAACGCCGCCCGCGCCGCCGGCATACAGGCCATCGACACGGTGTTCTCCGACGTGGCGGACATGGAGGGCCTAAGGGCCAGCGTTCTGGAGGCCAAGGGCCTGGGCTTCGAGGGCAAAGGCTGCATCCACCCGCGTCAGATCCGCCCGATCCACGAGGCGTTCGCCCCCGCTCCGGCGGAATTGGAGAAGGCCCGCAAGATCGTCGCCGCGTTCCAGGAAGCGGAGGCCAAAGGCCTTGGCGCGGTTTCGCTGGGCACGAAGATGATCGACCCGCCGGTGGTGAAGCGGGCGCTACGCGTGGTGAAGATGGCGGAATCACTGGAGATTTAGTCAACGCGATTCATCTCGCCTTGCGACTTCGCCGATCCTCGCATTCAGTCCCTCTCGGGCGTACAATCAAACAGAGCCTTTTTCAGGCATCCCATGAGCGGTGACACACTCGATCGCAGGCGGTTTCTCGCGCTGATGGCCCGCTACACCGGCGGGGCCTGCCTGGCGTGCGGGCTCGATGGCCTGATCTCGCCGGCTCTCGGCAGCGGACCGGTCAAGTTCACCCGCCAGGTCGAATACGTCGAGCGGCTCGCCGACAAGAAGGTGCAGTGCTTCGTCTGCCCGCTGCACTGCATCCTGGCGCCGGACCAGACCTGCCCCTGCCGCACGCGGACCAACGTGGATGGCACGCTTTACACCCGGGCCTACAACAATCCCTGCATTGTCCGGCCGGATCCCATCGAGAAGATGCCGCTGCTGCATTTCCGGCCGGGCAGCAAGATCCTCACCGTCGCCATCGGCGGGTGCAATCTTCGCTGCCTGTACTGCCAGAACTGGGAGGAGTCGCAGAAAAGGCCGGACGAGCTGAAGACGTTTGATCTGTCGCCGGAGCAGGCCGTGGCCGAGGCCAAGAAGAAGAAGATCGACACCATCGCCTTCAACTACACCGAGACGGTCGCGTTTCTGGAATACGCCAAGGACGTGGCCACTGCGGCGAAGAAGGCCAAGCTGAAGGTAGTGGTGGGCACGTCGGCCTTCATCGAGCCCAAGCCGCTGCTCGACTTTGCCAAGCACGTCGATGCCTTCGTCATCTCGCTCAAGGGTTTCGACGAAGACTTTTACCACCGCGTATCGGGCGTAAGCCTCGAGCCGATCCTGACCAGCATCAAGACTATCAAGAAGGAGACGAAGTGCTGGCTGGAGCTGATTAATGTCGTGGTACCCACGTATAACGACAATCCGGCCACGATCGAGGCCATGTGCCGGTGGATCCATCAGAACCTCGGCGACACCGTGCCGCTGCACTTCGCCCGCTTCGTCCCCATGTACAAGCTGGCCAACCTGCCGCAGACACCGGTGCAGACGCTGGAGGCGGCCTGCGATATCGGCCGCAAGGCCGGGCTCCGCTTCGTGTATACCTCAAACATCTCTCCGCATCCGGGCAACAACACCATCTGTCCGGACTGCCAGCAGCCGCTGATCCAGCGGCTGGGCTTCAAGATTCTCGATAACAAGATGAGCAAGGGGACCTGCCCGAAGTGCCACCACCGCCTGCCGGGGGTGTGGGTCTGACCCGGTCCGATCCCGGCGGCAGCAACCCAACCTACTCGGACCCACGCATCCACGGACCCGGCTCACTGTCCAGCCTGCGCCCCAGTCCCGCCACAAGCGGCAAAATACGAATGTTCCTCGCAAATCGCGGCGATATGGATCAAGGCTCATTGCCCGGGCTTGGGCGCTCGGTCGGACTGACGCCCTGCGCTCTGTGAGGAGGAGAAGCCCGGAAAAAACGTTCAGGCGGCCGGCGGGCTCCGACCAATGCGCCGGCGCGGCAGGCTATCGGATCAGGCAATGATCGGGCAGAGGAATACGCGGGCATGGGTAATCCCGGCGACAGCAAGCCGACACGCGTGACTGTGGAGGTCTCCGCAGACCGCCTCACGGCGAAGGTTCGCCCGGCCTCCGGGGATGATCCACAGCCGTTGACACAGGACGAGGTCCTGGCCGCTGTCCAAGGAGCGAACATCCCGATCGACGATGCGGTAAAGGCGAAGATCGGAGCATTCGTCTCCGCGCAGGCCGGCGGGAACGGCAGCACGACACCTTTCGTCATCGCGGAGGGTCGGCCAGCCGTCGAACCCAAGGACGCCGAGTTCATCCTGGACGAATCACTGAAGGGCCGGCCCGAGGCCAAGGACGAAGATCACGTTGATTACTATTCCTTCAACAGCGTCGTGACGGTGGAGGCCGGCACGCCCATCGGCCGCCTCACTCCGATCGTACCGGGCGCCAAGGGCGTCGACGTGTACGGCAAGGCGATCGAACCCAAGAACCAGCCGGTGGAGGTCAAGCTTGAATCCACGGTCCGCAGGGCGGAGAACGATCCCGCCGTGGTGATCGCCGCAGTTGACGGCAAGATCTCGTACAAGGACCACACCCTCTCGATGAGCGATCTGGTCTCCATCGATGGCAACGTGGATTTCGAGTGCGGCAACATCAATGCCGCCACGGATGTGAGCGTGGGGGGCACAATCCTTGATCTCTTCAAGGTCCAATCGAAGAAATCGATCAGGGTCGGCGGCGCGATCCAGGCGGCGGAAGTTGAGGCCGGCGGCGACGTCACCGTTCGCGGGGGAATCCTCGGCCGCGAGAAGGGTTTCGTCAAAGCAGGCGGCTGCATCGTCGCCAAGTTCGCCGAGGAAGCCAACCTGACGGCGGGCGGAGACGTCAGAATCACCCGGGAATGCATGAACACTCGCGTTCGCGCGGAGGGAAAGTTCCTGGTTTCCCGGGGAGCGGTCATCGGGGGAGACGTGTACGGACGGGAGGGGGTGGAGGTCGGCGCCATCGGCAGCGAGGCCGGCATCCAGACCTGCGTCACGGTCGGGATTCACCCCAGCGTGCTCGATGAGGCGGACGCCATCACCGAAGAATGCAAGACCAAGCTCAAGGCCATCGAGCGCATCCGCACCTCGGTGCAGCCGCTCATGGCCAATCTGAAGCGCCTGACGCCCGAGCAGAAGGAGCGGGCCACGGAGCTGCTGTACACCGCGAATGCGATGGTGGCCGAGATCGGTGAGGCCGAAGCCCGGCGCGACACGATGATCGAGCAGGGCCGAGCCAAAAGCGTACCGGGAGTGTTCGTTGCCAAAGTGATCCGGGCGGGATCGCGGATCCGGATCGGGCGACGCCACGTCGTTTTCGACTTTGATGTGAAAGGCCCGATCAGGATTGAGAAGCGCAAAGTGGACAAGGTGACCGAGTTCGTCGCGGTCAGCCAGTTGACGGCGTCGGTCACGGTCCTCAGGAGCGCGTACGTAGTGAGCAAGAAACCCACGGATCCGAGCAAGGTCGTAGTGGAAGCCACGAAAGCGGACCATGGATCAGGTCGTTGACATTGCGGACTTCAAGGTGTCAGCCAACCCGGCGGACCTGTTGGTCACGTACTCGCTGGGAAGCTGCATCGGGGTGACCGTCTGGGACACGGAGGCCAGGGTGGGCGGCATGATTCACTTCATGCTTCCCGAGTCCAACCTGTCGCCGGCCAAGGCCAAGACCAACCCGGCGATGTTCGCGGACACCGGCGTGCCGATGCTCTTTCGGGCCGCGTACGAACTGGGCGCGGTCAAGAAGCGGATGATCGTGAAGGTCGCCGGCGGTTCGCAGCTTCTGGACGACAAGGGGACGTTCAACATTGGAAAACGAAATTACGTCATGCTTCGGAAGATTTTCTGGAAGAACGGCATCCTGATCGAAGCCGAGGATGTCGGCGGCTCCATCAGTCGGACGATGCGCCTCGAAGTGGGCTCGGGGCGCGTGACGCTGAAGACCCGCGACGGGGAGGTTGAACTATGAACCGGGCGAGCGAAATTCTCAAGCAGGTGGTTGAGCTGCCACCCTTGCCGACCACGGCGATCAAGTTGATGAACGTTCTCCATGATCCTCGCAGCACCCTTGACGACATCGTGGAAGCGATCCGTTACGACCAGGCCATCACCGGCCAGGTTCTGCAGCTGTGCAACTCGGCCTACTTCGGCCTGTCCCGCACGGTGACGTCGCTGAACGACGCCATGCTCTGCCTGGGCAGCGTCAAAGTGCTCCAACTGGTCATGTCGGTGCACACCAACTCCATGCTCTCCCGGAAGCAGATCGGCTACGGGCTGGAGCGAGGCATCCTGTGGAAGCACTCGGTGGCCGTGGCCCTGGCGGCGACGGCCGTCGCCCAGCGGCTGGGTACCAGCATGGTCAACCTGGTCTTCACGGCCGGGCTGTTGCACGACATCGGCAAGGTGGTTCTGAACGA